>NZ_JAKUEN010000011.1:0-178895 GCF_022662915.1 Bacillus cereus group sp. BfR-BA-01453 | reverse complement strand
AAACCCATTGTTTTTCTACTTATGATTGGGGTTTTTATCCATATACAGGAAAAATAAAAGAAGTTGTCTCCAAAAGTTCGTTTTTAACGACCTTTTGGGACAACCTCTTTTTTTGTTTATAACATCTGTATATCAAGATGTTATACGTCTGTTGACATTTATTCCTCTTAGCAGTATAGTAACATTCTAGATTAGGTATGTGATATTATAGTAATGTATATGAATTTTGAGATTCCTTTTTTGTCAGAAGGAAGAGCTTTAAGCTGGAGGGAATAATTGATGTACAAACAGTTACCACACGGAGTGAAGATTGGGATTACACGCTCAATTGTTGTTTCTTTTGAGAAGTATATGAAAGAAATTGAATGGAACGAAGAAAAGTTTGATATGCAACAATTTGTTGAACAGTGGAAACAGTATTTATACACAAAATCAACTTGGATCAATAAAGTAGATGACGAGTTGAAAGGACATCCAGATTTCCATCAAGCGTTAGCAATGAAAGTAAATGAAAAAATTAACGAGCTTATTAATGAAAAACCGAGCGAAGAACAAGTGGAGCAATTAAAAAGAAATAAAGTAAAGCATGCAGATGAAATGTGCAAATTAGAAGCTGAATATCATATTGAACGTTTATTCGTAACGAAATAAATTTTACATAAAGAAAAAGCCTGTCCAAAGAGGTGTGATGACCATCTTTTTGAGCAGGCTTTTTGTATGAAAAAAAGTAAGAGAGGCGAGCCTCTCTATGATTAGTCTTGTGGTACAAGTGCCTTCCAAGAAGATAGGTCCATATCTTCTTTTAATATAGATGAAGCAGGGAAGACAAATGACCACGGTTTTGTAGTGTTCGCTTTAATTTCAAGGTTCGGTAATGTGAAAGCGCCTTTAACAACAACTGCACCTGTGGCATCTTCAATATGAAGAGGAAGTTGCTCTAGTTGAATGTTGTCTTTACAACCGTTACGAATAAGAAGCGTTGTATGTAAATCGCCGTTTTCTTTTCGTGCAGCTTGCAGACCTAGGAAGTTCATTTCACTATCATGTGGAGGTGTTAAATTGTCCACGAAATTACGTAAAGCTTCTTTGCTTGCTTCAGGTAACTGAGCTTCCCAAGATGGATCTAAATCTAATACATGCTTACTTTCAAGTTCGAACGCTAATTCCCAATCCGTTTGCGATAATTCAGCATCTGTAATTGTTTCTTGCTCAAATGTAAAAATAAACGGCATATTTACATTTGCAGGAATATCTCCTAATGCAGAAAGGTTGAATGTTTTTCGCGCGCATAATTTTTTCTCTTTATTTAGAAGAATTAATGTAACTTCTTCTAAAGAAATTGGTTTCGGAACAGTGCTGCGAATAAATACAGCTACGTCATAACCGTTATCACGCTTTTCAATCTCAATTCCAGATAAAGAAATTTGATATTCTTCTAAACGTGGTAGTTCTTTATGTAAAAATTGATAAATGTATTTTTGTTCTTGTCCTACTGCACCCCAGCTAGGGTGGAAGTAAAGCGTTGGTTTTACAGTTTTATTTTCAGTATTTGTGCTTTCTTGTCCGAATAGTTGATTACTAGAGACAGTCGTATCTTTTCCGTTTTTCTTAGCTTTTTTTAGGAATGATAACATAATCTTTCACCTCGTTATTGTACGTTTTCAGGAACACCTAAATGTCTTGCAACATAGCGGCACATTTCTTTTTCGAAATTACCATATGTGTATAAAAAGATATCTAAAGCTTCTTTTTGATAAAGACGAGTAGGGTCTTCTTGTTGATATTGTCTTAGTCCGATGCCTTCTTTTAAGTGGGTCATTGCATCTAAGTGATTGACCCAGTTCTGATCTAGGAAATGAAGGGCAACATATCGTAGCGACTGTTGTAAATCAGTATGGCTATCTAGCTCATTTACGCGCTCTTTATAAAGAGATAATGTTTCTTTCAAAACGGATTGTAAATCTTCCGGTGAATGTACATTATTTGCTGATAATGATGGCATATTTTCTACTGATAAAATTTCGTTTAGACTTGCTGTTAAACTAGCAAAATCCCATTCTTCTGGAAGCATACCTTCTACAAGATATTGCTTAGAAATGGCTTCTACAGCATGATCAATCATTGGAATAATAATTTCAATCATATTTGTATCTTCTTGTAATAAGTTATTACGTAATTTATAAATAACGTTACGTTGGTCATTTATTACATCGTCTAACTTTAAATTGTACTCACGCATTGAGAAATGGCTACCTTCACAAATTAATTGTGTACGGTTTACAAAATCATGGACTTTAGAAGTTAGAATAAGTCCTGTTTCATCTGTTTTCAGTGATTTCATTAATTTCTCGACTTCTTCTTGTGCGAAACGTTTTAGCATTTCATCTTCTAAAGAAAGGAAGAATTGAGAGCTACCTGGGTCACCTTGGCGACCAGCACGACCTTTTAGCTGATTGTCAACGCGTCGCGATTCATGGCGTTCTGTCCCGATTACATGTAATCCACCAAGTTCGTGAACACCCTCACCTAGTAAAATATCAGTACCTCGTCCGGCCATATTCGTCGCAATTGTAATTTGACCTTTTTGTCCAGCAGTTGCGATTAAATCAGCTTCTTGTTCTGCGCTTTTTGCATTTAATAATTGATATGTAATATTTGCTTCATCTAAGTAACGAGCAACGGTTTCTGATTGTAAAATAGACATTGTCCCAATTAAAATCGGGCGTCCTTGTTTATTGTGTTTTAGAACATCTTCACGTACAGCTTTATATTTAGCATCGGCTGTTGCGTATACGACGTCCTTTTTGTCTTCACGAATAATCGGACGATTTGTCGGAATCGGCATAACTTCCATGTTATATACACGGTTAAATTCTTTTTCTTCCGTTTTTGCTGTACCTGTCATACCAGATAGTGCTGGATACATACGGAAGAAGTTTTGAATTGTAATGGATGCTTGTGTTTGATTTTCTTCAGTGATTTCTAAGCCTTCTTTTGCTTCGAGAGCTTGGTGTAAACCGTCACTTAAAGAGCGACCATCCATAACACGACCCGTGAAAATATCTACAAGTAGAATTTTTTCATCGTGTACAATATAGTCAACATCACATTGGAAAGCGACATGAGCTCGTAATGCTTGAATCATATAATGATATAAAGTTTGATGTTCTAAATCATATAGGTTATCGATATCAAATAAATCTTCTATTTTTGTAATACCGTCTTCTGTAAAACTAGCAGATTTCGATTCTGCATCGTATGTGTAATGAAGAGTATCCTGAAATGATTTAATAACTTTTGCACATAAATAGTGTAAATCAGAGCTGCTTGATTTCTTACCAGCGATAATAAGAGGTGTCTTTGCTTCGTCAATTAAAACGCTATCAATCTCATCGATAATAGCAAAATGATAAGGACGTTGTACCTGTTCATTTTTTGAAGAGGCCATATTATCACGTAGATAGTCAAAGCCAAATTCTGTTCCAATACCGTATGTAATATCAGCTTCGTAAGCAAGTTTCTTTTCGGCAGGATCGATTTGAGGAATATTTAATCCAACCTTTAAACCTAGAAATTCATGAACTTGGCCAATTAATTCTTTATCTCGTTTTGCTAAATAGTCGTTTACAGTAATAACGTGAACGCCTTTTCCTTCAAGAGCACGTACGTATGTTGGAAGAGAAGAAACTAATGTTTTTCCTTCACCAGTTGGCATCTCTGCAATATTACCTTCTAATAGTACAAGGCCACCAATTAACTGCACATCGTAGTGACGTAATCCAAGTACACGT
This sequence comes from Bacillus cereus group sp. BfR-BA-01453, assembly GCF_022662915.1. Taxonomy (NCBI): domain Bacteria; kingdom Bacillati; phylum Bacillota; class Bacilli; order Caryophanales; family Bacillaceae; genus Bacillus; species Bacillus cereus group sp. BfR-BA-01453. The sequence continues at coordinate 175,104 of NZ_JAKUEN010000011.1, read as the reverse complement.
TTTGCTGCTTCACGTACAACAGCGAACGCTTCAACTTTTATATCATCCACTGTTTTTCCGTCACGAAGCATGTTTTTAAATGTGATCGTTTTATGACGCAATTCTTCATCAGATAAATCAGATAGTTTTTCTTCCAGATTATTAATTTCTTGAACAAGTTGTTCATACTTTTTTAGTTTTCTCTTCTGAGAATCTCCTAACAGCTTTTTTACCGAATTCAGCATGTTGTAAACACTCCTCTTACTGACAATAGCTACATTATAGCACATGTTTATCCCGAATAAGTAGAAGTAGTAAATTGAAGAAATAACTGGATATAAATAAGGCGTTATTGTACATACTATATTTAAAACATAGAAAGAAAGAGAGTATTCAATGTATAAGAAATTTGGTATGATAGCTAAATGAGATAAAGTGAAATTTTTCAAAAAAGAGAAGAATATAGCTATCTCGTTTTATGTTGTAATATGTATGAAAATTATATATTGAAAGAAAAGAGCTAGAAGATGAATAATAAGTTTGTGAAAGGCGCTGCGATTTTAACGATTACAACGTTTCTATCGAAAGTGTTGGGAAGTTTTTTTCAAATCCCATTACAAAATATAGCAGGAGATGAAGTACTGGGGATTTTTCGCCTTGTTTTTCCTGTGTATATGATAGCTTTAACTTTATCAGTAGCGGGAGTACCGCTAGCTATATCAAAATTAATCGCTGAACTTCATGAGAAGAATGACGAGAATGGAATTGCCAAACTATTTACTTCAGCATCTATTATTGGAGTAATATTTGGAGTGCTTGGATTTTCAGTTATTATGATTGGATCAAGTATGTTTGCAAATATGCTTGGTGGACAAGAAACAAGACTTCCATTAATCGTAACTTCGTTTGCGTTATTAATCGCACCATATATGGCGGTATATCGAGGATATTTCCAAGGTTTTGGAGATATGATTCCTACCGGGGTGTCACAAGTAATTGAGCAGTTCATTCGTGTTTTCTTTATGTTAGCAATTGCATTTTTATTTGTATATTGGAATAAAGAGAGTGATGTTGTAACAGGCGGCGCAATGATTGGTTCTTGCCTTGGAGTAATTACGTCACTTATCTATTTGAGAATGAAGTATGTAAAAAGTATATATCGTTATAAAAGTAATACATATTCACTACAAGATTTTAAAGATAATGCAAAAAAGATACTTCAGGTCTCGATTCCAATTGCAGTTGGAGCATTATCGATGCCGGTGTTAAATTTAGTTGATTCTGTAACGATTCCACATATGTTGTATGAATCCACTACAACGATTCAAGAACAATTTGGTATATATAGTCGTGGATTTGCGTTTACACAATTAATTGTCGTGTTTGCAAGTGCGATGGTATTTCCGTTAATCCCATTGTTAACTGCTGCATTAACAAAGAAAGATAGAGTGTTAGCAAAACAAACAATTGAACGGACAAATGAGCTTGCTCATGTTTTAACAACGCCGATAACAATCTGGCTCATGGCACTTACAATCCCGTTAAATGTTGGATTGTTTACAGATGCGAAAGGGAGCGGAATGTTAGCTATTTTAATTGGTAGTTCGTATTTTACGTCACTTATGGTATTATCAATAGGAATTTTGCAAGGAATTAACCGTTCTAAGCAAGCGGCGTGGATAGTTGTTGGAGCGAGTTTTGTAAAAGTCATATTAAATATAGTACTTGTAAGTCAATTTGGTATAACTGGTGCGGCTTATAGTACACTTATCATATATATCATGATTTGTATCGTAAACTATATATACATTCGAAAAGAATTGGCTTATTCGATTCACATGGGGAGATTTTTTGCTGTAATTGGGGTATCTAGTATAGTAGGTATAGGATTGTATTTCACATCTACTTTCATAAATGTGGTAGATTCTAGACTTATTGCAATAATATATAGTGGTGTAGCGTTTTGTGTGGCCTTGTTCATATATGGCATATGCGCATTAAAGTTGAACTGGATATCCAAAAAGCAAATCCCATTTTTACGTAAGTAAATGAGTCCATAAATGAGTATGGCTATTTGTATGTTTGTGAAAGAAATCAATTTAAAGTTATCCAACTTTTCTTATTAAAGAGTTGATAGCGATTTGTTGAATGACAAAAAGTTGATTGCGAAATGTTGGAGGAGATTAAGAGTGCGGTTAGTTTTATCAGGATATTATGGTTTTTATAATGTTGGGGACGAAGCAATTTTGCAATCAATTATTAAAGCGCTACATGAAGAGGATCCTACTCTTGAGCTTGTTGTACTTTCGAATGACCCCGACTATACAAGGAAAATGTACGGTGTAGAGGCAGTAAATCGCTGGGATATAAGAGCAATTTATAAGGAAATAAAGAGAAGTAATGGCTTAATTAGCGGAGGAGGAAGCCTCCTTCAAGATAAAACGAGTATTAAAAGTATTTTGTACTATACGGGTATTATGCGAATTGCTCGTTTTTTGAAGAAGCCGTATTATATTTATGCGCAAGGAATTGGTCCAATTACGAAAAGACAAAATCGTTTATTAGTGAAATGGCAAGTATCAAAAGCGGAATATATATCAGTTCGTGATGAAGATTCATTTTTGTATTTAAAAGAAATTGGTATTAAGAAGGATATCGAACTAGTTCCAGATCCAGTATTGGCATGTCAACCAGAAGGAATGAAGTCGGAGTGGTTGCAAAAACATGCGATTCAAGGGAAAGTAATTGCAGTTAGTGTGAGGTATTGGGACGCGAAAGAAGATTATATGAAGAAGCTAGCAGATACGCTGAAAAAATTTAAGCGTGATGGATACCATATTTTATTCGTGCCAATGCATGGACCATTTGATCAAAATGCATCACGCGATATTATTAATTTAATGGGAGAAGAAGCTCATATGCTTCCGTATAAGCTCGATATTCATGAGAAAATTTCAATTTTGTCGGAATGTTCGCTTCTAATCGGTATGAGACTTCATGCGCTCATACTATCTGCGGTTGCTAATATTCCTATGGTCGGTATTTCATATGATCCAAAGATCGATTCATTTTTACAACAAGTAAATCAGCCGATTATCGGAAACGTAGATGGTGATTGGACGTCTGAAACTTTGTATAATGTCGCAACGAAGCAATTAGAACAAAAAGAATATGTACAAGAAACATTGGAACAAAGAGTAGAAGAATTACGAGAGCAAATTTCAACAGCGTCTCGATACATCATAAGTGACTTGAATTCAAAAGAGTTCAAAAAAAGAGGAATGGGATCTTAATTTAAGAGGACATCCTCTTTTTTATTTTTTGAAAAAAGAAAATGTCGAAAGAAAAAATAAATTTGTAGAAAAATGTCGAATTACGTAAGTGATTGTAAACATATGCTCATAAAGAAAGAAGTTTGAGAGATAAGATGTATGTTTAAAAATCCTAACATTAATATATAATGAATGTTGGTATTTAACGTTTTATTTAGTAAATGATAAGAAAATAGGTATGGTAATTTTGGAAAATCTGATGGTAATAAAAATGTCGAATCATAGAAAAATAAGTTGTCGATTAATGTCGTAATATCTCTATAGTTAGATGTTGTAATTGGAAAGCTTTTTCTGTTATAGTTGTAAATGGTTATAAGAAGTTTGTTATAAATGTAATTCTGACGCGTTTTTCTATTCATTTAAAATATTCTGATTTTTAGATCTGGATCCTTTAAAATGAAAGTCGAAAAAACGATCGTTTCGAATTGTGAAAATTCGCTTTTTTGTCGAATTTAAGGTTTTAAATTAGATGAAAAGAGTGTATGATTCTTTAATATGGGATATTCTATTATTCTGTATAAGGAATACTTTAACCACATTTATATCTACTAGTTTCAAAAATAAATAGAATATCTATTTAAAACAGTATGGAACTAGTATTACATTCCTAAGGAGGAAATATATAAAATGGCAAAGACTAACTCTTACAAAAAAGTAATCGCTGGTACAATGACAGCAGCAATGGTAGCAGGTGTTGTATCTCCAGTAGCAGCAGCAGGTAAAACATTCCCAGACGTTCCAGCTGATCACTGGGGAATTGATTCTATTAACTACTTAGCAGAAAAAGGTGCAGTTACAGGTAACGACAAAGGAATGTTCGAGCCTGGAAAAGAATTAACTCGTGCAGAAGCAGCTACAATGATGGCTCAAATCTTAAACTTACCAATCGATAAAGATGCTAAACCATCATTCGGTGATTCTCAAGGCCAATGGTATACTCCATTCATCGCAGCTGTAGAAAAAGCTGGCGTTGTTAAAGGTAAAGGCGAAGGCGTATTCGATCCAAACGGAAAAATCGACCGCGTTTCTATGGCATCTCTTCTTGTAGAAGCTTACAAATTAGATACTAAAGTAAACGGTCCTTTAGAAACTAAATTCGATGATTTAAAAGATAGCTGGGGTAAAGATAAAGCTAACATCCTAGTTAAATTAGGAATCTCTGTTGGTACTGGCGACAAATGGGAACCAAATAAATCTGTAACGAAAGCAGAAGCAGCTCAATTTATTGCTAAAACTGACAAGCAGTTCGGACAAAAAGAAGAAGCTAAAGTTGAGTCTATTAAAGCAATCAATGCTAAAGAAATCGAAGTTAAACTTGGCGCTACAGTGAAAGAAGAAGATGTGAAGAACGCGAAATTCACTCTTTCTCAAGGAACTAATGCAACAGCAGTTACTGCAAAAATCGGCGAAGATAAAAAATCTGTAATCTTAACATTAGATGGAGATGCGAAACTTAAAAATAAAGAAGCATATGTTCTAACTGTTGAAGGCTTAAAAGCTACTGATGGAAAAGAAATTCCAAAAGCATTAGAAGTTATCTTCTTTAACGATGAAGTAGCTCCAACTGTATCTACAGTATCTACTCCAGACGGAAAACTTAAAGTTGTGTTCAGCGAGAAATTAGATGCAACAAAAGGTGCAACTGTTGTAGTTAATGGTCAAAAAGTTGAAGGTAAAGTTGAAAACAATACTTTCACTTCTACTAATGCTCTAAATCTTGAGAATGGTAAAGAATTCTCAATCATCGTAACTGGTGCTACAGATTTATCTAATAACGCTATGGAAATGTACGAAGGTAAAGCTACTTACAAAGTAGAAAAAGACACTACAGCTCCAGAAGTTAAAGATGTTAAAGTGAAAGAAATTACTGCTGAAGGTAAAGCAACATTAGAAGTTACTTTCTCAGAAGAACTTGCTAAAAATGGTCAAGGAACAGTTGTAGTTAAAAAAGGTAAAGAAGAATTAAAATCTACAATTACTGTTGATACACAAGATAAAACAAAGGCAGTTATTGAGGTAACAGGCGCTCTTAAAGAAAAAGAAACTGCTACAGATCTTACAGTTGAATTTGTTGGCTACAAAGATTTAGCTAACAACGTAGGTTCTAAAGTATCTAAAGCAGTAAAAGTTTCAAAAGACGTTGTAGCTCCTAACTTCGTAAAAGTTGAAGCGGATCAAAATAAAGCAGCGACATTCACTTTTGACAAAGAAGTAACTGCACAAGATGGAAAGCTTCGTGTAATTAACTTAGATACAAGTAAAGATGTAACTGCTGATGTAACTGTTGCACCAGCTAAAGATAATAAAAAAGGTATTACATTAACATTCCCAGCAAAAGGTAACTACAAAGTAGCTGCTGCAAAAGGTCTTGTAAAAGATGCAGCTGGTAATGAGTCTGTAGCATTTACTAAAGAAGTAAAAGTTGTAGAAAAAGAAGCTGAAAAAGAAACAGATAAAGTAGCTCCAGTAGTAAAAGCTGTAGCTTATGATAAAGCTACAAATAAAATTACTGTAAACTTTGAGAAAGAAGTAAAAGGTGGTCAGGTTGCTGAATCAGCTTCTAATGTAAATAATTACACATTAGCTGGTACTAAATTACCAGAAGGTACTTTAATTGTATTAGACGGTACAAATGCAATTATTGAATTACCATCTACATTTACTTTTGAAAAATCAGAAACAGTGAAATTCACAGTAGCTAATGTTGCAAACAAAGATGGAGTAAAAATGGGTACAGCGAACCTATTACTAGAAGTTAAAGATACAAAAGCTCCTGAATTTAAATCAGCTAAAGTTTCAAATGTAGAGAAGAAAGAAGTAACTCTTACATTCTCTGAAGCTGTAAAAGTTGATGCAACTGATCTTGTATTTGACTTAAATGGTGTGCCATTCACAGTAGCGGCAGACTCTGCTAAAGCAGCAAAAGAAACTGCTTCTAAAGAAGTAGTACTTAAGTTAGAAACTGCAGAGAATGTTAACTTTGCAACTGGTACATTAACTCTTAAAGCTAAAGAACTTAAAGATAATGCAACTTTAAATACAGTTGACACAGAAAATAACAAACTTGTTGCTTTCAAACCAGTAACAGTAACTCGCTAATTGAAATTTATTTCAATAGAAAGAGCCCACAACATGTGGGCTCTTTTTTTATATAAAACGAGCTCTGAAAAATAAATCATATTTTGCAGATTAGTAGTTAGCCTTATTGAGAAACAAATCAAAAGCGCTTTCAAAAATAGAAGAATACCTCATTGATATGTAAATTATTTGTAAATTAACACCTTTTTCTGTTAAAAAAATATTCGAAAAGAAGAAAATAATGTCGAAATGAAATAGTTTCAGTCGAATGTAGTCTGAAAATTGTATTTATTGTAAAAAATATTTAGGTGATAAAGTGTAAATATGTGCTATAATTCCAATTGTGTATTCGATATGAAAAATATACGAAGCGCAGTGAGAGTGGTTTATAGGAAAACAGTTTATTCATTTCTATATTTTAGTATTATTAATATACTAATAATACGATTAAAAGACTGAATTATCAGAATGTGTCGAATCTTCTTTTGAGAAAGTTCTTGATAACGAATAGTTTTGTATAGTATGATGAACTTGTTTCAGAAAATGGTATTTAAACCTTATATTTACATTAAACGGTTTGTATCACTTTTTATGTGAACTACTTTTCATTATAGTGTTTTTGTTTATGTTTTTATTGTTTTATGGCTTTTCTAACTAGCTAGTTTTCAAATTTAATATGATATGAAACTAGTAGCATATTCCTGAAGGAGGAAATTTATAAAATGGCAAAGACTAACTCTTACAAAAAAGTAATCGCAGGTACAATGACAGCAGCAATGGTAGCAGGTGTTGTATCACCAGTAGCAGCAGCAGGTAAATCATTCCCAGACGTTCCAGCTGGACATTGGGCAGAAGATTCTATTAACTACTTAGTAGATAAAGGTGCAATTGTAGGTAAGCCAGACGGTACATATGGTCCAACCGAATCAATCGATCGTGCTTCTGCAGCTGTAATCTTCACTAAAATTTTAAATTTACCAGTTGATGAAAATGCTCAACCTTCTTTCAAAGATGCTAAAAATACATGGGCTGCTAAATATATCGCAGCAGTTGAAAAAGCTGGTATCGTTAAAGGTGACGGCAAAGAAAACTTCTATCCAGCTGGAAAGATTGATCGTGCTTCATTTGCTTCTATGTTAGTAAGTGCTTATAACTTAAAAGATAAAGTTAACGGCGAGTTAGTTACGACATTTGAAGATTTATTAGATCATTGGGGTGAAGAAAAAGCAAACATCCTAATTAACCTTGGGATTTCTGTAGGTACTGGTGGTAAATGGGAGCCAAATAAATCTGTATCTCGTGCAGAAGCAGCTCAATTTATCGCATTAACAGATAAAAAATATGGTAAAAAAGATAATGCACAAGCATATGTAACTGATGTGAAAGTTTCTGAACCAACGAAATTAACATTAACAGGAACTGGCTTAGATAAGCTTGCTGCTGAAGATGTAACTCTTGAAGGAGACAAAGCTGTTGCGATTGAAGCAAGTGCTGACGGTAATTCTGCAGTTGTAACACTTGGTGGTAAAGTAGCTCCAAATAAAAATCTTACTGTAAAAGTTAAAAATCAATCCTTCGTAACGAAATTTGTATACGAAGTTAAAAAATTAGCAGTAGAAAAACTTACATTTGATGATGATCGTGCTGGTCAAGCAGTTGCTTTCAAATTAAACGATGAAAAAGGTAACGCTGATGTTGAATACTTAAACTTAGCAGACCATGACGTCAAATTTGTAGCAAATAACTTAGACGGTTCATCAGCAAACATCTTTGAAGGTGGAGTAGCTACTTCTACTACAGGTAAACTAGCTGTTGGCATTAAACCAGCTGACTACAAAGTAGAAGTACAAGTTACAAAACGCGGTGGTTTAACAGTTTCTAACACTGGTATTATTACAGTGAAAAACCTTGATACACCAGCTTCTGCAATCAAAAATGCTGTATTTGCATTAGATGCTGATAATGATGGTGTTGTAAACTACGGTAGCAAACTTTCTGGTAAAGACTTTGCTTTAAATAGCCAAAACTTAGTTGTTGGTGAAAAAGCATCTCTTAATAAATTAGTTGCTACAATTGCTGGAGAAGATAAAGTAGTTGATCCAGGATCAATTAGCATTAAGTCTTCAAACCACGGTATTATTTCTGTAGTAAATAACTACATTACTGCTGAGGCTGCTGGTGAGGCAACACTTACTATTAAAGTAGGTGACGCAACGAAAGATGTTAAATTTAAAGTAACGACTGATTCTCGTAAATTAGCATCAGTAAAAGCTAACCCAGATAAATTACAAGTTGTTCAAAATAAAAAATTACCTGTTACATTCGTAACAACTGACCAATATGGCGATCCATTTGGTGCTAACACAGCTGCAATTAAAGAAGTTCTTCCGAAAACTGGTGTAGTTGCAGAAGGTGGATTAGATGTAGTAACGACTGACTCTGGTTCAATTGGTACGAAAACACTTGATGTTACAGGTAACGAAGTAGGCGAAGGTACAGTTCACTTCCAAAACGGTAACGGTGCTACTTTAGGCTCATTATATGTGAATGTAACAGAAGGAAACGTTGCATTTAAAAACTTTGAACTTGTATCTAAAGTAGGTCAATACGGTGCATCACCTGATACAAAACTTGATCTTAATGTTTCTGACACAGTTGCATATCAATTATCTAAGTACACTTCAGATCGCGTATACTCTGATCCTGAAAACTTAGAAGGTTATGAAGTTGAGTCTAAAAACCCGGCTGTAGCTGAAGCTAAAATTGATGGAAATAAAGTTGTTGTTAAAGGTTTAAAACCAGGTAAAGTTGATATCCACTTAACGAAAAATGGTGCAACTGCTGGTAAAGCAACTATCGAAATCGTTCAAGAGACAATTGCTATTAAATCTGTAAACTTTAAACCAGTTCAAACAGAAAACTTCGTTGAGAAGAAAATCAACATTGGTACTGTATTAGAGCTTGAGAAGAGTAACCTTGATGATATCGTAAAAGGTATTAACTTAACGAAAGATACACAACATAAAGTACGTGTTGTAAAATCTGGTGACGAGCAAGGTAAACTTTACTTAGATAGAAACGGCGATGCTGTATTTAACGCTGGCGATGTAAAACTTGGTTATGTAACAGTATCTCAAACAAGTGATTCTGCACTTCCAAACTTTAAGGCAGACCTTTACGATACTTTAACTACTAAGTACACTGACAAAGGTACATTAGTATTCAAAGTATTAGGTGAGAAAGATGTTCTAACAAGCGAAATCGGTTCACAAGCTGTACACGTGAACGTTCTTAACAACCCAAATCTATAAGTCGATTATAGATAAAGTGAAAAATCAGCGGGGATTCATCTCCGCTGATTTTTTAATAGAAAGAAGGCTCTTGTATTTTTACAAGAGCCTTCTTTCTATTTCTTAAATTTAAACATATCCCCGCTCAAATTCGAATCACTATACACAAACAATACCATGTTAATGTTGTTGTCTTGAATGTATTGATATACATCTTTTTCGTGATAGTGACGCAGGTCGAGGATAGATGTATGTTTGAAACTTTGTGCTAAGTGTGGCACGATTGCGTTTGCGAATGAGTCTTTTAGGACTAGGGCGCGTACTTCATTTTGTGCATTGTTATTTTCGATGACGATTTCTGGATAGTCATCTGTGTAATAACCTGCGTATGATGTTGTATCTTTTTGTTTTTCTACGCCGTATATTTCATCTAAGTTTTGGTGAATAGTACCTTGCACATCTTTTGCGGTTACGCTTGTGAAGTTGAAACCGTCTTTCGGTGTGTAGTAGCATAATTTTTCACCATTGGCATCGATGAGTTGGTATAGTTGGTTGTTAAAACTTCCGACTAAATGTTTATTTTGCGCACATGTCCGAGTGTAGTCTTCTTTTTTTATTTCTTTTTCTTTATATATAGAAGATTGTTGCCCGATTGTGTTCATTATATATTGGTAACCTAAGAAGGCACCGTCCATATTCCAATGATGATCTGTTTTGAAATACATGTCTTGTATTTCTTCGTTTGTATAGTTCTGTTTAAAGTGTTCCATAAGTTTTATTGGCTTTACGTCTGCTGGAAGCTTCTTTAGAAAGTAATTTAAATTTTCCTGTGCATATGTATGAATATGAGAAGGTAATTTAAATGATAATGCATTCGTTTTTGACGGTGGTAAAGCAAAGTAAAACTCAACGTTTTGTTCTTTTAAAAACTGAGACAAATCGTTTATAGCAGGCATGGATTGGTCAATTTCATTATATTTTTTTGTCCACGCCGGGTTTTTCAGGAGCCATTTATCATCAGTTAAAATAATGTCGTTAATGAGAGATTTGCCCATATTAATTTGAGCAATTGTATAGTTTTTAATAAGCTCATCTCGTCCGATTAGTTGATCATTTGTGTATGTTTCAAAATCTTTAAAGAAGCTACCAGTTAGGAGAGCTTCTTTCGTAAGTGCTGGTTTTTGAGCGAGCGGCCGATTTTCAACTGGTGAAATGTCTCGGTCTGTTTTGAGTAACGATAATATGCCAAATGAAAAGATAATGGTGAGAAAACCGATAAACAGGATGAGGTTCCCCAATTTTTTCATAATAACGTTTCCTTCCTACATGTGTTAAAACCTGAAATAAATAAATGGATTATATGTTGAGTTAATCAAGTACATAACCGAAATCATAAATAATGTTAGTAATAATATAGGACGTAAAAATTGCATTGTGAACATATACGTTTTTGGCGCAAGTTCTAGTATGTTTTTCATTCTTTTTAAAATTGGTGTCGCTGCGATAAAGGCAATGAGAAATACGATAATGTATTCATGTACGTATAACATCGTATTGTCATCGATGAAAGATTGGCCGCTTATGCCGAACATCGCTTTTAAATATTGGAACGAGTAAGCGAAATTGTCAGCTCGGAAGAAGACCCAACCGATCATAACGATTAGTAATACGTATGCATGTTGCAGCGGCTTCCATAGTTTGTTTAATATTTTTTCGAATCCAGCTTTTTCAATTGAAATAATAAAGCCGTAATATAAGCCCCAGGCGATAAATGTCCAGCTCGCCCCGTGCCATAAACCAGTTAACCCCCATACGATGAAGAGGTTACGATAATTCGCTAGTTTTGAAACGCGGTTTCCGCCGAGCGGGATATATATGTAATCGCGGAACCAAGAGCCGAGTGTAATATGCCATCTTCTCCAAAACTCTGAAATAGATTTAGAGATGTACGGATAGTTGAAGTTTTTCGGGAAATCAAAGCCGAACATTTTTCCAAGTCCGATTGCCATATCAGAGTACCCTGAGAAATCGAAATAAATTTGCAGGGTATAGGCGATAATACCAATCCATGCCGTTCCAACACTCATTTCAGATGGTGGTAAGGCAAAGATTTTATCAGCGACGAATCCAACTTGGTTAGCGATTAATATCTTTTTTGCTAGTCCGAGAACGAAAATTTGAATACCTTCTGTGAATCGTTCAAAAGAATGGATGCGCGTTTTAATTTGCTCAGCGACGATATTGTAACGAACAATTGGCCCAGCAATAAGCTGAGGGAAAATAGATATATATAGCGCTAAGTTAAGTGGATTTTTTTGAACATCCCCATCTTTACGGTATATATCGATGACATAGGACATCGCTTGGAATGTATAAAATGAAATTCCAATTGGTAGTGGAATAGGTTCCACATGAATAGATAAGTGCAAGACGTTGTTTAAAATGTCTGTGAAAAATGAAATATACTTAAAATAAGAAAGTAATAGTATATTTCCGACCACAGCCATAATTAAAAATGTGACTTTCATATTTTTTCGTTTATCATAATGATGCACGAGTAGGCCGAAGCAGTAGTTTAATACGATGGAAAAGAGCATTAAAAGAACGAAACGTGGTTCGCCCCATGCATAGAAAATTAAACTAAATGCAAGTAATACGAAGTTACGTAGCTCGGCACGCACTATAAAATAGAGAAATAATACGAGAGGTAAAAAGATAAATAAGAAAATCGAACTACTAAATACCAAAGGACTCTCCTCACTTTTTCGAAATACATTTCGTAAAAAAAACGACATATCTATTATATATTCTTTTTTATAATAGTGCCTTTAATATTTTAGCATGTTAATAATTCGATTAAAATAATTATTCTATATAATAGAAGAAAAGCGGTATGGAATCCTTTTGACACCCACTATCTGGATAAGATAAGATGAATAAGGTGTGATTTGTTTAGAAGGGAAGAGATGGTGTGTTATTTAACTCGTTTGAGTTTATTTTTTTATTTTTACCGATAGCATTTCTTTTATATTTTTTATTAAATAAATTTGGACAAACTACTTTAGCGAAAGCTTGGCTTGTCGCAGCATCTTTATTTTTCTATAGTTATTGGAACATAAAGTATTTGCCGCTTATGTTAGTATCGCTCATTGTGAACTACTTTATCGGAATGAAGCTCGTAAAGCATAAGAGTAAATTTCTTTTAACAGTAGGCTTACTATTTAATATTGGAATGCTTAGTTATTTCAAGTACTATGATTTCTTTTTGCAAAATGTAAATTCGTTATTTGGAACTCATTTTACATTATTATCATTAACGTTACCGCTTGCGATTAGTTTCTATACATTCCAAAAGATTGCGTTTTTAGTAGATACATATCGCGGGGAAACGGAGGCATGTCATTTTCTTGATTACGCTCTGTTTGTAACATTTTTCCCGCAACTTATTGCAGGACCAATTGTACACCATGCGCAAATTATGCCGCAATTTGCGGATCGTAGTAAAAAGCGTTGGCAATCAAATTATATCGTTCTCGGTATTTTTGTATTTGCCATCGGTATTTTCAAGAAAGTAGGGATTGCAGACGTTTTATCTCCTGTCGTACGGGAAGGGTTTGATGTACAGCAGTCGCTAACCTTTGTTGAAGCTTGGCTTTCATCATTAGCGTTTACATTTCAGTTATACTTTGATTTCAGTGGATATAGCGATATGGCAATTGGAATTGCGTTAATGTTCAACATTAAATTGCCTCAAAACTTTAACTCACCTTATAAAGCGGTGAGTATACAAGACTTTTGGCATCGTTGGCATATGACATTAAGCCAGTTTTTAACGAAATATGTGTATATTTCTCTTGGAGGAAATCGAAAAGGTATTACGCGTACATACGTCAATATTATGATTGTCTTCTTAATAAGTGGACTTTGGCATGGGGCTGGTTGGACATTTATTTTCTGGGGATTTCTGCACGGATTAGCTTCTGTCGTTCATCGTTTGTGGAACAAAGCAGGAGGGTGCATGCCGGCCTGGGCGGGATGGCTCGTGACGTTTTTCTTCATTAATATAACGTGGGTATTCTTTAGAGCAACATCGATGCATGATGCGGTGAAAGTGTTAAAAGGAATGTTTGGATGTAATGGATTCGAACTAGCAAATAGCGTATTCCCGGTATTTGTTATTGAGAAGCTACAATTTTTAAAAGGGTACGGTGTTTCATTTACTGAAGCATACCATGTTTCATTATTAAATACGGAAATAGTAGCGTATATTTTCGGAGCATTATGTATTAGTTTCTTCTTAAAAAATTCAATTCAGTTAAAAGACTCATTCCGTCCGACAGTATGGACGGCGTTATTTACTGCAATATTACTTGTGTATAGTGTATTGCATTTAACGAGTATTAGTGAGTTTTTATACTTTAATTTCTAGGTGGAGAATATGAAAAACAAACAGTGGCTTATTTTCGTTTTTGTATGTGTTTTTGTTCCACTTGCAGGTGTTGGAATATTTAATGGCTATGCAGATTCACTTTGGTTATTCTCGCATAAAAATAAGTGGAATAATGTTCAGTTTGGGTTTAATGAGAGACAACAAAAAACGAATTATATAACATATCGTCCGTTTACTTATGATAGCGTTATACTTGGCAGTAGTAGAACAACGTTTATCAATGAAAATGATTTTACCGGATTAAACGCATTTAATTATGCGGTAAGTAGTACAGATCCGCGTGAGTACGATGCGTACATTGAATATGCAAAAGAGAGGAAAGGTAGTGAATTATCTTCTATTGTGATTGGTTTAGATTTCCTTGGAACGAACAAAAATAGAGAAATCGGTTTTGAAAAGCCAGAAGTATATATTAATGAGGCACAAAGCTTACTATATCCAATTAAATCGTATGTGAGTATGGATGGGATTACATATTCCCGAAATACAATTCAAAACTCCATTCATCACAATAAGACTATTGATGTATATAATCGCGATAACATAAAATCGATGCGTGAGTATACGAAAGAAGAGCGTGACACACAAATTGCCGCGCAAGTAGATAAATTTAGTAGAGAGATTTATGGCGGGAATTATGAGTATCAAAATATGAAGGAAATATTAGGAACTGTAAAATCTCATAATCCGAATACAAAGTTTTATATTTTTACAACTCCTGTTTCAGAGCCATTGTTCCGTGCGATGATTCAATCAGGGCGTTGGGAAGATTATAAAAGGTGGCTCCATGATGCTGTCGATGTATTTGGAGAAGTGCATCATTTCATGTATTTAAATTCAGTAACAAAGAACTTAGATAATTATATGGATGGACATCATTTCAGGCCAGAAGTCGGAAAGATAATTGCACATAAAGTTGTAAATGAAGAAGATCGTAATGTGCCGAAAGATTTCGGTATTGTTATTACGAAGGATAATATTGATGAGGTGCTGGAGCAGATTCATGCATCGTTTCAATAGAAAGAAATAGTTTTGTTTCAAAGATCGAATCGTCATGTGATTCGATCTTTTTTTAGTAGTCCACAAAAAATTTAATTAAGCGAGAAAAAGCAATTATGACTGGAGTAGAAAGAAGCAGCATCCAAATAGATGCTGCTTCTTTCTATTCTATTTCTAAATCAACAATTAAGTAGGCAAGTATAACGATGAAAAAAATGCTAACAGATGGCGCTGTTAATACGTGACCAGACATAAAGCCAATGCCAAGTGATAGGATGAGTGTACTAGATAATAGCATATATTTTACAGTTATAATTTTCTTAAAGTTTGTGATCATACGGATGAATAGTTTAATACCGAAGTATAGAAGTGGTATTAAGTAAATAAGGAAACCGATAATTCCAAAGGCGAAAAATAGGTCATGGAAGTCCATTTCAATTAATTTAATTTTAACTGTGTAGTTACCAGCGTAACCCATTCCAAAAAGTTTTTGTGAGAGCGGTGCTTCTTTATAGTATTGTTTGTATACTTTTAAGAATTTGTCCCGATCACTATAAATTAAACTCTTCACTTCAGAGTCTGTTAGTTCACCTTTTGCGTGTTTTTTTGCATCCTCTGGATTTTCTTTAATTACTTTTCCTTCTTTTTTATCCTGTTCTTCTTGTACTGATTTTTTGTATTCGTATATTTGCATGTGGATTCCCATATTTTTTGCGATAGGAGTATGCGGTGTAAGAACAATTAAACCTCCTAGTACAACTGCTGCAACGATGGTGTTTACAAGATATGTGAATCCTTTTTTTTCTTTTTTACGGTTTATCATATATTCAATGAACGAGAAGAAAAGTGCTACGCCTAATGTTAGCACAATTGCACCATATCCAACTTTTGTTCCGACCATAATACTTGCATACATCGCAAGTATTGTTGGAATCCAGTAATATATTTTCGAGAAAGAAGTTGTTTTATAAATCGAATATAAGACAACGATTGGGAACATAATCGCGAAGAGAGCACTTAAATCATTTCCAGCAAAGAACCAACCTCTTGAGCCAATTTTTGAGTGAGGATAGCTTGGGAAATCAGTGCCAGTTTGCATTGCGATAATCATTGTGATGCTTAAAATTAAAGTTGCATATAAGAAATATGTAATGATTTTATGAAACACATATTCTTTATTTTTTAGCTCTTTAAAGACGATAATATATCCAAACAGTAGCACAATTGGATATATGCTCTTTAAAATAAATTTAACTTCTTCTCCAAATGAAACTGGAGATTTAACCATCATATTATTTACAAGACCGATTGCCAGTGCAATGCCGAGTAAACATAAATAGAGAATGTACTTTTTCGCGCCTTGTTGTTTATGATGAAGAAGTAGATAACCTAATGCAAGAAGCATAAAGGCGAAACGGACTACGATTCCGACTGTTGCGCTCATGTGTAATATATAGATTGAAAAAGACGTTAATAAATCTAAAATTGGTTGAAACACGATGAATAGCAGTAGGAAATGCGGGAAGTAGTTATCCGTCTGTTTTAACTTAGTAACCATATGTTCCTCCATTTCTTCATTCCTTTATTTCAGCACCCCTCTATATAATAGGAAGGGGAATGAATTTCTATATTTAATTTTTATATCAGACTTAAGAATACACCATTTCATTGTAATGGTAAATAGATGAAGAGCCGGGATAAACCGACTTTAATTTCTATATTTTTCAACGAAATTGTATGTTTTATGCAAGGTGATATACAAATTACGAGATTATTAGACAGAAAATTAAGAAAAAAGAAGGGTTTTTCACATCCTTTCTATAATTATATAAGTATAATCTTTGTCCCGCTTTAATGGGCAGTAAGACCCCCACCTCAAAATTCAGAGAAAGCAAAGAAGTTAGGTGGGGAATCAACTGCCCATAAAAGTCCGATTGGTTCAACTAATAATCAGTGGAGTGGGGGATGAAGAAAACCCCCACTCCACTGATTAAAGTTTCACTTTATGTAGAAAAGAGGGGTATATATAATGGAAGTAACAAGTAAAACAGAATCTGTCATTGTGAAATATGAAGGGCACGTTGCAACGGTTATGGTCAATCGCCCAGAGGTGTTAAATGCATTAGATGAGCCAACGTTAAAAGAGTTATTACAAAAACTGAAAGAAGTAGCGGAGAGTTCTGCACACATTGTTGTGTTATGCGGGAACGGCCGTGGTTTTTCTGCGGGTGGAGATATTAAATCGATGCTTTCAAGTAATGATGAAAGCAAGTTTGATGGTATTATGAATACTATCTCTGAAGTCGTTGTGACTTTATATACGATGCCAAAGCTCGTTATTAGTGCGATTCATGGACCAACTGCTGGTCTTGGATTAAGTATTGCGCTAACAGCTGACTATGTGATGGCAGATATTTCATCCATTATTGCGATGAACTTTATTGGAATCGCTTTAATTCCAGATGGCGGCGGCCATTTCTTCCTTCAAAAGCGCGTTGGTGAAAATATGACGAAGCAAATTATTTGGGAAGGAAAGAAATTATCAGCGAGCGAAGCGCTTGATATCGGCTTAATTGATGAAGTAATTGGCGAGGATTTCCAAACAGCTGTGAAGCAAAAGATTAGTGAATGGTCACAAAAACCGATTAAAGCGATGATTCAAACGAAACAAATTTTATGTGAAGTAAATCGCTCCAATTTAGAACAAACGCTGCAGCTTGAAAAACGCGGCCAATATGCGATGAGACAAACTGCGGATCATAAAGAAGGTATTGCTGCATTTTTAGAAAAACGTTTACCGGCATTTAAAGGAGAATAAAGTGTAGTAATAGTTTTACTAACGGTTAATTTAAGGTAAAGGGGAGAAAGTGCTAACACATTTTAGTATAATTGTGTTAGCACTTTTTTTAGGAGTAATATATGAAGAAAATTATTGGTGTTATCGTTATTATTTTACTTACATATTATGCTTTGCATAGTACACCATCTCTTGCGGTACGAACTGCACTATTCTTTGAAGGGCATCCAATTGTTGCTTTCTCAGGTGAAGTGGAGAAAGAACGGGATGTGAAAAAAGAGGCGATTCCTGATGAGTACCAAACCTTATATGGCGATAAGAAAGAAGAACCAGAGCATTATTTCTTTCCGGCAGTAAGGGCACACGGATCAGGAATTGATATGTTAAGTGCTTGTGTGAAAAAAGAGTGGTTATTTTATAAGGCAGAGCTCGGCTGCTATTAAACATAGGAGGATTAATGATGTCAGCATATAACAAGTTAGTAAGAGATCGTGTTCCAGAGAAGATTTTAATGTCTGGAAAAACATATACAGCACAAAAATTAACAGGACAAGCATACATACAAGCTTTGGCGAAAATTGGGACAGAAGAAATTCGTGAATTTGCTTCTATGAAAGAGCGTGAACATGCGCTTGATTCTCTTGCGGATGCACTGGAAGTAATCATATCATTAGCGCGTGCAGAAGGTGCAACAATTGAAGATGTAGAACGTCTTCGTAAGCAGAAAGAGATAGAGCGCGGTGGGTTTGAAAGAGGTATTTACTTGTTGGATGTTTCAGAAGAATAGATTTGTAGGGAAAGCATAGCGTTACTCATTAACGCTATGCTTTTTTGTTGCAAATAAACTAATAATGAAGAAGATAGCTGTTAATACCCAGCCAGTTGTAATAGAAGTAGTAGTATGAACTGCATAAGAAACTTGTAAACAAAGTAATGATGCTAGAAACCAAATGAGTGCAATGTGTACATATTTTTTTGATATATTCATATTGTATAACTCCTTTTATATACTAAAGTGAATTTTACTATAATTTAGAAAATTAAGCTATATGAGTAGAGGATTTATAGTAAATTCGGTATACTAAATAATAGGAAAAATGAGGAGGAAATGACAATGGCACATCATACGAAAGAAACGATGGAATTGATTAAGGAGCTTGTCTCTATTCCAAGTCCATCTGGAAATACAGAGAAAATTATTCGTTTTATTGAAAACTATGTAAGTGAGTGGAATGTAGAAACGAAGCGTAACAATAAAGGTGCTCTTATTTTAACGGTAAAAGGGAAAAATGATGCACAGCACCGTTTATTAACAGCACATGTTGATACGTTAGGTGCGATGGTAAAAGAAATTAAGCCAGATGGTCGTCTGAGTCTTTCTATGATTGGCGGATTTCGCTGGAACTCTGTAGAAGGGGAATATTGCGAAATTGAAACATCAAGTGGCAAGACGTATACAGGAACGATTTTAATGCATCAAACATCTGTACATGTATATAAAGATGCAGGTGAAGCGAAACGCGATGAGAAAAATATTGAGGTTCGTATTGATGAGCGCGTATTTTCAGCTGATGAAGTACGTGAATTAGGAATTGAAGTAGGAGACTTCGTTTCATTTGATCCACGCGTTCAAATTACAGAGAGTGGATACATAAAATCACGTCATTTAGATGACAAAGTAAGTGTTGCGATTCTATTAAAATTAATTAAGCGATTACAAGATGAAAACGTAACATTACCATATACAACTCATTTCTTAATTTCTAACAATGAAGAGATTGGATACGGTGGTAACTCTAACATTCCAGAAGAAACGGTTGAATATTTAGCGGTTGATATGGGAGCGCTAGGTGATGGACAAGCATCTGACGAGTATACAGTATCTATTTGTGCAAAAGACTCTAGTGGTCCGTATCATTATGCACTACGTAAACATTTAGTAGAGCTTGCGAAAACGAACAATATTGAATATAAAGTAGATATTTATCCGTACTATGGATCGGATGCATCAGCTGCGATTCGCGCTGGATTTGATGTGAAGCATGCATTAATTGGAGCAGGTATTGATTCTTCTCATGCATTTGAGCGTACACATGAAAGTTCGATTGCTCATACAGAAGCACTTGTTTATGCATATGTATTATCAGAGATGATTGCAGAATAAGAAAAGAAATGGGCTACCTCTAGTAGCCTATTTTTTGTTTGCAGAGAAATCGACTTTATTTAACAAAGAGTAAATTAATTGTAATTTATTTTACAATATTAAGAAAGTAGGTTTACTACATAATTCGAGTATTATAAAATAATAGAGGCGCACTAATTTTTTTTGTTCGAATTTGTCGAAATTTATATATTAAGATTACGCGTTATTAAAAGATGATTGTCGAGAGGAGTATTATTTTTTATGAAGTATCGTGCAGTCGCGGCAGGTATTTTAGCCGCAAGTTTATTATCGTCTCCAGTAAGTAGTTTCGCAGCAGCGAAGAAGTTTTCGGATGTTCCTTCATGGGCGCAAGAATCAGTTGATTATTTAGTAGGAAAAAAGGCGCTTGATGGAAAGCCAGATGGAACGTTTTCTCCATCTGAAGCAGTAGATAGAGGATCAGCTGCAAAAATTTTAGCAGTCGTTCTTGGTTTACCAATTGATCCAAAAGCAAAGCCATCTTTTAAAGATGCACAAAACCATTGGGCAGCTCCGTACATTGCTGCAGTGGAAAAAGCAGGTGTAATTAGTGGAGATGGTACTGGTAAATTTAATCCATCAAGCCAAATTAACCGTGCATCTATGGCATCTATGTTGGTACAAGCATACTCATTAGATAAGAAAATTATTGGAGAACTTCCAACACAGTTTAAAGATTTGGAACCTCATTGGGGTAAGAAACAAGCTAATATTTTAGTAGCTTTAGAGATTTCTAAAGGTACGGGAAATGGTTGGGAGCCTGAAGGAACTGTAACTCGTGCAGAAGCAGCTCAGTTTATTGCGATGGCTGATCAAAATAAAACAGATACATCAAAAAGAATGTATATGAACAGAAACTTTATTACATATCATCAACCATCATTATCATCTGGTATTACTGATGTTCAGCATAAGCCACAAATGGTTGTAGTGAAAGAACAAAGAGCAGACGGCTGGTTAAAAATTGTAACAAGTAAAGGTGAGAAGTGGACACCTCTAACAGAAAAAACAGAAACGATTAATGAAGGATTTACTACTTATGAAACAGCTTCACATAGTTCTAAAGTGCTAGGTACATATAATGCACAAACAGTAACGGTTATGGAAGAGAGTGGAAGCTGGATTCGTATCCGCGTAGGCGCTGGTTTCCAATGGGTTGATAAAAATCAATTAAACCCAGTAAAACAAGAGAACTTCTTAGAAGGTAAAGCAATTATTATTGATCCAGGTCACGGTGGAATTGACTCGGGTAATGTTGGTTATTACGAGAAAGAAAGTCAAATCGTATTAGATACATCTTTACGATTACAAAAACTATTTGAGAAAAAGACACCATTTACTGTTAAGTTAACACGTACGAACGATACACGCCCAGGAGTAGATTCTAGTGATTCTTTAAGAAAAAGAGTAGAATTTGCTAATGAAAATAATGGTGATATTTTCGTAAGTATTCACGGTAACGGTTCTACAGGTAAAGATGGACATGGTACAGAAACATTCTATTATGCAGCAGCACCGACAAGATCAACGAATCCACATACGGAAGACAGTCGCTTATTAGCAGAAAAAATTCAAAAGCGCCTTGTAGCAGCTCTTGGAACAAAAGATCGTGGTGTGAAAAAGGATAATTGGTACGTAGTAAAATATAATACAATGCCAGCTGTATTAGCAGAATTAGCATTTGTAGATAATAAGAATGATGCAAATAAACTCGCTACACCAGCACAGAAACAAAGTGCAGCAGAAGCAATTTATCAAGGTATTTTAGACTATTACGAAGCAAAGGGTAATAACGTATCTTCTTTCCGTTAATACATTAAAAGAGATTGCCGATAGGCAATCTCTTTTATTTATTAACGTTTCTCTTTATTTCAGGCATGTGATATCATTTAATTTTATATAAGAAAGTATTGTAATTATAACGATATAGAGGATGATCATAGATTGAATAATTATAGGAAAACACCTGCATGTATATATACGTATGCATTTCGTGAGGAGGAGCGTGCTTTATGTTACTTGGAAATGCGCTCGTTCTTTGGAATGGAGTCTCACGTTAATATTTTGAAAAGTGATGTCAAAATTGACCCGAGTAGAAGTCCTTTTATGAAAGAGCGCGTTGAGGTTATGTATGAAGGAGACGACTTAGAAAGTATTTTGGAACAAGTAAAGGAAATTGAATTAGGAGAAATGACGTTTAAAGTTATCTTCGTGAAAATCAATGATCTTGAGGGGGAAAATAAAATAGAGTATGCGGAAAGGCGTATCATTGAACGACATATTGGAGATTGTATTGATGCGGAAGCAGATGTGCGCAATCCAGAGCGTACTTTTGGTATTGTTCCATTAGGCGGACGTTGGTATTTTGGACATTATGTAGAGAGTAAGCCAGTTTGGTATCATCATATAAAAAAACCACGTAGCTATTCGACATCTCTTAGCACACGCGTTGCAAGATCCGTTGCAAATATTGCGGTGCCAAATCCAGAGGGAGTAAGAGCGATTGATCCGTGCTGCGGCATTGGAACGGTTGTAGTAGAAGCTCTTTCGATGGGAATTAACATCGTTGGTAGAGATATAAGCCCGCTCGTTGCGATTGGAGCGAGAGAAAATATTGCACACTTCGGATTCGATGGGACGATAACGAAAGGCCCGATCGAGGAGATTACGGATAATTACGACGTCGCAATTATCGACATGCCATATGACTTATTTACGCACGCAACACCAGAAAATCAGCTCTCCATTCTTTCAAGCGCGCGCCGCATTGCTAAAAAGGTAGTCGTTGTTACAATGGAAACAATGGACGATATGATTCATGAAGCAGGATTTGAAATTATAGATCGCTGCACTACAAAAAAAGGAACATTTTCTAGACAAATTCTTATTTGTGAATAAGGAAGAAAGGTCACCCGTTTGGGTGACCTTTTTTATGGTGGTTTGATGTGTGATTGGTTGGTGGAATGGAGAAGGGATTTGGCGAAATTTGTCGGTAAGTCGATATTCCATGTCGAATCGTCGATAAATTTAAAAAATCGCCGATATATTGTGTGAAATCGCTGATATATTCCGAGAATCGTCGATATCGCTAAATTAGTATATTACTGTTCTTTTAATTTCTCTTGTTGTGCAAGTAGTAAATTGCGCAAGATGTGTCCGCGGTAACTTTCTAGTTTGCGTCCTTCATGATAACGCACGCCTAATTTTTTTAGTTCAGCTACGTACCAGCCTTTTGTTCCGTAGTACATTGGATCACTTCCTTTTTGCTTTTGAACAGTATATGTTGGGGGTGGAAGTAACTTTCCAGTGAAAATAATAAGCCTGGCTGTATCAAGTGGTTCCATAAAATAGCTTCTGGATCGTGTATAAAAAAATAGACAGTAGTGTATGCTTTTTTACACAATGTATACAAATCTATACCCTATGCGTTGGCATGATATTTGCAATAAAAATAGTATCAACATATAGGGGAGAGATAGAAATGAAGGTTAGTAAAGTGTACACGACAATTGATGCTCACGTAGCTGGAGAGCCGCTCCGAATTATTACAGGCGGCGTGCCAGAAATAAAAGGAGAAACGCAGCTAGAAAGACGCATGTACTGTATGAAACATTTGGACCATCTTCGCGAGGTTCTTATGTATGAACCGAGAGGACATCACGGTATGTACGGTTGTATCATTACTCCGCCTGCAAGTGAACACGCTGATTTTGGCGTGTTATTTATGCACAATGAAGGATGGAGTACGATGTGTGGTCATGGCATTATTGCTGTTATTACAGTCGGAATTGAAACTGGTATGTTTGAAGTGACAGGTGAGAAACAGAAGTTCATTATCGATAGCCCTGCTGGGGAAGTCATTGCGTATGCAACATATAACGGGAGCGAAGTAGAATCCGTATCATTTGAAAATGTTCCTTCATTTGTATACAAAAAAGACGTTCCTATTAAAATAGATGAATATGAATTTCAAGTAGATATCGCATTTGGCGGAGCTTTTTATGCGGTAGTAGATAGTAAAGAATTTGGTTTGAAAGTCGATTTCAAAGACTTAGCTGCTATTCAAACGTGGGGCGGTAAAATTAAGCGCTACATTGAGAGTCAGATGGAAGTGAAGCATCCCCTTGAAGAAGGGTTAAAAGGAATATACGGCGTTATCTTCTCAGATGAACCGAAAGGGGAAGACGCAACTTTACGAAATGTAACGATCTTCGCTGATGGGCAAGTAGATCGTTCTCCTTGTGGTACAGGAACTTCCGCAAGAATCGCAACTCTTTTTGAAAAAGATGTCTTACAAAAGGGAGAAAATTTCGTCCACGAATGCATTACGGATGGGAAATTTGAAGGGGAAGTATTGTCGGTAACCGCAGTAGATACATATGAAGCTGTCGTTCCAAAAATAACGGGGCATGCATTTATTACAGGATTTCATCAGTTCGTTGTAGACCCGAGAGATGATTTGCATCGGGGATTTTTGTTAGGATAGAAGGAGGAGGTGGAAAGATATGCTAGTCATAAGCGCGAACGAACAACGAAATTTAGTAAATATGAACGAAGTTATTGAATACGCGGCGCTTGCTTTAAAAGAATTTTCCGCAGAAAGAACGATCACGCCAATTCGCGGCTCATTGCCATTTGCGAACGAGAAAAATACGGCATTAATTATGCCTTCAGTAGCGGAAGGACTTGAGGCACTTGGCTTAAAAGTAGTAACAGTAGTCCCCGAGAACAAAAAGATAGGAAAGAAAACGATAAACGGGATTGTAATGCTATCAGACTTTCAAACAGGAGAACCGCTCGCACTGTTAGAAGGATCTTACTTAACGATGATTCGAACAGGCGCCCTATCAGGAGTAGCGACAAAACATTTAGCTCGTCATAATGCAAAAACGTTATGCATAATCGGGACGGGTGAACAGGCGAAGGGAATTGCTGAAGCTGTATTTGCGGTAAGAGATATCGAAAAAGTCATTTTATACAATCGAACAGAAGAAAAAGCACATGCATTCTCGCAATATATACAAGAGAGATTCAATAAACCTGCATATGTTCACACAAATGTGAATGAAGCAATAAGCGAAGCAGACATCATCGTCACAACTACGAACGCATCCACACCAGTCTTTTCAGAAAAACTACAAAAAGGCGTCCACATAAACGCCGTCGGCTCATTCAAACCGAACATGCAAGAACTACCATCCCACGCTATCACGAGCGCAAACAAAGTAGTAGTCGAATCAAAAGAAGCAGCATTAGAAGAGACAGGGGACCTTCAAGTTCCGATGCAGGAAGGGTTATTCAAAGGAAGCGATATCCATGCTGAACTAGGTCAAATTATAAGCGGGGAAAAAGCAGGTAGGGAGAACGATGAAGAGGTTACTGTTTTCAAATCAGTTGGTTTGGCGGTAGTGGATATTATTGTTGCGAAGTATTTGTATGAGAAAGCGGTGGAGAGTGGGGTTGGGAATAGGATTGAGTTTTGAGGGACTGCCTTTTGGTGGTCTTTTTAATTTTGGGTTGAGGGGTAATAACATTTGGTCCTTTCCAAGAAAAGTAAAGAGTTGCATCAAAGTTATTTTAGGTGTTATGAAAAACTGCGTCATTTATTTCTGCAGGTTTCTAAATTTTATAACTGCTGTACAGTATCGCCATAACCACTACTAGCATTTCCATCGTCTTAAAAAAGATTTATAGTTATATTATAAATCTTCTTAAGGAGAGGGTATATTGAATAAGAAAAACAGGATGAATATTGCTATTTTAACAATTTTATTATTAATAATAGGCTACATATTTTATACAATGTACGGCAAAAATATTACGCAAGATAAAGCTTCAAAAGTAGCAATAAAATACATGACGGATAAAGAAAATATAGATCTTGTAGTTACTAAAGTCGAGACTTTACATGGAGTACGTGAGGGTTTTATTGATGTAGAAGGTTATTCTAAAAATGATAAGAAGAAGGTAATCCGCGTTACAATAAACAAAACGCAAAACTATTTAGTATCTGGTTGGGGATTTAAGAATCGAAGGTAATAAGTTAGATTACTCCAATAGAACTACCAATGGCATCTGTTTTATGAAGCCATTGGTAGCTAATCTGTTTAAGGCTTAGAGTCTCAAACGATGTCCTTTGTTAGACTGCCGTGCATTTCATTATTAGAGGTGCAGCTTTTTTACCATTCCCGCCATTCTTCAGTTATATCTTCTTCGGATTCTAAGCCACCTATTTGTGCTGCTGCATCGATAAATTCATAGAGATCTTCTCTTTCCATTGTTTCGATAAAATGGTTATGTTCGATATTTAGTTCATTTAATTTAATAACGACCTCTTTAACAACTTGCATGACTTCGACTTCATTTGGATTCTCACCTAATTGCTGTAAATTGTTAATGTAAGTGTCAAGAACCGTATTTGTTGCACTTATATTTTCTTCAGTGAAAAATTCCCCATCTTCATCATACTCAACCCATGAGGTTGTTGGTTTGTTTTTTTTCAATTCATCAAATGTCATGATAACCTCCTAAAAAGTGTTTTTTTATCTTTAATCTCATTCTATATTTTCAATCATATATAACAATCATTTAAGAGAAATTTTTTAGGCTACTAGTTTTTTAACTTATTTTGCTCTTCGCATCAATATAGTTTATCACAAGAATGCATGAATAGATTTCAAACCTTCTAGTTTTACAAAAAAGTTTGACTTTATATAGAGGTAGTGGTAATTTAAAATTTATAAGAAAACTCGGGATTAATTCCGAGTTTTCTTATGGGTATAACTAGTTTGAGGGGGCCGAAAGATGAAACGGAAATTATTTGCATTACCATTTGTCCTAATACTACTTATTGCATTAGCGGCTTGTTCTGGAGGAAAAGATTCTTCGAAGCAAGCGGGCACTAGTAAATCAGGGACTCCGAAAGATGGAGGAACATTAACGATTGGCGTTAGCGATAACCCAGAGACGATGAATCCGCTTTATGCGAATGATCGTGTGTCGTTAACGGTGCAGCAAGCTTTATATGCACCGCTGTATCATATGGAAGACGGTAAGAAGAAATTTGTTCTTGCTGAAAGCTTTACGCCTTCAGAGGATCAATTAACGTGGACATTGAAGTTAAAAGATAATTTGAAATGGCATGATGGTAAGAAAATTACATCAGACGACATAGCATTTACATTCCAATCTATTTTAGATGAGAAGCAAAATAGCTCAAGTCGTGAAAACTTTGTTTTTAAAGGAAAACCGCTTGAGGTGAAAAAGGTAGATGAGTTAACAACTCAATTCGTTTTACCACAAGTAAGTGCATCTTTTGAAGGTGTGATGAATGATTTCTTCCCAATTCCGAAACATGTATTTGAAGGGGAAGCAGATTTAGCGAAGAGTAAGAAAAACTTACAACCTGTAGGATCAGGTCCGTTTAAGTTTAAAGAGTATAAGTCTGATGAGTACGTTGCATTAGATCGATTTGATGATTATGTAGGTGGTAAAGCGAAATTAGACTCTATCGTATATCGCGTTGTAAAAGACCGTAATACAGCAAATGTTTCACTACAAAATGGTCAAATCAATATGAAGATGATTGAGCCGCAAGACTTTAAGAAATTAGATAGCACTGGGAACTTCTCAATGGTGACATTCCCTGAAGGTAGATTATTCTACTTATCTTATAACCAAAATACAGATCTTATGAAGAAAAAAGAAGTGCGCCAAGCAATTGCGCATGCGTTAGATAAAAAAGAAATGATTAACTCTGCATTCGTTTCTAGTCAATTTGCAGAACCAGCAAATTCAATTTTAACGCCGGATGCTATGTATTATGCAAAAGACATTAAAGAGTATAAGTATGATAAAAAAGAAGCGAAAGATTTATTAGCGAAAGCTGGCGTGAAAGATAAAGAAAAAGTACGCGTCATGTATGTAACGAATAATAAAATTATGGAAAGCTTAGCGCTTTATACACAACAAAAATTACAAGAAGTTGGCTTAGAAGTTGAACTGAATGCATTAGATGCTAGTGCAGCAAGTGAAAAAAGTTTAGATAAAGAGAATAAAGAATATGACATTACATTTGGTGGTTACATAATGGGACCTGAGCCAGATTCATATAAGAGCTTATTCTTAAGTAATGCTGAATACAACTATGCACGTTATAAAAACGCTGATTTCGATAAGTTATGGGAAGAAGCTGCAGTTGAAACAGATAAAACAAAACGAGCAGAACTATATCATAAAATTCAAGAGACAGCTAGAGAAGATTTACCTTATCTACCAATCGCATATCCGAAAGCGGTTATTGCAGTAGATAAAAAGTTTGATGGATTAAAAGAAGCAAAAGCAATTCCTGTCACAATGTTTGAAGATTTATCTAAGATTTATGAAGTGAAATAAGAAACAAACAGTAAAGAAGCTGGTGGAAATCAGCTTCTTTAGCTTGAGGGGGGAAGTTTGTGTATAAAGTAATTGCGAAGAGGCTTTTAAATGCAATTCCGCTTTTATTTGTTATTTCTATTATCTCTTTTTTATTAATAAAACTAGCACCGGGCGATCCTGTTCGAAACTTTGTCACACCGAATATGAGTCCAATTGATGTTGAGCGTATTCGCAAAAGTTTAGGACTAGATCAACCAATTTATATGCAGTATATTTTATGGCTGAAAAATATTTTAACAGGGAACTTTGGTTACTCACTGCAAAATCACCGTCCTGTTTTAGATCTTATTGTAGAAAGATTACCAGCGACAATCGGTTTAATGGGATCTTCTTTACTCGTCTCATTTGTGATCGCAATCCCACTTGGGTTATTTACAGGTGTGAAAAAGAATTCGTTCTTTGACCGCATTGTAAACTTTATTTCCTATGTAGGAATCTCAATGCCAGTCTTTTGGTTCGCGTTACTATTAATCTACTTGTTCTCTTTAAAGTTGAATCTTCTTCCGAGTATGGGTATGCGTACGGTCGGCCAAGATTCCGTCTGGGATATTGTCCAACATGGTATTTTACCTTGCATGGTGCTTGCGTTCCAAAACATCTCTGTCTATATGAGATATATTCGTTCCAGCACAATCCAGCAATTAGAAGAAGACTACGTACAAGTTCAATATGCGTACGGTGCTTCAAAGAAAACAGTTTTATTTAATCACGTGCTTCGAAATGTATTAATACCGATCATTACAATTTTCGGATTATCTATTCCAAGTTTAGTGGGCGGAGCGTTTATTACGGAAACAGTATTTTCATGGCCGGGTCTTGGTTCACTTGGGGTAAATGCTATTTTTAGATTTGATTATCCGATTATCATGGCAATTACATTATTATCATCATTCATGTTGATTCTTGGTAACTTAATTGCTGATATTTTATATGGCGTAGTAGATCCGCGCATTCGAATGAGGGGGTGATTTGGAATGAATAATAGGAGATTTCAAACGATAAAGCATAGTTTTACAAAAAATAAGTTTGTTGCAATGGGAGTTATTATACTTGCGGTTTTAACGGTCGCATCGATTTTCGCATTCGTATCGCCTTACGATCCTAGTAAAATGTCAATTCCAGATCGCTTACAAGAACCAAGTGTGAGTCATCCTTTCGGAACGGATGATTACGGAAGAGATTACTTAACTAGGGCGTTATATGGTGGACGCGTTTCACTTGCGGTTGGTTTCCTTGCAATGGTTGTATCTGTTACAATCGGTACCGCAGTTGGGACGGTTAGCGGATATTTTGGCGGAAAGTTAGACAACTTCTTAATGCGAGTTGTTGAAGTGCTTATGTCAATTCCATCATTCTTCTTAATGTTACTATTAAATGCTTATTTAAAACCAGGGATTACAACGTTAGTTCTTATTATCGGATTACTAACATGGATGGACACCGCTCGTATCGTAAGGGCAGAGACTTTATCTGTAAAAGAGCGTGAGTACGTTTTATACGCAAAAGTGTCAGGACAAAAATCACTCACGATTATTGTAAGACATATCATTCCTAACATTTTATCAACCATTATTATCGCCGCGACATTAACGATTGCGACATCAATTTTAATGGAATCATCACTTAGCTTCTTAGGTTTAGGTATTAGAGAACCAGATTCTTCTTGGGGCAGCATGCTAAACAATGCGCAAGGATATATTGGCGAAGCTTGGTATTTAACACTCTTCCCAGGATTCCTTATCCTTTTAACGGTACTAAGTTTTAACGTAATTGGTGAAGCATTGAAGAAAGCTTTCGCACCAAAAGGAGCTGGAAATGAAAACTAAAGTGTTAAGTGAAAGGAGTGAGAAGCGTGTCTGAAAAACTACTAGAAGTGAAAAATTTAAAGACTTCTTTTTTCATAGAAAGTGGAGAAGTGGAAGCTGTTCGCGGCGTTACATTTCGTTTAAATAAAGGAGAAGTAGTTGGTATCGTTGGGGAGTCTGGAAGCGGAAAGAGTGTAATGGCGAAGTCCGTGATGTCTCTCGTTACGTCACCAGGGAAAGTGAAAGAAGGAGAGATTCTTTTTCATAATGAAAACATCCTTTCTAAATCTGAAAAAGAATTACGTTCTATTAGAGGAAATCAAATTTCATTGATCTCCCAAGATCCAATGTCGGCGCTAAATCCAGTTGTGAAAATTGGGAAGCAAATGACGGAAGTAATTATACGGCATCAAAAAGTAAAAAAGAAAGAAGCAGAGCAGATTGCGGTTAACTTGCTAAAACAAGTCGGTCTTTCGTCGCCAGAAGAAAGGGTAAAACAATATCCGCACGAACTAAGCGGTGGTATGAAGCAGCGGGTTATGATTGCGATGGCAATGTCTTGTAACCCTGACCTTCTCATTGCGGACGAACCAACAACAGCGCTTGATGTAACGATACAAGCACAAATACTAGATTTAATGAAAAACTTAAAAAACGAAACGAATATGGCGTTACTTCTTATTACGCATGATTTAGGAATAGTCGCGCAAAACTGTACACGCGTTATCGTTATGTATGGCGGGCTTATTATGGAAGAAGGACCTGTACTTGATATTTTCCAATCACCGAATCATCCATATACGAAAGGGCTATTAAACTCTTTGCCAAAAATATCGAACGGCGTAAAAGAAAGACTTGCGCCAATTCAAGGTGTAACGCCAAATTTATTACACCCGCCGAAAGGTTGCCCATTCGCAGAGCGTTGCCCGCATGCGATGGACATTTGTGAAAAAGAACGTCCACCGTATTTTGAAATCGGAGACGGAAGGCGTTCCATGTGCTGGTTAAACGATAAGACAGTAGGTGATTCCTATGCATGAAGAAAACTTAATTGAAGTTCGGAACTTAAAAAAGTATTTTCCTATTAAAAAAGGACTATTCGGCAGAAAAACAGAGCAATTAAAAGCAGTCGATGACCTAAGCTTCACAATTAAAAAGGGTGAAACATTTGGATTAGTAGGAGAATCTGGCTGCGGAAAATCAACGACAGGAAGAAGCATCATTCGTTTGCACGATGTCACTTCAGGTAACGTGTTATTCGACGGAAAAGACATCGCAAGTTTAAAGGAAAGTAAACTAAAAGAATATAGAAAACGAATGCAAATCATTTTCCAAGATCCATACGCATCATTAAATCCGTCGATGAACGTATTCCAAATTATTAGTGAGCCAATGAACATTCATGGATCTTATGAAAAAGAAGAACAAAAAGAAATCATATTAGACCTGCTCAAAAAGGTAGGCTTAAAAGAAGAACATTTATATCGCTACCCGCACGAATTTAGCGGAGGCCAGCGCCAGCGCATCAGCATCGCGCGCGCACTATCTGTAAAACCAGATTTCATCCTATGTGACGAACCGATCTCAGCACTCGATGTCTCAGTCCAAGCACAAGTCGTAAACATGCTGCAAGACATACAAGAAGAAACAGGCGTCACATACTTATTCATCGCACATGACCTATCGATGGTAAGGCACATATCAGACCGAATCGGAGTCATGTACTTAGGGAACATAGTAGAAATTGCCGACAGCGAAGACCTATACACAAAACCGGCACATCCATACACACAAGCACTACTCTCATCCATGCCAGAACCAGATCCAACAAACATAGGCAAAGAACGGATCATCCTAGAGGGAGAAGTACCGAGCCCACTCAACTCACCATCCGGCTGTAAATTCAGAACGCGCTGCAAATTCGCCACTGAAAAATGCGCACAGGAAGTACCGAAGATGGTCGAGATTGCGAAAGGGCATGAGGTGGCTTGTCATTTGTTTTAAGGGGAAAAGCATCGGGGGGACCTGGTGCTTTTTTGTTTATATAGATAATAGTAAGGATAGTTTTACAACTTACTTGATAAATAGTAGGTTTTATTTTTCATGATTTTCTCTCCAAAATATATGTTCCTAAAACGAGTATAAGAGTATTTTACAAAGTGTATATCATATGGATGTAGAGTACAAAATAGTAACTTAAATTAAATATGGCAAGCATAACGCGTTGGTAAGTTTTACTGGCTCCAGCTGAAAATAAAACGCCTATAAGTGGTGCAAATAAACCAACTTTCCAAAAGATATTCGCTGATCCACCAATTTCTAATGTATGCTCATTTATTATAGTTAAAAGAGCATAAGGTACACAGGATAAAGATAATATAGCCCATTTGTTCAAAGTGCCACCCCCCTTTCGTTGTTTAAATATAAATAGTAGGAAAAAGTTTTTATGATTTGGAAGTGTATCCTATATATTTGGAATATTAGGCTATAATAAGTTATTATTTGTGCTGTTCATATATCCACCCATTTTTTCCGTTTCGAAATCATATTCCAATGTTTTAGTTTCATATTCAAATTTCATTACTATTGAAACTTTAGTATTATCTTTCCATGAAATTTCATAAAGGTCTGAACTATTAACAATATTAAAATTAGCCACCCTTATTTTTGTTTTCTCTACAAGTTTGTTTTTTTCTTTAAAGTAAATTTTTATGTATTTATCATCGAAGAGATGTCCATAAGAAATGCCCGTAATTTCTATTTGATTTGCTTGGTTGGATGACGTATTTTTTACAAGAGGTTTTTCGTTTTCTTGAAAAAATAGCCAATAAATAGGATATAGAATAAGTATAAAAATGATACTCATACCTAATAAAAATTTTAATATGCAACCGCCAAAATCGTGGTCTGCCATTTTATCATTACTTAGCCATTGGCTCATATTAGTTTCACCACTCAACTTTAGTATAATTAGATAGAAAACCTCTAAATGATTTAAAGTAGCACCTTGTTTAACTTTTTACTAAGCATAGAATGTTAACTATATTTATAAATTATTATCTTCATTTTGGAAATAATTTTTATGTTTTAATTGGTTTAATTTACCATAAAATAAAACGAACCGCTAGTGTTTTCGAATGATATATATATTTATCTACATGTAGAAATGTAGATAAATAGAAGATAGGCTTCAAATTTTAGCGCAAAACAATGGCGATAGTATTCTTCCGTATTTCAAGGCTTTAAATGAGAGAATATTTGAGCTTGGTGGATCTTATAAAGTAGGTATTTATTTTTCTTAAGTCGATACACATGAGATGTTACCTCTATAATCTTCTTTTTTTCGTTTCATAATGATTTATTATAAATAATACATGTCATAATCAAAAAAGAAGAAAAGTAAATTTGAATATCTTTTCTGTTATAAAGTTCAAAAACCTCTACATATAAGTAGAGGTTTTTGAATTTCATATTAATGAATTATGCTTTTTCAGGTAAACAAAGATTATAGAATAGATCATTTTAACTAGATTTATTATTAACTAATGTATCCCCACCACCAAGCTCCGCCTCAATTTGCGAAGTCTTCGATGACTCATCCATACGCCAATACGTAATAAAGCTGATCGCGATACATCCAGCTACGTAGAAGTAGAATAGTGACTCCATTCCGATACTTTTTAGCCACAATGCGATGAACTCGGCTGTTCCGCCAAATATCGCAACGGTTAGTGCATATGGTAAACCTACGCCAAGTGCACGAATTTCAGTTGGGAAGAGTTCTGCTTTTACAATTGCGTTAATGGAAGTGTAGCCAGTAACGATAATGAGGCCGACCATCATAAGCAAGAACGCTACGATTGGTTCTGTCGTTTTTTCCATAAAGAAGAAGATTGGTGCTGTTAGTAACGTTCCGAGAATACCGAAAGCCATTAATAGTGGGCGGCGTCCAATTTTATCGGATAGTAACCCCGCAATTGGTTGAAGTACGACGAAAATAAGTAGTGCGACAAAGTTAATCCAGCTTACAACTTCTTTCGGAAGACCGACTGTGTTTACCATGAACTTTTGTAAATATGTTGTGTACGTATAGAATGCAACAGTGCCTCCGAGTGTTAGGCCGACTACTGTTAATACTGCTTTCGGGTGCTTCATAAGTGCGCGAACGGTTCCTGCGCTTTCGCGTTTTTGCGATTTTATGTTTGCAAACTGCTCTGATTCATCCATCGTGCGGCGAAGCCATAATACAGCTACTGCGCCCATCGCTCCAATAATGAATGGAATGCGCCATCCCCAAGCTTTCATATCTGGTTCGCTTAGTAATTGCTGAAGAACAATTTGAACGCCTAACGCAACCATCTGTCCAGCAACGAGCGTTACATATTGGAAACTTGAATAAAAACCGCGGCGACCACTACTAGCCATTTCAGATAAATACGTTGCGGAAGTTCCATACTCTCCGCCAAGCGATAGTCCTTGTAGTAAACGGGCAAGAACTAAAATAATAGGCGCCATAATACCGATGCTTTCGTAACTCGGTGTACAGGCGATAATGAAAGAACCGCCGGCCATAACCGTAATAGAAAGCGTTAATGCTGCCCGGCGTCCGTGCCGATCCGCATAGCGGCCCATTAATAAACTTCCGATAGGGCGCATTAAAAATCCAACTGCGAAAATAGCCGCTGTGTTCAGTAACTGACTCGTTGGATCGCCTTTAGGAAAGAACTCTGCTGAGAAGTAAACAGCGAAAGCAGAGTAAACGTACCAGTCATACCATTCAATTAAATTGCCGACAGAACCTTTGAAAATATTGCCGGCGACTCGGTTTGATTTTGCTTGAGCCATACTAATTCCTCCTCTTGCTTAGAAATAAAAGGTATATATGAAAGCGTGTTCATTGTAGTTGAATTGTACTGTCTACGAAATAAAATCTCAATATTATGACAATTTTATTCTTTTTGTACTTTATGAACATGGATATTTTTAATAGTTGCTTCATTTTCAGTTTTGTCATAATAATAGAAAAAGGAGATTGATAGTTTTGAATATTTTATCAAAGGGTATGGGGTATGAAAAAATCACGCAAAGTGTCATTACAAACGAAAATAGTAAGCTTAATTATCGCGTTAATTTTATTTGTCGTTCTCCTATTAGCGGGAATATTTGTTTACATTCAGTCCGTTGATACGAAGCGCCAAGTGGAACAGTTAGCGCTACAAACAGCTAAATCTCTTTCTTTCATGCCAGCTATAAAAGAGGCTTTTCAAAATAACGAGCATAAAAGTACGATCCAATCCATTGCGGAACAAGTTCGCGAGCAAGCTGGTGCAGATTATGTCATTATAGAAGATCGCTTTGGGGTGATGTATTCCCATTCTAATTCGGAGTTAATTGGCACAAAGAGTAACAATCCATATAACTATGAAGCACTCACTTTTGGTGGCTATTATACGCTTGAAGGAAATGGTGAAAGTGGTTCCGCTTTAATGGCGAAGGCGCCCATTATTGTTCATAACGGAGACTACGATCAAGTCGTAGGTGTTGTGACAGTAGAGTTTTCAATAAAAGGTATCGAATCTAACATACTGAGCAGAACGAAAGAAATTATACTCTTTTCCTTAGCTGTATTACTAGCCGGCATTGTTGGTGGCATTCTTTTAGCGCGTAGCATTCGGAAAGATACACTCGGTTTAGAGCCGAATGAAATTGCAGCGCTATACCGGGAACGAAGCGCGATACTACTATCTATAAAAGAAGGAATTATCGCTATTGATCAAAATGGTTTTATTACAATGATGAACACCTCGGCAGAAGAGATGCTACATGTAAATGATGATTATATGCAGCAACACATTTCAAAAGTTTTACCGGAATTTAATATGGAGAGAGTGTTAGAAAACGATCAAGAAATCGCGTTTCAAGATAAAGTGTTTATTTTAAACATGACGCCGATACTCGAAAATAACAGTACGGTAGGCATTGTATGTAGTTTTAGAGATAAAACAGAACTGCAAAACCTTGTTAACACCATATCTGAAGTAAGAAAGTACTCAGAAGACTTACGTGCTCAAACACATGAATTCACAAATAAGCTGTTCGTCTTATCAGGATTACTTCAGTTAGGACATTACAAAGAAGCGATTGAATTTATCCAACAAGAATCTAATATTCATCAAAGCCAAAACCATATTTTATTCCATCAAATTCATGATGCGAAAGTACAAGCTATTTTATTAGGGAAAATCGCAACAGCATCTGAAAAGAAAATTGATTTTCATATTGAAGGAGATAGTGCGCTTCATCCGTTACCAGACCATATAAAAGTTTCGCACCTTATTACGATCCTTGGAAACATAATTGATAATGCATTTGATGCGGTGAGTGAACGAGAGGAGAAGAGTGTTTCCTTCTTTGTTACGGATATTGGACATGACATTGTGTTTGAAGTGATAGACAGTGGAGCAGGGATACCAGTTGAAAAAATCACGACTATTTTTCAAAAAGGATTTTCAACGAAAGGAAATGATCGTGGTTACGGACTAGCCAATGTAAAAGAAATGGTAGATGTCCTAGAGGGCACAATTGAAATTCAAAACGAGAAAAATGGGGGAGCGATTTTTACAATTTACCTTCCGAAAACATTGAAAGAAAGTACATGACAAACAGGGGGATGGGCATATGTTGAAGGTTGCAATTGCAGAAGATGATTTCCGTGTCGCGCAAATTCAAGAGGAGTTTTTATTAAAAATAAAGGACGTAAAAGTGATCGGAAAAGCATTGAACGCGAAAGAAACGATGGAACTACTACAAAGGGAAGAAATCGATTTGCTTCTATTAGATAATTACTTGCCAGATGGAATCGGAACCGACTTATTACCGAAAATTCATGCTGACTTTCCAGACGTTGACGTCATTATGGTTACTGCGGCGAATGAAAACCATATGCTAGAAAAAGCAATTCGAAACGGCGTAAGCAACTACCTTATAAAACCGGTCACGTTAGAAAAATTCGTTCGCACAATTGAAGACTATAAAAGAAAGAAGCAACTATTACATAGTAACAATGAAGTAAATCAAGCGCTAATCGATAACTTTTTCGGTACTTCACAAACACAAGAAATGAAAAACTTACCGACTGGTGTTGATCCGCTAACATTGCAAAAAGTGAAAGGCATTATAAAAGGATTCGAAGAGGGCATTACAATAGAAGAAATGGGAGAACAAATGGGGGCCTCCAGAACAACCGCAAGAAGATATTTAGAATATTTAGTAGCGACAAACGAGTGCACAGTAGAATACACATACGGAATAATTGGACGACCAGAACGAAAATATCGAATAGGACGAGGACTATGAAAAAGCGATTATTACTATGTATATGGATCATGACAGGAGTAATAGCTGGTTGTGCCTCGGAAAAATCCCATACGAATAAAGTGAACATCGACAAAGTAGAAATCGTTGCGCCAAACGTTCAAGGAGCAGGATGGGACTTAACAGCACGAGCAATGCAAAAAACACTGACGGAAGAAAAAATCTTCACAAAACCAATCACAGTCACCAACAAAGTAGGTGGCAGCGGTGACGTCGGCTGGAAATATACGAAACAAAAAGGCGGTCACGTACTGGCGATTAACTCAAGCTTACTCATAACGAACAATCTACTAGGCCACAGTAAACTAACATATAAAGACTTCACCCCGCTCGCGCTACTTGCATCAGACTGGGAAGTCGTTGTCGTATCAAAAGAATCAAACATAGAAAACGCAAAACAACTAATGGAACAACTAAAACAAGATAAGAAAAAATTCAAAATCGGTGTTGCCCCTGGCCTAGGAAACGACGATCACCTATCCTTCGTACAAGTAAGCAAAGCATTCGGTATAAACCCAGCCGAACTACAATTCTTCGTCTACGAAAACAAAGAAAAAATCATAAACGCCCTAACGAACAAACAAATAGGCGCCGCAACCATGACCCTATCCGAAGCCGAAAAACAATACAAAACCGGCAAAATAAAAATACTAGCCGTATCCGCACCAAAACGACTAGACCGCCTACCAGAAATCCCAACATGGAAAGAACAAGGAATCAACGTTATCTTCCAGCACTGGAAAGGAATTATGGGCCCGAAAGATATGACGGAGGAAGAGGTTGCTTATTGGGATGGTGTGATTAAGAGGATGGTGGAGAGTGATAGTTGGAGGTGGATTTTGAGGGAGAGGGGTTGGAATTCTTATTATAAGGATAGTGGGGAGAGTAGGGGGTTTTTGGAGGAGAGTTATGGTTGGTATGGGGGGATGGTTGGTGGAGATAGAGGAGATAAGTAATTTTAGTGCTTTGTACTTATAAAATATCGATATCATTCTTAGTCTATACATTTATATAAATATTTCCTTTTATAAAAATAATGCGTTATTATAATTTTATAAATTAAGATAGAAAGAGAACTAAAATGGATGTTAATAATATAGAGTTACCAGAATCATTAAAAGAAGTACTTTGGGATGGATGCTCCTTGGTATTATATTTGTTGTATGTACTGTGCTTGTAATTATTAGATCTTATATACCAGATGATATGCTACCTATAATTAAAGGGGTTTTAGCATTATTTGTTTTAGGGGGGATATTTTATATAGGTTACTAAAGTAATTATTATGGTTTATGAGTGAAGAGGAGTTAAGATGGCTAAGCGAAAGAAGAAGCAAGATGAATCGATATTGGGATCTTTACTAGTTATGACGTTTTTCGGGGTGTTGTGGAAACCGGAATTTTTAGTACCGATAATAATGGTATCGGCAGCAATTATATTATTATATATGTATGTGAATGTAAAAAAGCTAAGAGAACTTCGGCAATCAGGAATTTATGATATCGATAAAATGAGTGGACACCAGTTTGAAAAATATTTAGGACGTCTATTTCAGGCTTTGGGTTATAAAACAGAGGTTACTAGAGCATCTAACGATTTTGGTGCAGATTTAATTTTGAGAAAAAATGATAGAAGAATTATTGTACAGGCAAAACGCTATAAGAATAACATTGGAATTAAATCTGTTCAGGAGATTGTTGGTGCAAAAGAGTTGTATAAAGCTGATGAAACATGGGTTGTTACAAATAGTGAATTTACAGCTGCAGCATACAAACTCGCTAAAGTGAATCGAGTTGTATTAATTAATCGAGAGAAACTTATTAAGTTAATTAGTCAGGGCAAACGAGAAAAGAGAAATTAGGGAGATAAAAGGTTAGGTATAGACTAATGGAAAAGGCACTATGAAAAGTGTCTTTTTGTTTTGAATATAGAAAAATAATCCAGAAAACTTATATTTTAGTATATAATTTAAAATGAGAATGGTGTTGTAATAATATTTCTTATTGTAAAAGAGAAATTTTGATAATTTTTTAGTATTTGAAGTTGATTATTATTATATATTTATATTTTGTTTTTATGAATTTGCAACGTACATAATATGAAAAAAGAGGGGATTCTTGTGGGTTTACATGTTATACCGAATGATTTACCGAGCTTAACTCCAGGTGAGAGAAAAGTACTTGAAAAGGTTCGGTCTTTATATAAAGATGTGCAAAGAGAAGCGTATTTATATATTCAGCCAAGAATTAGACATTTAGAACCAGATTTTATTTTAATTGATTCACAAAGAGGTGTAACAATCTTTGAAGTGAAGGATTGGGAACTTTCTTACATTAGTAGAGCGGATAGAAGAAAAATAGATTTAGCAGATGGGAAACAGGTAGATAATCCGTTTTGTAAAGCTAACTTATATCATACTGCAGCACAGAGATTATTTAGTTTGCAAGATGTTTTAAAAAATGAACGGAACGAATTAAAGTTTAAATTACATACTAACGTTATATTTCCGTATCTTCATTTTAATAAAATTGAAGAGAGTGGATTAGATCCAGTATTTAATCAGCCACCGGCGCAGTGTATTTCATCTGACATGTTAAGTACAGTAAATATAAATCAATTATTTAAAAATGAATTTAGTTTCGTAGAAGAAGATGAAATTATTGCGATACGAACGCTATTATTCCCAGAAATTAAGGTTAGTTGTAGCGATAATCAAATTAGTACAAAAGAATTAATTACAGCACTAGATGCAGAGCAAGAGCGTTTCGCGAAGCGTGTACCGTACGGTCACTATATGGTAACTGGAGTTCCGGGTAGTGGGAAAACGGTTTTATTGCTAGCTCGTGCAATTCATCTAGTACGTGAACATCCAGAGTGGAAAATAAAAATATTAACGTATAATAGATCGTTAAAAACAAAAATTGAGAACAAATTGAATTCTTTAGCAGCTGATCTTGCTTTTATGAATGTGCGCTTAGAGAATATAGATGTTAGCACTTTTCATAAATTTGCGCTAGATACAGCAAGTATATGTGTACCCCAAAAAAATACAGTGAAGTGGTGGAATGAAGAATTGCCGGAAGTAGCTATACAGCGAGCTCAATCATCATATGATGCTGTTTTAGTGGACGAATACCAAGACTTTCTAGATGATTGGATTCGATTATGTGTGAAGTCTTGTAAAGAACATACGTATGTTAATAACCAAAAGGAAACTGTTACTGGGATAAATTTATTTTTAGCAGGAGATAGACTCCAGAGCATCTATAACAACTCAGATCATAGTTGGAAGAGCTTAGGTATTGATATGCGCGGGAGAAGTTCTTTATTAAAGAAATCTTATCGTGCCGGTAGTCAACATATAGATTTAGCCCTTAATTTCTTGAAACAAGAAAAGAAATTGGAAGAGGAAGTAAATAAATTTTATTGTCCAATGAGCGAACTATCTTTTGAGAATGAAATGAAAGATGGAGTTAGTTTTATTGAAGGATCATATGAAGATATTAGTAATAAAGTTTACGAGCTTATTAAGCGCAAGGGCTATAAGCCAGAAGATATATTAATTTTGTGTAGAGAAGGAAAAGATTGTGAGAATATACAAAAGAAATTAAATCGTGAGATACGTCAAAAAGTAAAAGTTACAAAAAATATTACTGAAGGACATTTAATTATAACAACATATCATTCATCAAAAGGTCTTGAGGCACCAATTGTCTTTTTAGTTGATGTGGACAAGTTTGAAAGAATGGAGCTTGAACAAAATGAT
Organism: Bacillus cereus group sp. BfR-BA-01453; assembly: GCF_022662915.1. Taxonomy (NCBI): domain Bacteria; kingdom Bacillati; phylum Bacillota; class Bacilli; order Caryophanales; family Bacillaceae; genus Bacillus; species Bacillus cereus group sp. BfR-BA-01453. The sequence continues at coordinate 133,616 of NZ_JAKUEN010000011.1, read as the reverse complement.
ATTAAACTACGTAAGCTATTATATGTAGGCATGACAAGATCATCTGAGCATTTATACATTCATGCTGGAAGTTATGATAAACCTTCCTTTGGGCAAGTATTAAGGAACGAAATATCTTGAGAATATCCTTGGAAATCTAAAGAGGAGTATAATTGAACTGAATGATAAAACATTAAAGGTGTAGGACGGGGGAATTATGATGATACATACTTTAGTAAGGGGACAAAAGATAGACGTCACAAAGAATCATCCGGGGATTAGAGGGGGAAATAATCACAAATAATTAATAAGAGATACTGGAGAAACTAAGACTAAGCTAATAGTGAAGGGGAATAAAGTATGAAAAAAAGTGAAGTTTTGTTCCGAAATGTAGAGGAAGTTATGAGCTTTGATCCGATAAATGATATATATGAGTATGAATTAGGACCTGTTAATTATAGGGGGGCTATAAAACTTTCATATTTGATTCGCACTTTAAATCGATTAGAGAAGGAAGGGAAATTGATCGTATGTCTTCGTGGTTTTTCTTTACCAGACGAGCATGAATGGTTTATTAAAGAGGATTTAAATAAATTTTTTGTTGTGGGACAAAAGGGAAGAGAATATTTGCAGAGAACAGAAGGAAAAAGAAGTAATTTATATACATATGAAATGAACGACAGGGAAGCGCTGGTAAAAGAGATTCAGGCTTTGTATAAAGAAGCGAATGGTTTATTAAAGAAAAAGAAGAGCGAATGGGTTGATGGGCAAATATCTGAAAAGTTTACTAATACTGATGAGGATAAAACTATAGAAGAGCTTCAGTACAATAAAGTTTTTTTAACAGCATTTTTACATAATATAGGTAATTTATGGTCAGGGAAAAAGACTAGCCCGCTAATTTCCGCTACATATGGAAAAAAGAAAAAGGAAATAGCTAGAAAGTTTGCAACTAATAGTTTGGATGGCGTACCTAGAAATAATGGATTTATTACTTTGGGGTATATTCCAATAGAAGAAAGGTGTTTTGAGGTATTAACAGAGGATTTAAATAAAGAATTAGAAAGACTTGGGGTGAAATGGTATAACGATATTCACCAAGAAGTAATGCTTCTTGATGGTATAATGCCTCAACGTATCATTGGTGTGTTTGAAGTATTTCAGGATTCGCCTATAGAAAAATTCATTTTAAATCCATGGGTGTATAAAATGTTTTTAGAGAATGAACATTTTAATTACAAAAGAGGTATTAATATTAATCAAGAGAATTTTGATGAATTTGCTCAAGATTTGAAATATGGAGCTTATATCTTAGAAAATGAAAGTGGTAGATATAATAAGAGATTTGATGAAGACTATTACCACAGGGTACCGAGTGTAAGAAGACGTTGGAATTAGTGCATTAAGACTAATTGAATTATTCTCAAATATAAATATGTATTGCTAAAAAGGATTGGTACGGATTACGTGCTAATCCTTTTTAATAGTTTATATTTCTCTAATTGTAAATATAAAGTTTATTTAAAAATATTTTTAAGTGACGTGAATGTTACCTTTTTTAGAATTAAAATTTAATTAAGATATTCGATGAATGGGAGTTCATTAGTATAATTTGTTATTTAGCTTAAACTATGAGAAGGTACATTTTTATATTATAATTGTATGTAATAAAATGTAAGGTGATGAGCGATGAATACTACTCTTATAACAGAAGAACAAAAGTATTTAGATAAAACGGTAAAAGTAATAGATAGTTTGTTAGATCAAACAGAAGATGAGATGAAGAAGGAAGTAACATCTCAGGTTGAAGCTAGTTTACAAGAAATAAAACATAAGCAAATAAAGAAGTTAAATGAAGCACGAAAAAGTCCGTATTTTGGTAGGTTGGATTTTGAAGATGACTATGGTGAAGAGACTATTTACATAGGAAAAAAAGGTATTGATGATGATGGGGATCTTATTGTTGTAGATTGGCGTACTGATTTAGGTAAGCTTTACAATGCTTACCAAGGCGTGCAATCTCGCTTTTCTATTGGAAATGATCAAAGTCAATTCGTTCAAATTCTTGGTAAGCGCGGTATTATTATTCAAGATGGAATAATTAATAGTGTAAATGAAATTGGTCAAAGTGGGATTGTCGAAGAGGAAGACGGCCAGCAAGTAAAATATATGGATGATTATTTGAATGAAATTTTGTCTAATACAGGTGAATCTCATCAATTACGAGATATTGTTTCGAGTATTCAGGCGGAGCAAGATGAGATTATTCGTTTACCGTTAAAAGACACCATTATTGTTCAAGGGGCCGCGGGAAGTGGGAAATCTACAATTGCCCTTCATCGTATTTCTTATCTTCTATATCAATATCATGAACAAGTGAAGCCGCAAGATATTTTGATTTTGGCGCCGAACGAAATTTTCTTATCCTACATTAAAGATATTGTTCCTGAAATTGAAGTAGACGGTATTGAACAACGTACATTCTATGATTGGGCATCGACTTATTTTACAGATGTAAACAGCATTCCAGAATTACATGACCACTATGTAAATGTCTATGCTTCTTCTAATAAAGAAGATCTTATAAAAGTTTCAAAATATAAAGGATCTCTTCGCTTTAAAAAGTTATTAGATGACTTTGTTGAGTATATCGGAAGTACAATGATTCCGCATGGTAGTATTATTATTGGATCAGATGTTATGTTGCAAAAAGATGAAATTCATAATTTCTATCAAACGAAGGAACATTTGCCGTTGAATGTTCGTATGAAAAAAGTAAAAGATTTCATTACAAGTTGGAGCATAGCAGAGACGAAGAAGAAAATACAGCAAATTGAAGATGAGTTTGAAGATGCTTATCAGAAGTGGATTATTACGCTTCCAGAAGGAGAAGAGCGTAAAGCAATTTATGAAGCATTGGAAAAAGCGAAGGAATTACGTGAGAAAGTATTCCGCGAAAAAATGAAAAGTGAAATTGAGTTATATGTGAAGAAGATGCAGCATATTTCTGCAATACTTATGTATAAATCTATTTTCCAAAAGAAAGTATTTGATACATTCCACAAAGGTATAGAACAAGAGCTACTTAGTTTGCTTCTGAAAAACGGAAGACAAGTAAAACAAGAAAAATTTACATATGAAGATATTGCGCCGCTTATTTATTTGGATGCGAAAATTAATGGAAAAAAATTAGAATATGAGCATATCTTCATTGATGAAGCACAAGATTATAGTCCATTCCAACTTGCAATTATGAAAGACTATGCAAAATCAATGACGATTTTAGGTGATATTGGGCAAGGGATTTTCTCTTTCTATGGTTTAGATCGATGGGAAGAAATCGAGTCATATGTATTTAAAGAAAAAGAATATAAACGTCTTCACCTGCAAACGAGCTACCGTTCTACGAGACAAGTAATGGATATGGCAAATCGTGTGTTGCTAAATAGTAACTATGATTTTCCACTTGTAATCCCGGTAAACCGTCCAGGAGCTGTACCTGCTATTCAAAATGTGGCAAGTGCTGGAGAGCTATATGATGAAATGGTACGTTCTATTCAAGAGTTTGATGGAAAAGGACATAAAACAGTTGCTATTTTAACAGATACAAAACAGGCAGCTATTGACACTTATGATGAATTGGAAAGACGAGGAGTCAATAGTATTCAAGTAATTTCAGAAGGAAGACAAGAATTACATGAAAAAATTGTTATTATTCCATCGTATTTAGTAAAGGGATTAGAATTTGATGCAGTAATTATACATGATGTAAGTAAAACAACCTTTAAAGATGAGACTTTACACGCTAAAATGTTATATATGTCCATTACGCGTGCCCACCATGATTTGCACATGTTTTATCGTGGTAACATATCACCGTTATTGGAGGATCGTGATCCAAATGCACCTCCAAAACCGAGAAAGTCTTTTAAAGACTGGTTAATCACAGATATTTCTAATCCAAACATCGAACCACAAGTGGAAAAGATGAAAGTAGTAGAACAAGAAGATACACTACGATTGTTTGACGATGAGGAAGAAGAGGTAGTTATGGAAGCATTTGAAGAAGATCGTGAACGCTACTATGACTTTTATGCATGGTTGAAAGTATGGCATCGTTGGGCAGAATTAAAGAAGAAGCTACAGGACTAGAAATTAGAAGGTTGTGATATAGAAATGAAAGTATATTCTGGTGGTTTTACAGCCGAACATTTATATCGTAATGAAATGAAGATAGTGGCAGACCTACAATTAAAGGGTATGTCAAAGCAAGCTATTAAAGATAAAGTATTTGAGGAAAACCTCTTTCATTGCCGCAGTGAAGCGGCAATGAAAGATATTTTTCCACGTGTGTATAGAAGAACAGAAAAGTTGGATGATACATTGCGTGAAATTCTAGTAAATGGTTCACGTTCTGATAATAATGCCATTTTGCTATATGCATTTTTAAAGCATTTTAAGTTTCCACGTGATTTTGTACTAGAAGTAATTCATTATAACTTAAAACGCTTTAAGAATACGGTAACGGAAGGCAATGTTATAACCTTTTTTGAAGAAAAAGGTCAACAATATGAAGAAGTTCGAAAATGGACGGACCAAACAAAGTATAAGCTAAAGCAAGTTACATTAAAGATCTTAGTGGATGGAGAGCTCCTTGTGAAAAAAGGAAATGAGTATGAAATCAAATCGATTCCGCTAAGTAAAGAGTTACGAGAATACGTAGAAAATAATACTGAATATAGTGACTTACTTATTCTTACATTAAATGACTGATGGTGATAGATGTGGAAATGATTCAACAGAAATTGGATCGTTTTTTTGAAGAAATTCAAAAAGAGGATTTTTTAAAGATGCGTGGACTTGGAAATGAAGTCCCTTATTTTGTGTTTGACTATGATCCTGAATATGAACTGATGGTTAGAAATTCAGTGAAATATTTTGCAGATAAAATGCAAGTAAATATAAAAGTCTTAAATTTATTTGATATGATTATCGACTTGTTTGAAGACATTGGTGGTATAGAGGGATTAAAGCAATTTGAAGAAGAGCAAGGAACAGAAGAATTATTTGAGGCAATTCTTCCAACGTTAGAAGAAGAACAATTGGTAGAACGTATTGGAGAAGAAGCCACTGATGCAAAAATTGTCTTTGTTACAGGTGTGGGCAGTGTATTTCAACTTGTAAGTACGCATGAGCTTTTAAACCAGCTACATGCACGAGTAACAAATACACCAATTATTATCTTTTACCCAGGAGAGTATACGGGGCAAGGATTAAGTTTATTCAACCGTTTTGAATCAAACGGATATTATCGTGCATTTTCGATATAGAAGATAAGGGGAGAAACGAGTATGTTGCAAGACTCTTTTACAATTAAAGAATTATTTAAAAAAGATATTGATCGTGAAATTAATGGTGTTGTTCAGGCTGGGCAGCGAGATGAAGGTGTTATTCAAGATGAATTAGATGAGTACGTAATGACAAAAGAAATTAGCGAGAACATGGCGTATTTCTTCAAAAATTATGCATATAGCTTTGAAAATCAAACAACAAAAATGGGTGTATGGATTTCTGGTTTCTTTGGATCAGGTAAATCTCACTTCTTAAAAATTTTATCTTATTTATTAAACAATGAAACAGTATATGGCAAACGAGCTGTAGACTTTTTTGTGAATAAGACCGATGATCAGGAATTATTAAACATCCTTCAACAATCTGCAAACTATAAGAGTCAAGCAATCTTATTCAATGTAGATTCTAAATCAGCAGGTGGGAAAAAAGAAAAAGCAACGATAGTGGATGTATTTTTTAAAGTGTTTAATGAATATTTAGGTTACTCTTCTACACCATGGATTGCTAATTTAGAAAGACAACTTGCAGAAGAGGGAATTTATAATCAGTTTGTTAAGCGTTTTGAAGAGATAGATGGTACGAAATGGGTAGATAGCCGTGCACGTTTACTATTTAAGAAAAAATCATTTGTTGAAGCATTAACACAATTAGGATACACAACGGATACAGCGGAATCTGTCTTATCCGCTTCTAACAAAAATTTCGAGATGAGTTCGGAAGACTTCGCTAAGTTGGTTGCTAAGCATGTGAAAGATCAAGGACAGGATTTTCGATTAACGTTTTTAGTAGATGAAGTTGGGCAGTATATTGGCGATGATTCTGATTTAATGTTAAATCTTCAAACGGTAACAGAAGATTTGGGTAACTATTGTCACGGAAAAGTTTGGGTCATTGTTACATCGCAAGAACAAATCGATGCTGTAACAAAAATAAAAGGAATGGAGAAGTTTTCAAAAATCCAAGGTCGATTTGCAACAAAAATCCATCTTACAAGTTCGAATACAGACGAGGTTATTAAACGTCGCCTTTTAGAAAAAACAGCAGCAACAGCAGATCGCTTACAAATTGATTTCGATCAAATTGGTCAAAGCTTAAATAATACATTGACGTTCGAGAAAGATAAGTCGGTCCTACAAAATGGATTTAAAGAAGCGGATGAATATGCATCTATTTATCCATTCGTTCCATATCAAGTAGAATTATTACAACGAGTATTCAATAAGGTTCGCCGACAAGGAGAAGCTGGTGCACATTTATCACAAGGGGAACGTTCTTTATTGAATGCTTTCCAAGAAGTTGCGATTCAGTTGAAAGATGAAGATACAAATCAATTAGCACGATTCTCACAGTTTTACGAAACGGTAAAACGTTTCTTAAGCACGTCTGTTTCAGCTACGATTGTTGAAGCTGGCAAGCGTGATGGTATTACTGAATTTGATATAGAAGTACTTAAAGTATTATTCATGATTAAAGGTATTGATGAAGTAAAAGCAACTGTTGAAAACATTACAACTTTGCTTGTAGATGGTGTAGATTGTATTAAAAATGAATTGGAAAAAGAAGTGAAACAATCACTATACCGCCTTCGTCAAAAAATGCTAATCGCAGAAAATGCAGATCGTACATTCGTTTTCTTAAGCGATGATGAGCAAGAAATTAACCGTGAAATTCAAAGTGAGAATTTAAATGAGGCAAATGTTGTCGATGCTTTAGGTAAAGTGTTCTATGAAGATATTGTGAAGGTAAGATCATATCGTTATCAGAAAACGCATGATTTTGAATTTAATAAAGCATTTGATACATATAATCGTGGCGGGAAGACAAATGCGTTAACACTGCAAGTATATACAGGTGATATATCAGAAGAACAATCACGTGCAGATGCACATTCTGGAACGATGATTATGTATATTCCGGATCATTACGCTGAAAAATTCTTTGAACCAATGCAATATGCACAAAAAATCCAGGCATTTACTAATAAAAAAAGTTCAACAAGTTTAACGGAAAAACAAAAACAAATATTAGATGAAAAACGTGCGCAAATTGGTCAATTTGAGAAGAAAGCGACAGAAGCATTAGCTGAAGCAGCAACAAATGCAAAGTACTTTATTCAAGGGCAAGATTACGAATTTAAGGGTACATTAGAAAATCAATTACAAAGTGCATTTGAGATCTTAGTTCGAAATACGTACAGCTACTTAGGTTATATTGATGAACCAGTACCTGTAAAAAATGCAAATGACATCATTCTTGATTGGGCAACAAAAGGTTTACCGGCAAGATTAGATGGAACATTTGAAAACCACCTGGCTTATGATACGATTGTTCGTTTCTTAGAGGAAAGTCGTGGTAGACAAATTGTTACTATGAAATTGTTAGTAGAGAAGTTTAAAGATGTACCATATGGATGGAGCGAAAATGATATCGCTGGTATGGTCGCAGCTGCTCTCTATAATAAAAAAATTAAGCTGATGTATTTAAATGAAAGCTTTGATACAACAAGCTCGCAGTTTATCGCTCGAATTACAAAGGCTTCGGAAAGAGAAAAAGTTGTTATTGAAGCGCAAATCGGTATACCATCGCGTGTGCGTAAAGAAGTTGTAGAAACAATGCGGGAACTGTTCAACTTCTATGATATCGGTGAAACTTACGATGAAGTCGCGAAAAGTATTCGTAATCAAATTCAAAAACATTTCATAGAGACAATTGACGATATGCAGCGTACGAAGCAACGTGAAGACCAGCAATATCCATATCCAGGCGGAATTGCACTTTCTAAAATTAAAAATAGTATTATAGACTTATTGGCTATCACAAAACAAGAAAATTTTGTTGAAGAATTTATTGAGCTTGATGAAGATTTAGAAGAATGGTTAGACGATGTGCAGCATTTAAACTCATTCTATAATGGTAATGCAATTCGTCATTTTGATGAAAGTGTACGTGTATTAAAAGAGCGCCGGGATGATTTAGATGTAGCACAGCATGATGCAGAAGTGCAAAAAGTTAAAAATAGTATTGTATCTATTTTAACAAGTGACAATCCATATAAGCATATTCCTAATTTGCCAATTTTAAATGAGCAATTGAAACAAGGGCTTTCTAATTTTGTAAAACATGAAATTGGTACACAATTGAAGCAAATGGAAACAATTCGTCGTGATATGGAAAGCCTACAAACACGATATCAAAATATTGATTCCATCAAAGAAGTAGTTCAAGAAAAAATAGCTGAATTACAGAAACGTGTTAAACAAATGCAGGACCTTGAAAGTATTTCACGTGTGTATACGTATACGCAAATGGCAAATAATGATTATCGCCGTTTGGAGGAGAGGGTCAAGGAACTATATAAAGATTACGCAGATGACCAAGATGATCTAGATGGTACTGATCAAATTAATATTGTGAAAATGAGTGTCTCGCAATTAATGGCTGTTGCACTACCAGATGGTCAAGTAGAAATAGAGAACATTCAAGCTTTAAGGGAATGGTTGGAAAAACTGGAAGATGCGGTTAATAAAGAATTAAATCAAGGAAAAACAGTACAGATTAAAAAATAAAGGAGAACAAATGCGATGAATAAAAAAGTACTAAAAGAATTTGCAGTCTATGCCCGTAACGAACTTCGTGAACAAATCGCATTACGAGCACAAGCCTTTGGAGTCACATCCGAAGGCTCTCCTGTGCTTGTAACAGGGGCGGATTATGTAGAAATAAATGGGAATAAATATCCAGTATCTTATAAAAATAGTATTCAAAAATTGTTAAGAGAAGTTGAAACAAAAGGCTACGATAATGTAATTGAAGAAGTAGCATACACATGGTTTAACCGTCTTATCGCTATTCGCTATATGGAAGTACATAACTATCTGCCATCAAAAGTACGTGTATTATCTAGTGAAACAAAAGGAAAAGTTGATCCGGATATTTTAACAGAGTATCAATACACGGATTTGCCAGTGAATAAAGAAGACGTGGCTTCTTTATTAGCACAAGGAAATCGTGAAGAAGCATTTCGTAAGTTATTAGTAGCACAATGTAATGAATTAAATGGAATGATGGATTTCTTATTTGAAAAATTAGCGGATTATACGGAATTATTATTGCCGGAGTCTTTATTACATGCAGATTCATTAATAAATAAATTAGTGAATGATTTAGGGGATGATTTCCAAGAAGTTGAGGTTATCGGATGGCTTTATCAATTTTATATGTCAGAGAGAAAGGAGAAGGTTGGTGGACTTAAAAACAATGCTGTAAAAAAAGAAGATTTGCCTGTTGTTACTCAATTATTTACACCAAAATGGATTGTACAATATATGGTACAAAATTCATTAGGGAAATTATATGATGAGTGGAAGCCAGAAAACAACCTTGTAGAAGATTGGGAATACTACTTCAAATCATCTGAGAAATTACCGATCCCAGGTGTTAAGGATTTGGAAGAAATAAAGGTGATTGATCCAGCATGTGGATCTGGACATATTTTAGTGTATGCGTTTGACTTGCTGTACGATATGTATTTAGAAGCGGGATACTCGGAACGGGATATTCCAGGGTTAATTATTGAGAAGAATTTGTACGGTCTTGATATTGATAAACGTGCTGTGCAGATGGCAAGCTTCGCATTAATGATGAAGGGACAAGAAAAATATCGTCGTTTCTTAAAAAAAGCAGAGGATTTAAAGTTAAACATTTGTGAGTTTGTAGATAGCGAAAAAATTTCTGATGATGCACTAGCATTTTTATCAGAAAAGATAGGGGATCTGGGCTGGGTTTCTTCTTTACAAGGACAATTTGAGAATGCAAAGCAGTTTGGTTCACTTATAGTTCCTAAAGAAGAAGCCTCAGTATATTTAGAGTATATTAAACACATTGAAGATTATAATTTAGATGCAGTAGATTTATTAGAGGAAGTTTATATTATTGAATTGAATGAGAAGTTAGTCCCTTTATTAGAACAAGCATATTTATTAGCTTTAAAATATGAAGTGGTAGTAACTAATCCACCTTATCATAATAAATACAATCCTATTTTAAAGAAATTTATGGGAGTTAACTATAGCAACTACAAATCTGATTTATATGCTGCTTTTATTTATTGTTGTACAAATATGACTACAAAAAATGGTTTTTCTGCATTGATGACGCCTTATACATGGATGTTTATAACTACTCATGAAAAATTAAGAAGATATATTATCGAAAATCAGAGTATAAATACGTTAATTCAATTAGAATATTCTGCTTTTAAAGAAGCGACGGTACCGATTTGTACATTTGTTGTTCAGAACCAATGTAAACTTCAGGTTGGTGAATATATTAGATTAGAGGATTTTAAAGGTTATTCCATCCAACCGGTTAAAGTAAGGGAAGCGGTAAGGGATTCGGTTTATTATCGTTATTCTGCCAATAGTCGAGATTTTTATAATATTCCAGGTTTTCCAATTGCGTATTGGGTATCTGCATCTGTAAAAGAAAGTTTTCTAAATAGTGCAAGATTAGAGGAAGTATCCGAACCTAAGGTTGGATTGCAAACTGGTAACAATAATAAATTTTTAAGATTTTGGTTTGAAGTTAGTGCTGTAAAGGCTAATCTAAAGTTAATTGATTATCCAGAATTGAATCAATTAAAATGGCTTCCTTACAATAAGGGAGGAGCTTATCGAAAATGGTATGGCAATCAAGAATATGTTGTAGATTGGTTTAATAATGGAGAAAGTATAAAAAACTATAAAGGTTCGGTTCTTCGGAACTCTTCGTATTATTTTAAAGAGGGAATTACTTGGTCAGATGTTAGCTCAAGTTATTTTGGTGTGAGATATTTAAATGAAGGTTTTTTATTTGATGTTTCAGGATCTATGACATTTACAAGCAAAGAAAACTTATTTTATTTACTGGGGCTATTGAGTAGTAATATTTCAGTAACAATGTTAAAAATCCTTAATCCTACATTACACTTTCAGGTAGGAAATATAAAGAATATTCCAGTGAAAATAGATAAATCCAATTATCCTTATGTTACTAAGTTAGTAGAAGAAAACATAGGGATTTCTAGAGAAGATTGGAACCATTTTGAAAACTCTTGGGATTTTGAATGGCATCCACTTTTAAAGTATCGTGGACAAGCTAAAGTTTTAGAGGAATGCTATACAAGTTGGGAAGAGTATGCTGAAAATCAATTCTGTAAACTCCAACAAAACGAAGAAGAGTTAAATAAAATCTTTATCGAAATGTATGGCTTACAAGACGAACTAACACCAGAAGTACCAGATGGAGAAGTAACAATTCGCCGAGCCGACCGCGTTCGTGATACAAAATCATTCTTATCCTACTGTATTGGTCTTATGATGGGACGTTACTCACTAGATGTAGAAGGCCTAGCATATGCAGGTGGAGAATGGGATACTAGTAAGTATAAAACATTCCAACCTGATTCAGATGGTATCATTCCATTAACAGATACAGAGTATTTTGAAGATGATGTTGTAACGCGTTTACAAGAATTATTAGTGATTATGTTTGGACAAGATACTCTTGCAGAGAACCTTCGTTGGTTAGCTGAGTCACTTACAATGAAAAATAATGAAACGCCTGTTGAGCGTCTTCGTCGTTATTTCTTTGATGAGTTTTATAGTGATCACTGTAAGATCTATCAAAAACGCCCAATTTACTGGATGGCGGATTCAGGTAAAAAGAAAGGTTTCCGTGCGTTGTTCTACTTGCATCGTTATACACCAGAAACATTAGCGACAATGCGCTTCTCTTATTTGCAGAATTTACAAGAGAAATTAAGCCAAGAACAAAAACGTTTAGAACAAGATCTTGTAAATCCGGATTTAACAGCTGCGATGAAGAAGCGATATAATAAGCAGTTAACGACAATTAAAGCACAGCAAGATGAGCTTATTGACTTTGATAAGAAGATGGCTGAACTTGCAAATCAGCGTATTGCACTTGATTTAGATGATGGAGTAGTTGTAAACTACAAGAAGATTGAAAGCGTGCTTGCGAAGATTAAATAATAAAAAATGGATAGAGCATGCCCTCTATCCATTTTTTTATTTGAGTAGTTTACAATCGTCCTATTCTTTTTTATTCTAGGAGTTGGACAATAAGTTTAGTGAGAGTTGGTGACTGATGAATATCATAGAAGAGTTACTTCGACTGTTTCATCAACAACAGGAAGAGAATAATAGTACGAATCGTTCACTGGTGTTTTGGTATGATGCACAAAGTGAAGGGCGTGATGTGACAGAAATAGAAGAAGCAATCAAACGGGAAAATATTCAATTTCATTATTTAGACGAACATAATGCTTTCCGTACAAAGGTTTTATTGGAGAAAGAGGATACCGATAATTCGTATTTAATTTATGCTCCATTTCCAAAACCAGAGGATCGGGAGAATTTTTTATTAGATATTTTATTATATAGCGGAAGTTACGGTGAGTTTCAAGCTGATGAGGTTGCGATTCGTATGAAGGAATTGCGTTTAGATCATCTTGCAATCCGACCATTTTTAGAAGAGCATACGAAGTTCTTTGATAATAAGCAACGTGTAGCGAAGTTTCAAAAATTACTTCCTAATAAGTCGACAGTTGAGCAGGTAAAGCAAACGATGCTGGCTGTGTTATGTAATGCTAAAAGTATTACACCACAAGATATTTTAAAAAGTGTTGTAGCTGGTGGAAGTTTATCTGATACAAATGAAATGCTTGAGCAAGTTGCTAAGTATTTGGATACAGAAGTATTTTATACGTTCATAGAAGAGTATTTTGGAATTGCTAAACAAGACGATAATCGTCTTGTTCAAATTATGGAGACAATCGTGTTCCAGCATTATGCTGCATACTTAGATGAGAAGCTAGTAGCGTTTAAGTATGAGTCAACAGTTCCGAATATATGTAAAGTGTTTATTGAAGATTGGTTAAAGTCGGAAGAAAGAAATGTACTAGAAGGAATTTTAGACATATTAGAACAAAAGTGGAATGTAGTACAAGCAGTGGATCAGTACACGTATCAAGCTTTTCTTCGATGTGACACTTTTGCAGTAGTAGAGCGTAAAATTCTTGATGTGTTACATGAGCTACTTCTAAATGAAACGATAGTGGTAACAGAGTGGAAGAGTATTTTAACTGAGCGAAGTAAGAGTTATTGGTATAAGACTCGTTTTCATAAGGAATATGAACTGTTAGAAAAGGCACTCCGTTTGTATGAGTGGAAAGATGTATTTGAGCGTAATGACATTCCGAAGAATGAAGAAGAATGGTTTACGTTTTATACAGATAAATATTATAATATCGATCAAGCGTATCGTCATTTTCAAGTACATTATGTAAATGAGCCTAATTTAGATGAATATAGTGAGTTATTGGAGCGATTAACGTTTTGGTATGAGAATCGATATTTAGTAGAGTTAGGTCGTTATACAGATGAGATAGTAGAGGCTAAATTAAAAGAGAACTGGCCAATTACTGATGTAATGCAGCAGAAGAACTTTTATCGTTATATGATTCGTCCGCTTGTGGAAGGTTCTAGAGAGCGTATTTTTGTGATCATTTCTGATGCACTTCGCTATGAGATTGGACAAGAGTTAACAAATAGTTTTAGTCAGCGATTGAATACAGAAGTAAGGTTAATTCCTATGCAAGCATCGCTACCGACGTATACACAACTCGGAATGGCTGCGTTGTTACCTGGAAAGATATCTAATATTGCAAGTGATGGTACTGTATATGTAGATGAAATTTCTACAAAAGGGTTGCAAAATCGAAATAAGATTTTACAATCGCGTGAACCAGATTCTATTGCATTAAAAATGGAAGAATTCATTGGTTTAAGTAAGGAAGACGGTTTAGGATTTATAAAAGGAAAACGTGTTGTCTATTTATATCATGATAATATCGATGCGATTGGTGATTCTGGTAAAACGGAAGGTTATACATATGAAGCTGTTGAGAATACGATAGAACGTGTAAAGGTTGTTGTTCGAAAGCTGACTGGTACGTATGACGCTGGCCGCATCTTTATTACAAGTGATCATGGGTTCTTATATCAATCTTCACAAGTAGAAAAACATCAGAAAACAGAAAGTATAAAAGGTGATGTTTTTGATAGTAATCGTCGATTTGCTATCGGGAAAGATTTAATAGAGCCTGAAGGAACAGTAAAGATTTCTTTGAAATATTTAGGGCTAGAACAAGAAGCGGTTATTGCGAAAGGATTAAATCGCTTTACTGCTGGTGGTGGACTACGCTTTGTTCACGGAGGAGCAATGCCGCAAGAAAGTATTGTGCCTTTAATTGAATATCGTCAGTTAAAAGGAAAAGCACGTAAGGCAGAGAAAGAACTTGTAGATGTTCGAGTTACTTCTATTCAAAAAGTCATTACAAGTTATCAATTTATCGTGCCATTTTTCCAAGAAGAAAAAGTGTCAAATGAGTTATATCCACGAACATTGCGCGCAGCATTTTATCGTAATAATGAGCGGATTTCAAATGAATTAACAATCGTATTCGATTCTAAAGGAGAGGTAGTAGAGCGTCAAACAGAAGCTGTATTCCATCTGCTAGAAGATCGTTATAAAACAGGTGATGTTTGTGTACTACGTTTAGAGGATGTTTCGGGACGTACGACAGAAATGTATAAAGAAGAAGAGTTTGAACTAAAGTTATATAGTATTTAATAGGTTGAAGGCCTTCCGATTATTTCTAATATTGGGAGGCCTTTTCTTTTTGCTATAATGAAATATAGAAATGTTATTGGTAGGAGGAGTCTTATGTTAGAGGTAGGCGATATTGTTAAAGGATCGTTATGGCCTGAAATAGTAGAAATAAAGAAATGTGAAGATATACAAGGAAGTTTTTATCGTGTTGAGGCATATGGAAAAGATAGTAATCAGTACTATCAAGTAATTATGCTCCCGGAACAGTTGCAATCAATTGAAAAGTTGAATGATTTAGCCGGGAAAACTTTGTTATCGCCAAAACAATTAAAGCGTTATATGTTATATCGAGAACTTTTGATTGATCGGAAATTTTCTAAGTCTCGTGCATTAGGAAACAAAAATATTCTACCACTTCCACATCAAATTGAAGCAGTTTATGGGAGAATGTTGCAAGTGCCAACTGTCCGTTTTCTGCTTGCGGATGACCCGGGAGCTGGGAAAACAATTATGGCAGGTATGCTCATTCGTGAATTGAAAGCAAGAAGAAGTGCGGATCGGATTTTAATTCTTGTTCCTCCATTAGTATTGAAGCAGTGGCAGCAAGAACTACATGAAAAGTTCGGAGAAGAATTTACGATTGTGACACGTCATACTTTAAAAGAATACAACGGTAAAAACCCATTTGTTGAACAGAACTGTATATTAACATCTCTTTATTGGGCATCAAGAGATGATATTAAAAGTCTTGTGATGGAAGCTGATTTTGATTTAGTTATTGTAGATGAAGCTCATAAGATGGCAGCTTATACAACAGGTAATAAGAATAAAAAAACGAAGCGTACAAAGATATATCAATTGGGAGAAGGGATTCTTAGGAATAGTGAGCATGCTTTGTTGTTGACTGCTACTCCTCACAAAGGAGATGTAGAAAACTTTCGTCATTTAATGAAGTTGATTGATCCAGATATTTTTTCTTCTATTGGGATTAAAGAAACGTTACGTGATAAAACGAATCCATTTATTATTCGGCGCTTAAAAGAAGGTTTGAAGCAATTTGACGGCACTCTTCTATTTCCAAAGCGTACAACAAAAACAATTAAATATGACTTGTCAGATAGAGAATTAGAACTATATGAGGCTGTGACAGAGTATGTAAAAGTGCATTTTAATCGTGCGATGAGTCGAGGGAATAACAGTACTGCTTTTGCAATGATTTTATTACAAAGAAGATTAAGTTCTTCTATAGAAGCTGTGCATTTATCATTAGTACGTCGCCATCAACGATTGGTAACATTGTTAGAAGTGATGGAGAAAAAACATGTTGATCTTGAGGATATATCTGTAGAGGATTATGAAGAAGCAACATTTGAAGAGCAAGAACTATTAGAGCAAAACAGTGAAGAAAGTATAGATACGATTGATCCGAGAGAGCTGGAAGTAGAGATTACAGAGTTAGAACGTCTTATTCATCATTCGAGTGATATTCGCCAAAATTGTGTTGAACGTAAATATATAGAACTTGAAAATACGTTGTTTGGAACGGATGGCCTTTTGCAAAAAGGAGAAAAAATTCTCATTTTTACGGAATCAACAGACACGCTGCATTATTTAGAAAAGCGCCTTAGTACACACGGATTACGTATTGCTAAAATTATTGGAAAATATTCTATGGATGAGAGAAGAAGACAGGTGGAATTTTTCCGAAGTGATTATCCAATCATGCTTGCAACAGATGCGGGTGGAGAATCAATTAACTTGCAGTTCTGTAATCAAATGGTGAACTATGATATTCCGTGGAACCCAAACAAACTAGAACAACGTATGGGACGTATACATCGTATCGGTCAAAAGAATGAAGTGTTTGTTTTTAATTTAGTAGCGGGCAATACACGTGAAGGTGATGTGTTACATACTCTTTTAGTAAAAATGGACAAAATGAAAAACGATTTAGGACAAGACCTTGTTTATGATTTTATAGGGGATCGTCTTGAAGATCGGATGATAGATTTACCTACACTTATGCAACATGCAGTTTTGAATCGGGAACAGCTAGAAGATATAAAACGAGATGTGAATCAAGTTTTATCGGAGGAATATGAGGAGTTATTAAGAGTTGCTCAAGAAGAGCGGCTTGCAATGGATAGTATTGATCTACCTGGTATGCAACGTGAACAACAGGAAATAGCCATCCAAAAGGTTCCGATGAGAGTATACGCAGATTTTACTGCTAATACATTAAGTGATTATAGGGTTAGAGTATATCCCTCGCAAAATGATCAAATGTATCGGATTGATAGAATTCCGAAATCAATTCGTGAATTTGCGAGAAAGCATCGTATTCCATTGAAAGGGAAAGAGGATTCCTATCGTTTTACAAGCAAGGAAGAGTATATAGATGAAACGGTTTCGTTAATCCAAAATGATAATCCGTTGTTTTCTTTAGCAATCAAGCTTATGAAAGATGAGATGGAGGGAGTAACAGTTGTTACTTATGAAATCCCAATTTCAATTCAAGAGAAACTTGAAGTTGAAGGATATGAAATTAGGCTAACAGATGGAACCGGAAGAGAATTGCATAAAGATATAGTGTATTTTGCAAAGCGAGAAAATGGAAATGTAATAGAATTAGATTCATATTGGTTATATGGTTCATCATTTGATGCAGCGATTCAAAAGAAAGAAGAAGGAACTCATTTACTTATGCAGGCAATGGATCATGTGATGCAAAAGCGAGAAGAGTTCGTCATAAGAAACGAAACACAGTTAAATAAAAAAATACAATTTTTACGTCGTGCGTTTGATTCGCAATATCAAAATACGATGGATAAGTTGGAGAAATATCGCAATGAAAATGTAGATAATCGTAATTCAGCATTGATTAATCAGATGAAAGCGCAGCTACTCGATATTGAAGACCGTCGTAAAAGTCGTCTTGAAGAAGTAGAAAGGGAGAGAAATGTAAACGTTATGCCTCCGTATAAAGTGATGCAAGTAACCTTAGTACCGGATAAAAAGAATATTTCTCGACTTATATCAAGTGATTATAAAGAATTGATTAATGAGTATGAGGGGAATAATCAACGTAAGAATGTTAAGACATATTCCAACCTATCATTAGTAGATTTTATGAGTGAAGATGAAAATGGAAATACACGCTGTATTATTTTAATGGTAGATGAAAACTTTGTTTTATCAATCAACCACCAACGGGATTTGGAAGAATTACCGTTCGATATATTCATATATGTTATACAAAATAATCAGGTTGTAAAAGAATGTAAGTGGAAGGGGATATATATATAATGAGAGCTCAAACAATTCAAATATTTTTACCAGATGGTTCACCTAGAAGTATTCGTATAGCTGAATTTACAAGTGGAATTACTCAAATTATTGTAATACCGAGAAATAAATTGGAAGAAGCAAAGAATAGAGAGGAATTACAAAATGTAGGGATCTATTTCTTATTTGGCTCTTCAGATGATAAGGCGAAGGATCAGGTCTATATTGGCGAATCAGAAAATTGTTTTGAACGTTTAAAACAGCATAACGCGAAAAAAGATTTTTGGAATACTGCGTTAGTGGTTATTTCAAAAACAAATACTCTTACAAAATCATATGTAAAATATTTAGAGCATTTTACTTATAAAAAAGCAAAGGAAGTTGGGCGCTATGAAGTTGAAAATAGTATGATACCAAAAGAATCGTATATAACAGAATGGATGCAAGCAGATTTAATGCGTGTATTTGAAGATATAAAAATTTTAATTGGAACATTAGGTTATCCGTTATTTGAAGAATTACACGAGGCATCAGCAAAGCAGGAAGAAGTATTAACTTGTAAAGGAAAAGAAGCTTATGCAACAGGAGAATATACAGATGATGGCTTTGTTGTCTTTAAAGGATCAAAAGCAAATATTGAGGAAGCTCATACAGCGGGTGCATCGGTAATTAATATGCGAAAAAAATTATTAAATAGCGATATAGTAGAGAAAAAAGAAAATGTATATATTTTTAAGGAGGATTATATATTTAGTTCTCCAAGTGCGGCGGCTGCGGCAGTACTAGGGCGACGTGCAAATGGATGGACAGAGTGGAAAGATAATGATGGGCATACATTAGATGAGTTAAAACGTCAAAACTAGCGGTGTAAGTTAGAAAGGAAGAAGAATCATGAGTAAGTTAAGTAATACTCTTCGTATGATAGAGCTTCTTCATGGACGGGGAAAAATGAAAATTAGCGAACTCGCAGAGGAGCTTGAAGTTAAGGAGCGCATGATCCGCATCTACCGAGATGAGCTTGAAAAAGCAGGTATATTTGTTGAAAGTGAAAGAGGACGTGGGGGAGGATACTATATTTCTAACACATCTTTATTCCCAATAAAAAACTTGTCTCATAAAGAATTGCGTGCTCTAACATTTGCGATTGAACAATTACTATCTAAAGGAAATGCTATTTATTCAGGTGATGCACAAGTAGCTTTGGATAAGCTGAAAGCATTACGGAAATTGGAGAAAGATCGAGAGCGTCATATTTATTTTGTGCAGCGATCCAGACCAAATTATGAGTTTTCGGATGAAAATCGAAAATATATACAGTTACAAGAAGCCTTTGGAGCAAGATGCAAAGTGAAAATTCAGTATGAAAAACGATCTGGTGAACGATCTGAACGTGTCATTGCTCCATATGGATTTGTACATTACAACGAGTTTTTCTACTGTATTGCCATGTGTGATCAGAGAAAAGACACACGTATGTTCAAATTGTCCCGAATGAAAGATATTCGAATTATTTATGATACATATACAATCCCTGAGGAATTTGATATTCAAAAAGAGTTCCCTAGATTCGGGATTATGAATGAACCGCTAGAGGTAGAGTTACTTATACATCCACCGTTTTCTGTATCCGTACCAGAATCGATCTGGGGAGAGAATCAAATCATAGAATATAATTTGGATGGTAGTATTCATTTTTATGCGACAATGAGTGGGAAAGAATCGATAAAGAAATGGATTCTTGGTATGGGGGCGGCTGTAGAGGTAATAAAGCCTGATAATTTAAGGGAAGATATTATTCAGGAAGGAAGAAAGTTGCTAAAGTTATATGGAAAGTAACATGAAATATGTTTAAGGAAATTTATGTATATAATAGATTTTATAGAACTCCAATTATCCATTAAGAGTCTTGGATGATTGGAGTTTTTGTATACAAAAAATTTCATAAATAAGAAATACTGTAATTATGTGACGTTATAATTACCGGAAAGGTTGATAATATAGAGATGTAGCCATGATTATATTAAGAAAAGGAGAGTAGGATTATGCAGGATATGAAGTTGTTTTTGTTTTATTTATTTTTGATCGTAGTAGGAGGGGGGATATCTTACTTTCTTATAAATAAAGTGATTCTCCCATTTTTAGAGAAAATTGGAGAAATAAGCGCAAGAAGATTAATAAGGATGTCAAAGCGAATAATTAAACGTGTTTTAATGGTATTTGAAGTGTTGATTATCATAGCAACACTGATATTAATCTATTTTATTTTCCAGATTATTATGGGGACGGAAATAGAAAAAATGAAATGGTCAATTTTAAGTGTAGTATGTGCTTATCCAATATTTGTTGTAATAGTTAGTAGGATTAAGTTGGACGTAGAAAAAGAATTAGGTACTTTTAATAGTGTTATTCAAAAAATGGTATCCAAGATTAATAAAAAGAATTATTTAATGAATAGACTGGACATCCTATTTGGGAAAACAACACTTAGTTTAATGATTCATATCACAATAATATGTGTGTTGTTCGCTGGAGCAGTCAATTTTAAACATATGCCATATCAAATTTATTATATAGTAATCATTATATTGCCAATTTCCTTAATAACTTTTATTTACTTTACCGATCGCGATTTAGTCTCACAAAATATGAGAAGAATACTTAGTTACTTTTTATTAATGATGATAGCGCTTGGGAAAGGATATAATGATTTTAAAATTTTGATGGGAATAGATACTCCTAATCAATTTAACGATTATTTAGTATTTCTTTTTTTGACAGTGTTTATTGCCATGGATAGATTGATAAAAAGTATTGTAGATGATTATGTTGCTTATCATAAACCTAAAAAGAAGGTAGAAGTGGTGGAGTAAACTAAGAAATTTATGGTGTTAAAGGGATTTTACATTGGCTTATAAAAAAACATTTAATATAGATAATACTATTTAGTGATTATGTTTTTGGATTAATATTCCAAATTTATGCTATAATTATCTAATATTGAAATATAGGGGTGTACAAATTAATGGTTATGCAAATAAAAAGAAAAAGTGTTTGGGATGAAATTGAGAGAGAAATTATTGGTGCTGATCTAGATGAAGCTACAAAAAAGAGATTATTTAATAAACTATTAAATTTAAAAAATAAAAAAATTAATATTTTGATCACTGGAGCTACTGGATCCGGAAAAAGCTCGACGATTAATGCTATCTTTGATACAGAAATAGCTAAAGTTGGACGTGGCGTAGATCCTGAAACAATGACTATTGAGAAGTATGAGTTGCAAAGCCTTATTTTATGGGACTCACCTGGTCTTGGCGATGGAATAAAGGCAGATATACAACATAGTAAAAATATTGTTAATAAGCTGTTGGAAAAAGATGAAGAAGGCAATGCGCTTATTGATTTAGTATTGGTTATTCTAGATGGTTCAACACGAGATATGGGGACCTCTTATCAATTAATAAATGAAGTGATTATGCCCAATCTTCCAGATAAAAATCGTATTTTAGTTGCTATTAATCAATGTGATATTGCAATGAAGGGAAAGGGATGGGACTATGTTGGAAATAAACCACAAAAAGAATTAGTATCATTTTTGGATAAGAAAGTAACTTCTGTCCAAAGGAGAATACATGAAGACACTGGTATTAAGATAGATCCGATTTACTATTCGGCGGAACAACTGTATAACGTTTCAAAGCTGTTAAGTTTTATTATTAAACACACACCTTCTGAGAAAAGAGCAGTGTATATAGATAATATTAATAAGGAACCAGACCCATGGAAATCTAATGATGAATTAGAAGACTATAATCAAAATATCAAGAAATCATTAGGTGAATCGATTATAGATGGTATGGAATTTGGTGCAGATACAGGTGCTAAAATTGGAAGGATTTTTGGTGGAGAACGTGGTGAAAAAGTAGGACGGGTAGTTGGTGGTGCCGTTGGTGCCGTTGGTGGCGCGGTAAAAGGATTCATTGGAAAGTTATTTGGTTAAGATTATGGGGAAAGGTGGGGAGAATTATAAGCAGTATCGTAATGAAGATATTACTTCTAAATTAAATATAGCAGGTTTTTATCCGTTAGATATTATGGTTACTGGTGTAACTGGTGCTGGGAAATCTACGACTCTTAATGCCATCTTTGAAAAAGATGTAGCAGACGAAGGTAATGGAGTAGACCCTCAAACAATGACTATTGATTCTTATTATTTGAGTGATAGAAGGCTTCGTTTATGGGATACCCCTGGATTAGGTGATGGAATAAAAGCAGACGCTATTCATTCAAAGAAAATAATAGATTTATTACATAAATCGTATGGTGAATCAGTTAGGTATGGTTTTATTGATTTGGTACTTGTTATTTTAGAGGGTGGTAGCAGGGATTTAGGGACTACCTATAAATTGTTAAACGAAGTGATTATTCCTAATGTTCAAGCAGATAGAATATTAATAGCAATAAATCAATGTGATATGGGTTTAAAGGGGAAAGGGTGGATTCCTGCAGCAAACAAACCAAGTGAAGAATTGCTTAAACAACTAGACGAAAAAGTAATCTCTATACAAGAGCGTGTTTACAATGAGACTGCAGTATGGATTGAAGAACCTATTTATTTTTCAGCGTTATATAATTACAATATTTATCAATTGTTGGATTTGATAATTGATAATATTCCAAAGGAGAGAAGAAGATTTCTCCAAAAGAGTTTTTGGGATTTTAAAAATATGTGAAGAAATAATGTAGGTGTTTTATTGATCGCATGAGCAGCAACGGGGAGTTCTCTATGGAAATTTTAGAGAACGAAGAATTCAAAAACTTTATTATGGAAGATATGATGAATGAAGTTTATTCGGAAGTGAATGGGTAATATTGTTTGAAGATAGGAGAACCTCTTATTCTGCCTGTAGTGTGTGGTAAGGGGTTCTTTTTTATTTTGGATAGATTCATTGAATAATTGATATCATTTTATTGATATGTTTTTTACTTGTAGATAGTTTGATAAAATAACAGTAATTGTAATTAATTGTAGCTACGGAGGATAAAAATGCTAGATAAAATAATTATAGAATTTATTAAGGCAAAACAGCGGATTATTAATGGTATTGGTGATAAAAGTAATTGGCTTATAACGATAAAAGATAATGAAATATATGTAGAAAGAAAACTTGGAATAGAAAAAGACGCGGGAACATTATTTGATTTTAGTGTGACCATTGAAAAAGTTCTGAGAGTTTGGCAAGACTTCATAAATGATCGGATAATTAATAGTCCTGACTTTTATCAAGAAGAGGAATTAAATTTCTTTGTATCGCTATTTGCAGAATTACCTTTTGTAAAGGTAACAAAGATTAATGGAGAAAAGGCTATTACATTTAAAGAATTCCAAACTGATAATCTACCAAGTGAAAAATACGATAAAGTCATACTCTTTTTAGAAGAGATAATGAATGGTACATATAATCCAAGTATGTTACGTGAACAAACGGATGAAAATTTATATAGTAGGAAGTCTCGCGCGCGTCAAGATTTAAGGTTATTGGGATTTTTGAATGAATCTCATGAAATGAATCAGCTGCGCTTAAGTGAATATGTTCAATCGAAGGATAAGAATGCTTACATTGCGCAGCTAGTTTTAAGACAAGAATATTTCCGTCATGTTTTATTTGTTCTTGGATTGCTAGAGAAATATTCAAAGGGTGAAAAGAAAGAAGCTCTAGTTGATTTTGGAATGACGATTGTCCGAAATTCATTAGGAGATAATTTGATGGTTGAATCGGTAGCGAAGAGGCGTACGGGTAACTTACTAGATTGGCTTGAACAAGTAGGGCTAATTAATGGTGAATGGATTCCTGTTGAACAATATGCAAAAGACGATGGAGAAAAGGGCGGTAGTATGGACAGTAATTTGCGTGAAAAGTTTTTAACGGTTCTGAATGAGTATTTACAGGCAAGAACAGAAAGATTTGCGGGGCATAAAATGGGATCGTTTGTTAGGAATGAAATGACAACGGAAATAACGAGATTACCATTTATTGATCATAGTCAGTATGTTGTTACAGGGTCAGTGGGACAAGGGAATTGGGCTGCTGTTCCATGGCTTGCGATTATGAATAAAGATATTACGACATCTACGCAGAGAGGTTATTATATCGTTTATTTGTTTAGTGAAGATATGGAGCGATTATATTTAACGCTGGCGCAAGGTGTGACAGAAACGACTAAAGAAGAGATGCAAAAAATTAAAGAAGAGATTCGTGAACAAATACATATGTCCCAACAGGTGAAAAAAGATGATGAGATTTTCCTAGGAACAAGCTCAAAAGCAAAAGGATATGCGAATTCAACAGCGGCTTATATTGCGTACGATGTTAATAAAATGCCAAGTGAAAAAGAGTTAGTAGAGGACCTAGAAGAAATGCTTCGCTATTATGAGGGGTTCATAGCTTATAAAGAGGAAGGAACGAAATATGAAATGATTTATGAAAGGAAAGAAGTGTATTTAGATCAACAATCAATTATCGATCATGTGTCTTCTTATATTCAAAGTAAAGGTTTCTTTTATGAGAAAAAGGATCTTATTAATTTCTTCCTTTCATTAAAAACGAAGCCATTTGTAATTTTATCAGGTATTTCGGGCACAGGAAAAACGAAAATTGTTCAGTGGTTTGCGGAGAGTTTAGGGGCAACAGAAGAGAAGGGACAATTTACGCTTATTCCGGTTCGACCTGATTGGAGTGATAGCTCTGATTTACTTGGGTATGTGAACCTTCAAGGAGAGTTTCAAGAAAGACCGTTAATTAAAGTTCTTGAAAATGCAGATGCAAACCCAAATAGGCCGTATTTTGTAGTGTTGGATGAGATGAATTTAGCGCGAGTGGAATACTATTTTAGTGATTTTTTAAGTGTAATTGAAAGTCGTAAATGGAAAGATGGAAAAATTGTTACCTCACCAGTACTTCCAGAATCCATTACGAATAAGCACATTACAATCCCATCAAATGTATATATTATCGGAACGGTAAATATGGATGAAACGACACATCCGTTAAGTAAGAAAGTATTAGATCGTGCGAATACAATTGAGTTTAATACCGTTAACTTAGATTATTTTAATTTCTTAATGGATGTAGAGGAGAAGGAAGCTGAAATTGCTTCGAATCGCTCTTTAGAAACCGAGTATCTTCATCTAAAAGAATGTTTTAAAGACAACGAAGATCTTGTGAGAAACATATCGAATATTTTAATAGAAATAAATAAAACACTTGAATCAGTTGGAGCCCAAGTTGGGTATCGTATACGAGATGAAATTTGTTTCTATATGGCATATAACGAACAAGGAAAGTTATTATCGTTTGATGAAGCGCTTGATTATCAAATATATCAAAAGATTTTACCGCGTCTTGCAGGGAGTGATGGAAGAACAGAAGAGGTATTAAAGCAGTTGTATGTATTATGTGCAAATGAAGAATATGATAGTAGCAATAGTGACGCTTCATATGCTAAGTATCCTCGTTCCGCTAACAAGCTGTCTCATATGTTAAGGAGGTTCGAGTATGATGGTTTTACCTCTTTCTGGATCTAATAATGAGATAGAGCTAGTTAAGATTGAAACAGAGGAGCTATCATTAACGATTAAAGGAAATCCTTATCATGAAAAATATGAGAGTTTAAAAGAATATCACGCTATGAACGCAGATGAAATGATGTATTTTCATGTAAATGGGAAGACGGAATCCGTTTCTGTATTTGATGCGGGATTGCAGAGGTTGGATGAATGGAACGAACATCCGCCAATCTTTTTTGAAAATAGAAGTTATCAGCTTGTTGTTGTTCCGAAAAATAACAAGCAGCTCTCTTTTTATCATGAACATCCAGGATTTCGAAAACAAGTTAGTTCTATTCAAATGGGATCACTTCATGTGTTAATGGGTAATCTTTCGTTTCCAAATGAAGTAGGAAATACAACGTTTGAAATTAAAGATGATCAAAATACTTTATTAACTGTTACATTTGAAGTTTTCCCGGCAAAACTTGATTATAAGGATGATTACAGAGCTTTATTAGATGAAGTAAATGATGAAATTTATAATTTAGCGTTTCATTTATTAAAGAGAACTTACTTAGGAGCATCTGCAATTTACGCCACAAATCCATCGAAGAGTGAGTTCTATCGTATTTTAAATGATTCCTTTGAGCGTTTTATGAAGTCAATTTCTCATATTAAAAGACAACCGCATCATACGCTTATGACTAGACATCAACTAGTACGAGGAGAAAAAATTCGTAAATTGGATTCTGTCGGAATGAATTATTTACGAAAGCGACCACACTTGCTGCAAGGAGAAAACAGTATGCCGACTAAAGGTATTACAGCTTATAAGGAAGTTTCTTATGATACGCTGGAAAATCGATTTGTTAAATGGATGATTCAAAGAGTTATACATAAAATCGATGATTTGCTTAAGGCGCTAGAGGAAAAGTCTAGATATACACGTGGTGAAACTGATGAAGATTTGCTGGAACGTGTAAAAAATATGAAGTATCGAATGAAAAATGAATTGAACGATCCATTTTGGAGAGAAATTGGAAAATTGGATCGCTCAGTCTTCTCACTCGTTATTCAAATGGCAGCAGGATATAGAGATGCGTATCAAATCTTCTTAATGCTATCACGCGGATTAACATTACGAGGGCAAATTTTCAAAATGTCGGTAAAAGATGTTGCTAGGTTATATGAATACTGGACATATTTAAAACTCGGACAAATTTTATCGAAAAAGTATATACCGCTCCATCAAGATGTCATTCAAGTAAAACAAGATGGTTTATACGTAACGCTTGATGAAAGTAAAACTGCAAAAAGAACATTCAAGCATCCAGTCACTGATGAAGTAATAGAACTTTATTTCCAGAAAAGAAACGGTAGATTACCAACAGTTACACAAAAACCGGATACGATGCTTGCTATTGAGAAAAAGGGAAAGAGTTATCAATACCAATACATTTTTGATGCGAAATATCGAATTGATTTTGCTGAAAAGACCCACTACAAAAGGAAGTATGGCACCCCTGGTCCAATGGAAGAAGACATTAATACAATGCACCGTTACAGAGATGCATTAGTAGTGGAGCAAGAGGGACCTTTTGAGCGTACAGCTTACGGAGCGTACGTATTATTCCCATGGAACCAAGAGGAAGCGTATGAGAACCATCCATTTTATAAAAGTATCGAAAAAGTAAATATTGGTGGTTTTCCATTCTTACCAAACGCAACAAGACTAGTCGAACAGTTTCTAGACCATCTCATTGAAAAAAGCCCAGAAGAAATTATAAGAGAAGGCATCCTTCCAAGAGGCACAAAAGAAGAATGGCACTCCTCGCTAGAAGAAAAAGTATTAGTGGGCATCGTGAAAACTGAAGCCGACTATGAAGTATATAGAAAAGAAGGCTTATACCAGTTACCAGTTACACAGTTAAAACCAGGGTGGCAAGAAGCAAAGTACATAGCATTATACGCACCGAAAAAATGGCATGGTGAAAAAGGCGGGATTCAATACGTAGCAAAAATCAAACACATTCAAGTGCAACAAAACGATGAGCATGTACATTTCGAACTAGAGCCATGGAAAAAACTCGACCACCTCATCCGCCCAGTAGGATATGGCATTCAAACATACACAATAACAACTATGTCGTTATTAAAAGAAGTACAAGAACTCCCAGAACTCTTCATGAAATCAAAAGAAGAACGAATTCTTTGGAAAACGCTGCGTCGTTTTACGAAGCAAGTTAAGGTTGAGCTAGATCATAACAACTTAGATGAGGCTTCTACTATTAAGAGTTATTATGTGCAGGATGTTCAGATTTGGGTTGATTATGAGAATGGGATTGTTATGGTGGGGAGAGATGGGCGAGTTAAGGAAGTTCCTTTGGAGTTGGTTGTTGGTAGAGGCTCGGTGTTGTTTAGGGAGGTTTTAGAGGTGTTAAATGTTGGAGAATAGAGTTTAGATACAGAGGGGATTAAGTAATGAATAAGAGGCCAAACTTGTTTTTGTTTGAAACAAGTGGGTTTAAGTGCAGTGTAGAAATTGTTAAAAATGATGGATGTTCAATAGTTAACACTATTAAATTATAGATGCAATTGTTAAATATATTAGATAAATATTAGCTGGGTGTTAATTGAAAAAATATTATGCTTTTTCAATTGAAGCGAGGTTATTTAGTTAATGAAAATACATACAGGCCATAATATAAAACATTAACCGCTTTCTACACTTGTTGGTGAGTATTTTTTTACTCATAAGGGCTCAATTCCCAAATATATATAAGTAAATAAAGGGAGGAGTGGTGGTAGATGAGTGAAATTAAATGTTTGGTTTGTGGAGGAAAGTACTTTCGTAAAGGATATTATGATCTAGGTGTAAATGTTGAGGTTTACTCCACAGCGTACAATGATGTTGATGTAAGATACAGTAGTTTTGATGATGTACATATAGACGTAGATGTAGCTATAAACACTTCGATTGATAATGAAGTCGATGAAAGTGCTGATATTTCTTTTATGTTAATATCTGAAGAAGAAATTAACTATGTTCGATATGACAAACCTATTGAAGTTTATAAATACAATTGTGAAAAGTGTGGATTCATCATGAGTTTTACAGAAGAAAAAAATGTGGAAAGTATATTTGAAGAGAAGAAGCGTAGGCAAAAAGCAAGAATGTATGATTGGTCAGGTTTTAGAGAGTAATTGATACTATAGATTGGATTTGGTAGGAAAAGATAAAGAAGAAAATAATTTTTGCTGCATGAATAAATATTGGATCGGGATTACTAAACGTTGGTGAAATAGATTAAAACATTTCTTGCGGTAGCTACTTTGTAGCCATCGCATAAGTCTCACCTTGTTTGGTGGGCTACGCTCTACTTTTACACATGTTTTTTAATGGTCCAAAAGAAAAAAATCTATATCATAGTAAACCTGAATATTGTTATTTATATAACATATTTTTTGATATCGTTTTGTTATGCATGATAAAATGTTAATAAAATCAGATTTCGATTTACTAAATTATAAACGTATAAAACATTATAAAAAAACAAGCTAAACACAAATTTCTCTTTATGAGATTATTTGTGTTTTTTATTTTGAAAATGTTTATTTGAAATAGGCATTAAAGGATTGAAAATGAATTTGAAATTTAGTTCAGCTATTTTGGTACTTTTGTGGTTAGGCTTTAAATGTGGAACGTAGTGACATCATTTAAAGGATGGTGGGCAAAAGTATTCTTCTAATGTGATATCTAAGGATTTAGTAAGTAAGTATAGGCTTGAAATTGTTAATTTTTTCATCATGCTCTCCCAAAATATAAAAATAGAAATGTTGACATAACAACGTTTTTAAAATAAAAAAGAGTGTCCCATAGTCGAAAATTTGATTTATGAGACATTTAATTTATTTGGTTGAATATATTTATATGTTAAAATTAAGATGCTTTTATTATTGAAATTTAGTAAGGAGGGATTATTATGCCAAGTCCAAAGGATACAAAAGGACCAATTGTAAAAACTGGTCCGACTGCTGGACAGAATCGTACTAGAAATAAAGACGGTGCTTGGAGAGCGAAGAGAAGTGATGCAGGAAAACCACGCCCTAAACAAGAAAAATCTAACTAATATTTTACATTACAAGGAGTGTTTGAGATGAACGTGGATGTTCTTGTTCATAAAATTGTAAGTGGAATATCGGATCACATAGATTTAGACTTAGTAGACCAACCATTTATAATTTTTCCTTATATGTATAAGGATGATACTCTGGCTCTTGGGAATGCTATAAAAATAATTTTTGAAGATAGAATTGTTTACAACCTTGAGGTAGTTGCTTTTGATGATAAAGGTATTTACGGCATGGAGCTTAATATAAAAAATGCCTCATTAAGTGATTACGGCAAAGAGCTTGCAAAGATGAGTTCAGCTGCTTTTAGGATAAAAACTATGTTTGGCAAGGTTGTAGATACATACTATAATCTTCAAGATGAGATGAATAACAGTGTTGAAAAATATGAGAGTTATTCGGACGAAAAACTAATAAGAATAGCTAAGGGAAATAACTTTTCCCGCCCTTCAGATCGTGCAATAGTAGCCCGCATATTAAAAGATAGAGGGTATTAAGGTCTTTTCACATGTCGTAGGCTACCAGTTTCAAAGAGATGGTATAAATCCCTCTATCATTTAAGTAGAGGGATTTACTTTCTTTTAGAAAACTTTCTTATAAAGGTTGTCTTCATTAGAAAATTTAGTTCGAAATGTAAAACATGAAAACATCAAATCTCTGGCGATTCTGTTTACATATATCTACATATTTCCTTCCAAATTTCCTCTAAAACTCCTTCTTGAAATTTTAAAGAAGTTTTATTAAACGGTCGTGCTTCTTGCGAATCAGCAAGCAATAAGATGTCTCTAAGTTTATGCGAAGGTATAGGTTTAATTAGTTCTGTAAAATTTATAAGGGGCAGATAATACTCAGCGTTAGGCTCACCATTATCGTCTTTCATAAACAATTGTCCTGAAGCAATTCCTCGTACAATAATTCCTTTTTTGTTGGTATACAATAAAACTTTATCATTTTTTTGAATGTTTTGGATGTCAGTCTTGGTAGAACGACAAGCAGCACATTTCTCTTCTTGCAGCATCTCACGCTCATAACGGGTGTCTTTCTGTAGATTCGTGTTAATAATAAACAAGGACATTTTTTCACCCCTTCCTGTAACAATTCTTCTACATTATATAACAAATTTTAAAGCCACATTATGCAGATTGTGTACAGCAAAAGAAACCTATTAAAAATAAAATCGTCGACCAAAATAAGTAGTTATTGACCAAATACTGACCACAACTAAGAAAAAGATATCTTTGTTGAATAACCAAGAAGCTCCTACATAAGAGAAAAACCTTGCACCTCCCCCAACGTCACCCCCTAACCTAAAGAAGACAAATCAAAAAAGGGGATCAAACCACTCATGAAAACCACCACAAAAGAAAAAATAAATACCATCATCATGCTATTACTCTCAGCTACAATAGGAATCTTTTCACCACTACTCATGTACATCACGATGGCACGTAAAAATGAAGTGTACAAATACCATTGCCGAAAGGCCTTCAACTTTCATTTGTTAATCTTTCTTCTATTTAATATTAGTTCGCGTATTAGTGATGTTTTGTTTTGGATCGTATTTGTCTTTGAGGTTGTCCAAGTGATCATTGTTGCGTGGAAAGTAATACGAGATGAGCCATATCGTTATTTCATTCGAATTCCGTTATTTAAAGAAGATAGGTATGTAGTGGAAGGAGAATAGGTGATGAAACAAGAAGTGGAAATAAGGGGAAAGCGACTTTTGGTTATGATTGCCGTGTTGTTTATTGCAATTTATATCGTTTTACGAAAAAGAAAGTATGATTACTTTTATGATGGGATTAGTGAGTATGAAAATCGTTATAGAGGGAATATTTCTTTTTTATTGCTTGTTGTAGGTTTGTTTCAATATTGTAGGCAGAATGAGAAGAGTTTTTCTCGTATGCTTCAGTATGTGAGAGAGAAGTTAGCGGAGTAGGTGATGGTATGGCGTGGATGATTAGTGAGTTTGCAAGTGTTGGGGATGTTACGGTGCGGACGCTTCGTTATTATGACAAGATTAATTTATTAAAGCCGAGCGATTATACTGAGGGTGGGCATCGGTTATATACGAAAGATGATTTGTATGTGCTGCAGCAAATTCAATCGTTTAAGCATCTCGGTTTTTCGCTTGGGGAAATTCAAAATATTATATTGCAGCGTGATATAAAGACGGAAGAATTTTTAAGACAAATGCATTTTCAAAGGGAATTGCTTTTGGCAGAGCAAGAAAGGATTGTGAAGGTGCTTTCGCATATGGATGAGATGACGAAGAAGTTTCAAAAGGAGAAACGAGTGGATGTCGCTTTGTTTTCTTCGTTTTTGCAAACTTTTATATGGGAGAAAGAAAATAAGGAATGGCTAGAGGAACACTTTTCAACGGATAGTGTTCGAGATTTTTATAATAATAAGGAACTAAAAGAAAAGTTTGATCGGCGATTTATGGATGTGATAGGGAAGTTGAAAAAGTATAAGGAAGAGGAGAAGGATCCGAGTCATCATGATGTTCAAATTACCTTGAAGGAATTTTTCAATGTAATAGAAGAGGTAACAAACTATCTTGATATACCTCAAATTGATATAGAGGATATAATCCAAAAATCAAACCTTCCACTATCCGAATTCCCGGCTCTCTTCACAACCGAAGAAGAAAACTATATAAAAGAAGCAATGAAGCAGTTTAACACCTAGTTAAACTGCTTTTCCATTATAATAGAAGAAAAACCAAACGGAGGGAGACCCACATGCCAACCTACAACAAACTAATCCGAAACAAAATTCCACAAATAATAAAATCCAACGGAAAAACACCAACAACAAGAATCCTAAACGAAGATGAATACATAGAGGAACTCTGCAACAAAACACAAGAAGAACTAACCGAATATTTAGAAGCAGACACAAAAGAACATAAACTAGAAGAACTATCCGACCTCCTGGAACTAATAAACGCCCTAGCCCAACACGAAGGTACAACACTAGAAGAAATCAACAACATCCGCAAAAAGAAAGCAGAAGAACGAGGTGGCTTCTCAGATCGAGTCTTTCTAATCGAAGTAACCAATAAATAGCCCCCTCCTAAGCCCCTTACAAGCCCCTACCAAGTAATAAATCACTAAGAAAAAACATAACAAAAACAAAAACAACAGCAAACACCGTAGTAGGAGTCGAAAAAATTTTTGAAATAACACGCCAAAAACCCGGCCAGTCTCCCATATATATTATGAAGGGGCTTTTACTTTTGAACGGAGACGGGAGGAATTAGGATGGCGGTGTATCGTACTGTGCAGGTGAATTTTTGGCAGGATGATTTTGTTTTGGATTTGACGCCGGAGGAGCGGTATTTTTATGTGTATTTGTTAACTTGTTCGAAGACGACGCAGTGTGGGATTTTTCCTTTTCCGAAGCGATTAGCTGAGATGGAGACTGGTTATAATCGGGAGACTGTTGATAAGCTTGTGCAGCGCTTCATTGATTATGGAAAGATTCTTTATGATGCGGATACGCGAGAGTTATTCGTTTTGAATTGGCTTCGTTATAATCCGGTGACGAATACAAATGTGGAGAAGTGCGTGCTTCGTGAGCTGAAGGGCGTGAAGAATAAGGAGTTTGTACATATGTTTCTTCAGAAGTGCGTAGAGGAGGAGCTGAATGTTCCGATGCTTTTAGCACATTTCGGTATGCCGAGTGATCTGGCTGTGGATGATGTTGAGCCAGTTTGTGAGGAGACAGAGGAAGAAGAGGTTATAGAGGAAGAAACGGGAAGTCGCGTGTTTTCTTTTTATGAGCAACATTTCGGTAGTTTGTCTCCTCATACTGTGGAGGAACTGAGTGCGTGGATGGAAGACTTGTCAGAGGAGCTTGTGCTGAAGGCTCTTCAAATTGCGTTTGAGAATAATAAGCAGACGGTTGCTTATGTGAAGGGGATTTTGAGAGGTTGGCACGGAAAAGGGTTTACGAAAGTGTGTGAGGTTGAGGCGGATGCTGCGAATTTTCGGAAGAAGGGGTCGTCTGTTAGTACGGGGGAGACGGAGGAGTTTTTGGCGAGGTGTGAGGAGTGGGAGAAGAATACGCCGTCTGAGGAAGAGTTGCAGCGCTTTTTAGCGGAGCGCGGGTGGCGTCCATGAGTATTCAAAATGTGGAGGCGGAAAAGACGGTGTTAGGCTCTCTATTACTTGATGGAGAGCTTATTAAGGAGTGCCGTTTGACGGAGCAGTATTTTTCTATGCCGGTGCATAAGTCTATATTTCAGTTAATGCGAAAGATGGAAGATGAGGGGCAACCGATTGATCTTGTGACGTTCACTTCTAGAGTGGATCCGAAGTTTTTGAAGGGGATCGGGGGAATGGAGTATTTTATAGGGTTAATGGATGGCGTGCCTACAACTGCCAACTTCTCTTATTATGAGGGGCTTGTTCGAGGTGCCTGGAAAATGTATCAGGCGGGTGTTCTTGGGCACAAGATGGGAGAGCGTCTTATTGCAGAGAAGAGTGAGAAAATTATTGGTGAGACGATTACGGCACTTTGTGAGTTAGAGGAGAAGGACTGTGTATGTGAGTTTGATTTGAAGGATGCGCTAGTTGATTTATATGAAGAGCTTCATCAAGATGCGAAAGAGATTACTGGTATTGAGACGGGTTATACATCGCTAAATAAAATGACGTGCGGATTGCAGGAAGGAGATTTTGTCGTTCTCGGTGCTCGTCCTTCGATGGGGAAGACAGCGTTTGCGCTAAATGTTGGACTGCATGCGGCGAAGTCTGGCGCGGCGGTTGGGTTGTTTTCGTTAGAGATGAGTAGTAAGCAATTATTGAAAAGGGTGGCTTCTTGCGTAGGTGAAGTGTCAGGAGGTAGGCTGAAAAATCCGAAGCATCGTTTTGCGATGGAAGACTGGGAAAGGGTGAGTAAGGCGTTTGCGGAGATTGGTGAGTTACCTCTTGAGATTTACGACAATGCAGGGGTTACGGTGCAAGATATTTGGATGCAAACTCGTAAGTTAAAGAGGAAGCACGGTGATAAAAAGATTTTAATTATTGTAGATTATTTGCAGCTTATTACGGGCGATCCGAAGCATAAGGGCAATCGTTTTCAAGAGATTAGTGAGATTTCTCGTAAACTTAAGTTATTAGCACGTGAGTTAAATGTTTGTGTAGTAGCATTATCGCAATTGTCTCGTTCAGTAGAGTCGCGTCAAGATAAGCGACCTCTTTTATCTGATTTAAGAGAGACAGGACAAATTGAGCAAGATGCGGATGTCATTATGCTTATGTATCGCGAAGATTATTACGATAAGGAAACGAAGCAGAAAGAGATGACGGAGATTCATGTGGCGAAGCATCGGAATGGACCTGTGGGGAGTTTTAAGCTGAGATTTATAAAGGAGTTTGGTCAGTTTGTGGAGGGGAAGAAATAGTTGGAGAGGAAGTTTATGTTAGGAAAAAGTTACGTATGATTTTAGTGGGATTCAAATTGTAAAAAGACACCTTAAGGTGCTTTTTTACAATTTGAATCATCTATATTTTATAGCGTAATAGTTAACCTTCTTTGCCAGTTGTTTGTATATTGGATATCTCTTTTTTAGATAAAATAAAGCTTGCGATTGAAATTAAAATGGCTAATCCAGCCATATAGTAGCCATTCGCAGCCCCATCTATATTTGATGTTCCAAAATTAACCATCCGATTGAGTTCATATATTAATATGATGCTCAGTATTGTACTTGCAAGGTGGAGGATTGGTTTATAAGTTTTCATCCACCCAAAATATATGTGCGCGAGACCGAGTATAGGAAGTGCAAAGAATAATTTAAATAAAGGAAAACGACTAAATCCCATAAGTTCTGAAGGGGAAAATAAAAATGCTCCGGTATTGTACCATGCTGAAAAGAAACTGAATAATAGCAAGACACCACATATTATTTGTAAAATATTTTTATTCGTTGCATACTGCATAATAACTCACCCTTTCTCGTTTTGTTTGTCTCCATTATTTATATTACGAACTAGATTGATTTAGATAACTACTTTTAAAATAAAAAAAACAGAAAATTAAATAAATAATAATTAAAACTTATAAATATAAATGAGATAATACAATGAACAAAGTATTTGATAGAGGGGAAGTTTATGGGGGATTACTCGAATAAGTCAGATGAAGAGCTAGAACGGTTATATTACGAAGGGAATACACGTGTAAGTCGAGATGCAGAAAATAAGTTATATGACAGAGGGTATACATTAGATCCTGATAGCGATACATGGGATGTAGGATTGAAACAAAACGATACTCATTCAGTAGGGGTTCCAATACCTACTGGACAATGGACATTTTTTTTAGTTTTAGCTATTTTAATAGCCGGTTTAATAGCTTTTTTCATCGGTGGATTTCTTGTTATTGCGTATGCGGTTGAATACGCTACATATATTTATATAGGCTTTGTTATATCATTTATACTCATGTATGTAACGAAAGCTAATTCTAGATTTATTAATTTTTTATTTTATTTAGGGTGTTTAGCTCTAGCCACTAGGTTATTTACTAATGTTATTGAACTGTTTGAAAATGTAGATTATGTCACTTTTATAATGAGAGATACTGATGGATTAGGGGTTATTATTAAATACGGAATTATATATATTATATACGCAGCTGTTATTCCCTTATTGTTAATGAAGGTAATAACGGCAATTGTAAGAAAAATAAACTTAAAATCTAATAATAACAATTCTACATTAAATGTTTAAAAAAGAGGTGGTGACACCTCTTTTATTTAATCTAAGAGAAACAGGACAAATTGAACAAGATGCGGATGTCATTATGCTTATGTATCGCGAGGATTATTACGATAAGGAAACGAAGCAGAAAGAGATGACGGAGATTCATGTGGCGAAGCATCGGAATGGGCCTGTGGGGAGTTTTAAGCTGAGGTTTATGAAGGAGTTTGGTCGGTTTGTGGAGGGGGAATAGTTGAAAGACTTGAGTATGACTTTGCAAATAAAATAAAGCATAAGTGTTCTATTGCATTCACTTATGCTTTATTCTTTGATTCTTTCAATATACTTCTTATTTTCCCATAAAGAAAGATCGTCTCTCTGCAGTGATCCATTGCTCCAAGTCATCTTGGCTACGTCGGACAAGTCGGTTTACTAAAACATCATGCCATACATAATCCTCTAATAAGTATATATGGACGGGGTCATCTGTATAAAAAGCAATATTACGCTCTTCAAGTGATGGTCCATAAATCATTTCTTTCGAATCTATCGATAAAATAAACCAATGTTCTGTAGAGAGGGTTTCTGTATAAGCCGTTATGCGATGGGCTTCTAGATTTTTAATAGGATTTTCTACATGCAAGGTAATGCCTTGTACTGTGACTTTATCAGCTACCTCAGCTAGGTCCTCTTTTAACGCTTCATACATTTCATCCCACATCGAAATGACAATACGTCGTTCTGCTTTTTTTATTAATGTTTGACAGTAGCTAATGATTGTTTGATTATCTTTTAAAGTAATGACTCGATTATCCGTTTTTTCCTCGGAAGTTTCTAGTTTTTTTAATGAATCGCTAATTCCTTCATAAGTAGACTGCCATTCTGATTGCGCCTTCTGTAAAAAGATTTCAACAGGTAGAGGTGAATAGCGAGTGGTGTCATTTATTTCTTCCTTCATGACAATTCCTTTTTCTACAAGGTTACCTAAAATCTCATATATTCGCGCTCTTGGGACACCCGAATC
This sequence comes from Bacillus cereus group sp. BfR-BA-01453, assembly GCF_022662915.1. Taxonomy (NCBI): domain Bacteria; kingdom Bacillati; phylum Bacillota; class Bacilli; order Caryophanales; family Bacillaceae; genus Bacillus; species Bacillus cereus group sp. BfR-BA-01453. Next base: position 95,911 of record NZ_JAKUEN010000011.1, on the reverse strand, counting down.
CTTACTTACTTGATAGGCTGTGACAGGACCCTGTTTCACAAGAGATACATAAGATTTAGCTTCATATTCATTAAAACCAATTTTTTTAAGCTGTTGTACTATGTAGTCCACTTTTTCGTCCTCCGATGTTTGCTGTTATATTTCAACGTTACAATAACTCTTTACATTTAGCAAATTGGTAGTTACTATTACAATAGTGACTAAAGGGGAGGCTACTAGTATGGATTTTTATTTAGACCCATCTGTATTAATGATTTTGATTGTTTTTGGGTTTGTGGCTGCATTTATTGATTCAGTTGTAGGCGGTGGCGGACTCATCGCCTTACCAGCTTTATTATTTACAGGACTGAATCCAGCAAGTGCAGTAGCCACGAATAAATTAGCATCGACAATGGGAAGTGCCACTAGTAATATTGTGTTTTATCGTTCTGGTAATCTTGATTTGAAATCGGCGTTTAAATTATTTCCAATCACTTTCATAGGTTCCATAATAGGGGCATGGACCGTTCATTTAATGAATCCAGAAGTATTAAAGCCATTAATGCTGATCATGCTCGGTGTGGTCGCTATTTATACGATATTCAAAAAGGATTGGGGGAGTATTTCCACTCATAAAAAATTGTCTGGTCGACACGTCATTATTTTTACCTTTTTTATTTTTGTTATTGGTTTTTATGATGGGTTTCTAGGTCCTGGTACAGGTTCATTTTTAATGTTTTCTCTTTTATTTATTGGGTATGATTTTTTAAAAGCAGCAGGTACGGCGAAGTTTCTTAATTTAGGAAGCAACGTTGGTGCATTGTTCATGTTTATGTATGTAGGGCAAGTAAACTATGTGTATGGTTTTATAATGGGAGTTGCTCAAATTGCTGGAGGAATCGCCGGCTCCAGATTTGCTATAAAAAAAGGAAGCGGGTATGTTCGCGCCCTTTTCATTACAGTAACTTGTTTGTTGTTAGCGAAAAATCTGTATGACTATGTGCAGTAAGTAATGTAGAAACGGTGAACTATGCAGGCTACATTAATATAATAATTCCTTTTAACATGTTTTAGATGCTATCTTATTCGAAGATAGCATCTAAAAAAGTCTCATTTAAAAGAGAATGAAAATAATAGTAACAAATATTTTCTCGGGGTATGTTTATCTATTCCATATTCTTTTTATAATTAACTCGTAATAAACTCTTAAAATCCACTTCAGCAATCAACACACTGACTAATATAAGTGTCGCTCCTAAATATCCTTTCCCGGTAAGTGTTTCACCTGTGAAAACGAAGGCAAAACCTGCGGAAAAGACAGGCTCTAATGAAAAGATAAGTCCGGTATGTGTAGGCGTCGTGTATTGCTGGGCAATCACTTGCACGATGAATGCGACTGCTGTGCAGAATATGCTTAAGGCTAAGATGATTAGCCATGAGTTGGTTGTGCTAGGAAGCTTTGGCGTTTCTATCATGAATGAAAAAATAAGACTAAATAGGCCGACGAAACCGAGTTGTATGACCCCAAGTGCAATGGAGTTCACATGTTTCGTTACGCTGCCAGTAATGATGACGTGAATGGCATAAAATAAGGCAGACAGTATGCAAAATATATCACCGTTACCGATCTTAAATTCGCTCGTTAATGTTAATAAGCCGATTCCTATTATCGTTAAAATGATTCCTACTATAACTTTCTTTTCCGGAATGTGTTTTAAAAATATAGCTGATAATATTGGAATGAAAATGACTGTGAGACAGAGTAAGAAACCAGCATTAGAAACACTCGTATACTTTGTGCCGAAAGTCGCGAAAATGTAAACGATAAATAAGACAGAAGCGAGTATAAATGCATATTTTACCGTTTCAAAATCGATTTTGAATAAATGTTTGTAAAATATTAAACCTGATAAAAGAAAGGCAATAATAAATCGTAATGCGATTAAATTGTATTCTTCTATGCCTTCAAGTCCGACCTTTGTAAGTAAGATGGATGCACCCCAAAAAAATGTAACTAATAGTAACATTAAATCCGCTTTTAATTGTAGTTTCATTTCTATTCCCTCGTTATGTATAAATTTTATAAGCCCATACCCCTATCCCCATTTTTTATTTTAATATTAATTCTGAATATTTGAAATGTAAATTTATCGACGTATTTTTCTTTTCCGAATACTGGGGAAGTATTGGTATGTATAAAAAAAGGCCCAGTTTAGAAGGATTTTTTTCTGTGAGATTTTATTTGTTTACATAATATCTTTACAATCATTTGATAAAATAAAGTCAACTGCATATTGTGAGGGTGGTTATCCCTTCTTTCCATTTGGAAGGAAAGGGGGTGATAATATGGAGTTTTTGTTTGACCTTGTAAAAGAATTTGTAAAAGCGACTGTACGTGAAGTTTCAGCGTATTTTTTGCGGAAGCAACTTCTGGGTAAGGACAACAAAAAACCCACTCCGCGCCGTAGGAAGCAAAAGGGTGGGTTTCGTAAAAAATAATAACGTATAATAACCACCACCCTATACGGTAGCAGTTAAGGAAGAGATGTTAGCGCATCTCTTCTTTTTATTATATGCCAATTTATTCGCTGTTACACTTATATAGTATTCTACGGAAAATATATCATATTCCTATTTTGGGGTCAATTTGATTGCATGATTGAAAAGGTGCAGTCTTATTCCTTTTCAAACTGAAAAATATCCCGGTTAATAAGTTGGTGGAGATACCTATCCATTTCAGTAGCAGAAACTTTTCTTTCATTTTTAAACCACCATGCGCTTAATGAGGTGATTGCCCCTGAATAAAATTCAATGATTAAATCATTTGGCATCGTATGATTTTTGCGCAGTTGATATAACGCTTCTATTTCTTGTTTTCTCGTTTCGTGACTTAAATACTGTGTCCGGTTAATAAATTGTTCATCAGACATTTGCGTCTCTAATATTTTACCGAGTTCTTCATGGTGTAGAAATTGTTCCATTACTTGAAATGGTTTACTTGATCGATCTGAAACGGGTATTTCAGCAATCATCTTGCTGTATCGTTTAAATCCAAAGGCTAATAAAGCATCTTTATCTTCAAAGTGTTTATAAAAGGTTGTTCGGTGTACCATCGCGCGGTCACATATTTGGTTAATCGTGATGGTACTATATTTCTGTTTTGATTGCGTCATTAATTCAAATAAGGAATCCCATAGTAATTTATGTGTACGTCTAATACGTAAATCAAGTTGTTTTTCATTATCGTTCATCTACAATTCTCCTTTTTTGTAGATTAAATATACAGTGGTTGAAAATTGATTCTCCCTTTTTAATCTACATATGTATATTATATTACATGTGTTTAGGTATATTTAAAGTTTTTTAAGTAAGAAACAGGAGGAGAATTTGCAAATGAATATAACAACTAAGGGCCCTGTAAGTGGCAAAGTTGATACTTCTAATTTGAAACATACCCCCATTTTAATTGCATTACTTTTAGGGGCAATGGTTGCGTTATTAAACGAAACGTTACTTGGTAATGCGTTAACAGTATTAATGAAAGAATTCGGTGTAACAGCTTCAACGATTCAATGGCTTTCTACAGCATACATGTTGGTGGTTGGGGTTTTAGTTCCAATTACAGCGTTACTTCAGCAATGGCTTACAACGAGACAGATGTTTTTGATCGCTATGGTAACGTTTTTAGCTGGTACATTAATTGCGGGATTCGCACCGACATTTTCCATTTTATTAATTGGTCGTATCGTCCAAGCGGTAGCGACAGGGTTAATTTCACCGTTATTAATGAATACGATTTTAATTATTTGTCCGCCTGAAAAACGTGGTGCCACAATGGGATTAATCGCACTTGTGATGATGGCAGCTCCAGCAATTGGCCCTACATTATCTGGAGTAATTGTGGATTCATTAAATTGGCGCTGGTTATTCTATATCGTTATTCCTATCGTGATCATTTCAATTATGATTGGAATGAAGTACATTCAAAATGTTTCAGAGTTAACAAGACCAAAAGTAGATTATCCATCTATCCTTTTATCGACATTAGGATTTGGCGGGCTTGTGTATAGCTTTAGTGCATCAGGTGATTTAGGGTGGTCTGATACGAAAGTGTATAGTGCTTTACTTGTTGGGCTTATCTCATTATGTATTTTTATCGTGCGACAATTAAAAATTGAGAATCCAATTTTAGAATTACGAGCATTTAAAGTTCCGATGTTTACATTATCAGTCGGATTAATCGTCATTGTGATGATGTCATTATTTTCAACGATGACTTTATTACCGATGTTCCTGCAAACAGTTTTACTCGTTACAGCTTTTAAATCAGGAATCATCATGCTTCCGGGAAGTGTTATTAGCGCCATAATGGGACCAATCGCAGGTAAACTATTTGATAAATTTAGTCCGAAAGTTATTATCGTTCCTGGCATTGTGTTAGTAGGGATTGCAATGTTCTTATTTAAAGGCATTACTCCTGATACATCAATAGTACAAATTATTGTGATGCATAGCGGATTAATGGTTGGACTCATGTTTGTCATGACAGCACAAACATACGGTTTAAATCAATTAACACCAGATCTATATCCGCACGGAACAGCGCTGTTTAATACGCTGCAGCAAGTAGCTGGCGCAATTGGTACGGCTATTTTTATTTCAAAAATGTCTTCAGGAACAGCTAGCTATATGGAAAGCTCTGCAAATCCAATGGACCCAGTAGAGAAGTTAAACGGTTTAACATCTGGGTTCCAAGGTGCATTTGCACTTGGATTAATCTTTATCGTTGTTGCTTTTATCGTATCGCTATTCTTAAAAGAAGAGAAAAAGGGAGTAAAGGTAGCAGGGGTTTTACAGAACGAAAATTAAGGTTTATATAAAAAGACATCTTTCTGATTAAAGATGTCTTTTACATTTCCTCCGTAACATCATACCTTAGCAACTCTTCCTGATTATAAAACCTCTCAAAAATAATCCCCATTACATAGAAAAATACTAGCCCGAAACCAATATGAATGAGTGTAAAAGTTGCTCCAAATGAAGAGAATTCATACACGAGAATTGGCAATTTCGCAGTTGTCCAAACGCCTAAGAAAAATACGATGTACCGAATGCTTGCACCTTTTTTTAAGAGTAGTGCTGCAATTGGGAAGGCAACGTAGAGAGGACCAGCCGCAATGCCTCCTAATAATAGAGAAAATAAGATTCCGTATATACCTGATTTTTTGCCCATATATTTCATGAGTGTTTCTTTTTTCACCCACTGATCAAGTAGCCCTACAAATAGTAAGACAGGGGGGAGGAGAAACAGCATATCTAAAATGCTATTTCCTGTTAGTTGTAATGCACTCCATCCTAAAGATTGATTTATAAACGTTAATATGAAGAGCCCGAGTAGTAAGATGAAAAAGAAGCGATATCTTTTTAGTTCTTTCATACTATCACCATCCAAATGATATAGGAAAATAGAAGTGACATGAGTAATGCGGCTGCATTACGTGCATAAGCAAAGCTTCGGCCGAATATCTTTTGTTCCATTGGCAATGTTGTAATTCCTACTGACATGAGTGTAGACATAAGTGCCGCAACTTGAGGTAGACCTGCACCGTGTTGTACTAACGTATGACCAAGTGGGAACACGACGAAGCTTGGAATAAGTGCAACGGAGCCGAGTATCGCTGAATACACAATGCCGATAAACCCTGATTGTTCCCCAATAATAGAAGAGATAAAGGACGGCGTTAATATAGAAAGCGATAAGCCAACGAAAAGCATGATGGAGAGCATCGCAGGGAGAAGGTTGCGAAACATTTTCCATGACTTCATTAAAGCATCTTTCGTTTTCCTGCGGTCCTTCATAAAAGAAATACCAGTAAGGATAATGGCTAAAGTGTAAAGAATCACGCCGTTAATCATGGTCGGATTCCTGTAAGTCTTTATATTTGCCTAGGAAAAAGGATAAGTTCTTCATTTTTTCTTCAATATCCATTTGAAAATCTGCCAATTGTTCTTTTCCAGCAGGCGTAATTTTGTACATCTTTCTCGGTTTGTCTTGATAATCTGTACTTACATAAGATTCAATCGCACCTTCGTTTTCTAATTTTTTTAGCGTACGATATAAAATGGCACTATCGATTGGATTGACGGGAAGTTCTTCCTCGCACTTTTGCAGTAATTGCCCGCCATAGTTATCACCTTCAGCTAGAAATAACAAAAGAAATGCACCTGTATGTCTTCCTGTATGCTTCATGGATCTTCCTCCTAGAATGAATTATGATTAATACTGTTAATGACAGTATACTGTTGTTAACAGTATATGGTGCATGAAGTGTTATGTCAATTTTAATGTGATATGTACTGAAAAAAGGGGAAGAAAATTTGCTACGAGTAAAGCGCAAATGGGAATGAAATGAAGGAAGCGGAGGATATTTAAAATGAAGTGTACAACAGAATTGGTATGGAAACGATTGGATGTACAACTATGGATGCATCCCATGTAACTGGGGAAATAGCACTTATAATAAAAATGGATAGGTAAACAAGAAATAGAAATACCTCCTTATCTGGTGAAATTCTATCTACTTGTTTATTCTCAATGACTAGGATTTCCAAGTACATAAGAAGGTTATGGATTAATCTAATTCAAATAAATAAAAAAGGCACCTTAGTCTGCCTTTTTATTATCACACTATGATATGCAGTTAATCATAAACTAATAAACTTCTTCATTTCTCTCTTTGTTGGCAAACATAGTTTTTCTAACATTGAATGTTATGATTGCAAGTATAGAAATAATAATAATATTAGTAAGTTCACTGAAAAACTTATTATTTAATAACTGCGGTAAATTTCCTATCAAGATAATACAGATTGTGGCATAAACTAAAAATGTTCCAATCCAAGCAATAATGTAATTAATTAATGCGGCTAGTCTAGGGAAGTTAGTAACTAGATAATTTAAAACAATGTAATATAGAACACAGGAAACGATGAAAAATAAAATATCCCAAAAATAAACGGCGTACCCACTTGCTATTTTTACTGATACAGACTGATGTAATGAATAAGCAGCGAATCCTCCTAAAAATAAAAAATCAACTAAAACAGCTACGGTTCTACTCACCATTTTAGAAATTTTAACAAGGATCATTAATAAGAATAATAACAGTATAGGTAATAATAGTATCATTATTTTTTCACCTCCAATTTATTTATACAAAATAATTATAACAAATATAGGAAAATTAACCATATTAATAGGATTAATTTTTGTAATTATCAATTATATTAAGGTTCTTTATTTTTCTGTTCCACATTCTACAGAAGGTATGAGCTGTACATCCAAAAGCACAAAAAAAGACACTCTCAAGAGTGCCTTCCCTTAGCAGCCGAATCCGCCGCCCCAACAGCTAGCGCCAACGATGATTAATAAAATAAAGAGTACAACTAGTAAAGCGAAACCGCCGCCGAAACCGCAGCCTCCACCACAACTACCGCCATAGCCCATATTAACTCCTCCTTCCATAAAGACCATTAATTAATGGATTTAATTCACTTTATGTTTTTACAGATAATCTTGAGCAGGTCCTTTTGAAAAATAAAGGTACTTGGAATTTTATAAGAGTTGACTATATTATTTTTGTCACCGCTATTCAGCTGATGACATATTGTATTTTATTCTGTGTATTGGGGGAAGGAGGATCTTTATGGCCAATTCTGAAATGATTTTACGATTACTTACGGATTTAAAGATTGAACAGCAAGCTTTAAAGGAGCAGTTGGAAAAGATACAGACAGCCGTGAATACTCTTGAAGAAAAATCAGCGATTGTGGAAGAAAAACCAAAGATTATTAAGGAAAAACCAATGACTATTGAAGAAAAAACAGCTGTTGCTGCTGCAAAGCAAAGAGCTCATTCTGGACGTCCAACATCTTTTCGTGCTTGGAGAGCAGCTGCTCAAAAAAATTCATAAAACTATAAGAAAAGAAGACATCAATTAAGATGTCTTCTTTTACTTGTACAATCCAAATGATGTTAAGAAGGTATATCCATATTGCTTTAAAAATAAGAAGAAAATAACGATTGTCGACTCCTTTTTTAGTATAGCATGTAATAATGGAATTTTATATGTAATATTGCATATATATAGATTATAAAATTTTTATGTTATATATTTTAGTTGTCTGTTATTTGTTTTAATTCATTTACTTATATTATTTTTTGAGCGCCCCAGTTATGGGGCCTTTTTTTATAATTGTTTTAAAGCAGAAACCCCTCAAGCATAGTGAGGGGTTACATGACTAGGGAAATGAATGATTATTAGTGTTTAATGAGCTGAAGTTCAGGATATTGCTTCTGAATTTCTTCTAAATGATTTTCGTTTATCCCTTTTAAATTTTGATCAAAGAAGCTAGTTACTAGTTTATTAATGAGTGTATAATTTGCGGCTACATCTTCGTCTGGTTCATTAATAATAGGTGAAAATGCTGCTAAATCTGTAAAACTATTATGATTTGTTTTTGGAATTACAACTGTGTACGCGCCAGGTTTTTCAATCGTTTTATTTCTTAAATAGGATATTTCAAACAATTCATCTTGGATTCCACCTGTCTTTTGATTCTCCGCTTCTTTCATATACTGAATGGTAGCTTCAGCATTCATCAACATGAATGGTTTCTGAGGGCCGTCTTTAGGCATTGGATCTCCATACAATCCGCCGTCCATATCAATTGCAGCTTGAATACGATTATCCTTTACTAACATTTGTGCGGCAGTTGCTCCTCCATAAGAGTGACCTAACATGCCGATTTTGTCATCGTCAATTAAATTTGCAATGGCTGTAAAGTTTTTATCAAAATTGCCTTTTATTACTTCGTTTAAAACAAAAGTAGTATCCTGTTCCCAATTTCGAACCATGTTATTTAAAGCGTTAGGTGTAAATTCAATTGGTACGGAATCTATACGTTTTCCATTAGGGAAAATCGTTGTTGCTGCGTATCCTGTGAAATTAAGAGCGATTACTACATAACCTTGACTAGCTAATTCTTCTAACTGGAATGTATTTTGTTGCCCGTATAATTCCATACCATGGCCGAATAAAAGAAGGGGGAATTTTTCCTTAATTTGAAGTGGTTTAGCATCTTGATAAGAATGTGTTTTTGTCAGACCTAAATGTGTCGTTACGATATAGGGAGCACCTTTTGTTACACCCAATTGTTCAGCGAGGGCGTCTATGTTCTCAAAGTAGGCAGAAGGTTTCCCGGATCCTTTTTCGGCAGGATAGTACACTTGTATCATTAGTTCGCGATTTCCGTGGCTACTGGGTACAATGGTTTCTTTTCGATTTGTATCAATTAAATGAAAAGCTTTCGTTCCTACTGTATATTTTCCGGTAGGCTCTGGGAGTGTTATGATCGGAAAAAGTAAGGGTAACGCAAACATTACAATAGCAGTTACGATAATTCCTAACCCTTTTAAAATTTTCATCACTAACTTTTTAGAAAGAGCTGTAGTTTTTGGTTTCAAAAAAACTTGTAATGTTAAAATGAACAATAAGAAATAGGTGGGGATCATACGCCAGTTTGCGCCAATTACAATGATGGTGGCAAATAAGAATGCATAATTGATTAGTAAAATGACTATATTTTTTTTCGTCAAACCACGTTCGATAAAGATGGGAGTGATGCTAGATGCAAGCAATACAGCAACAAAAATGATTTCTAACATTTTCAGATTTTAGCTCCTTTCCAAATCACGTTGTAATAGATTGATAATTTACAACCTTCTCAATTATATAACTATCATTGGTGATTGTATGCATGTAAGTAAGTTTAGAATGTTTTTACATGACATTTTAAAAAAAGTACTCATACGAGTACTTTTTTTAATGAATTATTATTTATTTTTAAACCGTTCCCCACAAATGATAAACCATACCGATAACAAAAAATGCTAGTCCTACAAATAAAACGATTAAAGCAAGTATTCCGTTTTTATTATGTTCCATACAGTCAGCTCCTTTTTAGTTATATACAAAAAAGCCTTTAGTCGTAATTATGGCTAAAGGCTTTGATCTTCATACTTTATAGTTAATAAAAAAGTTGTACTTCTGTATGAATTTGGAATATTATTATTTAAAGAGTAGGTGATGAGTACATGCAGGAAACAAAACAATTCCCGCTTATATCTGGAAATCTCTCATTAGATTTAGTGAATACAGAGTTAGTTAGGCGTGGACAACGTTATGATTTATTAATAACGGATGAAGATGTATTAGAATGGCTACATGTAATAAAGGTTAATCTGCCTTTTTGGAATGAAAAAACACTTATAGAAATTCAAGAGCGAATGGATCAAGTTACATCTAGCATATTAGAGGCAAGAGAAGTACTGAGAAAACAGTTTGAGGCAATTGCTGATCAGCACGAAATTTCTAATGATTTTATTACGTATTTAGAACAACAAATTGAGAAGGCACCCTTTACATATAAAGTCATTGAACAACGTCTAGTACCTGTCCCAGTTGGAGAAATTGAGGATGTACTCGCATCGTTAATTGCATTTGATGCTTTAACGTTAATAGCAGAAAATAAGCTTATTTTCCTTAAAAGGTGTTCAAACCCTGACTGTGTTTTATTATTTATAGATAAAAGTGGAAAACGAAAATGGTGTTCTATGAAAATATGTGGGAACCGAAAAAAGGTAGCAAAATTCCAGAATCGAAAATGTGAAGAAGTTTAGGGAATCAACTTATAGAAGTTGATTCTTTTTTGTATTTTAAAACTAACCATTAAAAATGTAATTTACAGGTTAGTATATTTAGATTATAATTGTTGGTAAATAAAGGAGGAGAATGATGGATAATATAACAGCAGCTAAGCAGAAAGAGGCTCCATCAATAAGTGTACGATATTTTTCAAAAATGAAAGGGAAAGGAAGAAGTCCGTTACAAGTGAACATAAAGGACTCTTTGACGGGACTATTAGGAGGATTTTTAACAATTCTCACCTTAACATATTTAACGAGTATAACTGCTACAGAATTGTTAATGGCTCCATTTGGGGCGAGTTGTGTATTAGCGTTTGGAGTTTGGAATGCACCGTTATCACAGCCGCGTAATATTATTGGAGGGCATTTAATTTCAACTTTCATTGGTCTATCAATATATCATTTGTTTGGGAATGAATATTGGACAATTGCTTTAGCAGTTGGGATGTCGATTGCTATTATGATGCTAACAAGAACAACGCATCCTCCGGCAGGGGCTGATCCAATTGTCGTTATTTTAGGAGCATACAGTTGGAGTTATTTAGTAACGCCAGTTTTAGTTGGTTCTCTTGTTATTGTAGTTATTGCTTTATTTATTAATAATATGAGTAGTAAAAGGAGCTATCCAACTTTTTGGATATAGTTTGTGAAGTGAAAAACAATTTGAGTAAGTATTTCATTTTTATATAGAAAAAAGCCTTTAGTCGTAATTATGACTAAAGACTCCATTTCTCAAATTTTTTAAATTAAAGAGAAAAGACACCTTAAGGCGCTTTCCTCCGACTTGAACCATCTTAATTTTAATAATATGTATTGGACTCCCATCCGAAGATTATTTTACCCCCAGAACGAAAAATTGTGCTTACTTGTAATAAAAATCTCATTTTTTCGTTTTGGGGTGTTATAAAATCTTGAAGTTGATGGGCATAGGGTGGGACCCAAAACAGTACAATTTTATTTCAAAGACACAACGATCTTACTACACACTTTTATTTATCCCACACTCTCATCTGCTAGTATTACTATTTTTTATTACTAATGTTGCCGTTACACTCGGATGGCTAAGAGGAAAATGATGGCCATATGGAACAAAATCAATCTTACCAACATGCGATGGAGCAGAATATGCTCTGTCATAACCCCCCCAGATAATGTGAAGATTATACTTTGTTACTTCATTGAAATCACCTTGATCGTTTTTCAGTAGTAAACTGTTAAGCTGAACCGTAGTATTTAAAATTCTAGGAGAAGTAAAACTTTTACTTATCTTTTCAATATAATGTTCAGGGATGCTCTCTATACTTTCAAACAAACCATTACTTAATAAGTATCGCTCTATGAAATTAGTAGTTGCCAGTTTTAATGTCCATTTGTTCATAAATTGAGGAACATTTAGCGATTTAGCATTTTTTTTAACAACAGGTGGCTGAAGTAAAGTGATTGCATACTTCTTATCTATGTACTGTTGTACCAATGCTTCCAGAAGAATAAATGCACCGAATGAATGACCAATTAGATGTGCACCATTAGTAGCTTTCTCCAATAACTTTTTCACTACATTCAAATAGATATCTAGAAGATTTTTATCTCGTTTAAAAGGAGAACGCCCCAAACCTGGAAGATCCAAGATCCATACAGGTTGACCAGTTTTTTCATGAAGCTCTTGTGCTAAAGGAAATAAATCCTCTCCATCACTCAATAAACCATGTAATAAAATAAACGGTTTACCCTCTCCTTGTAATTGGTAAAGGGTAGTGTTATCGCATAATGTTCGTTTAAATAAATGATTATGCTGGCCATTTTGATATATCATTCGATAGTCCAGATCTGCTACTACAGCAGGGAGAAATTTCATTACACTCGTCTTCTTAAACCAATCCTCTCCCATAATTTTTTTCGCTGAAACATTTGAAAATTTTCGTTTTGTAATAAAATTCAGTCCATCAGAAGGAATTTTTGTTATTTTACTTACTCCACTATTCATAATTGTTTTCATAAGCGGCATTGGAACCGAGATTTTTGGTGCCCTCATATTCATACTTTCCGACATAATACTTAATAATTCAGCAATGTTCTGATCGTGCTGTTTGTCTTCAACAAGTGTATATGTTTGGATAGTCGGTTGCTCCAACCTGAAAACCTGCACAATAAACTTCGCAAACTCATCGTTTGAAATAAGTGGTAACCTATATCCCTTACCTCCAGGAATCACTGGCATGAGCCCTCTTCGCATACTCATCACAAGCAAACCTAATCCTGCTATCTGCTCTGTACTCCCTGTTTTACTACTACCGACTACAGTTGGCGGATTAATTATAGAAAGCGGATAACCTATTGCTGATGCCTGCTGACGGATATAAAGATCTGCTAAAAATTTTGTTCTCTCATATGGATTTTTTATTTTCAAATAACTGTTTCCTTCTTGAAACACATCAATTGCAATGTTGCTATTTTTATCATCAAAGGGACTCATATAACCTACAACATGAATAAATTGTTGCAAGCCCTTCAATTGATGAATACTTTTAGCTAATTCACTAATATGTTTCGCGCCATTTAAAAATACGGAAGCTGCCTCATTACTTGTCGCTTGAATATCCATGGGGCCTCCTGCGTGAATAATCACATCCGTTTCCAACACCCTCTCCTTATCTTCAGCACTTAGACCTAAATCTATTTTCGTTAAATCACCTTCAATAAAGTGCATAACTGCCTTTTTTAAGCTGCCTCTTTCTTGAAAAAGGCGTATTGCTTTACTTTTCGACCTCACTAAAAGAAGAATTTTAACATCCTCTTTGGCTAATTCTTTCACTAATTGCTTTCCAATAAAGCCTGTTCCACCAGTTAAAAATACTGTTCTCATATAAAATCCCCCTTTTAGTACTACTTAGTACTAATTTGATGTAAAAAAAATGCTTCTTTTATCGAAGCAATTTTAAAAAATGATCTGCTGTTTTCGTGATTACAGTTGCATCCTTCAATGTTTCTGAAATAAATAACGCTCCTTCAAGATTTGTAATAAAAAGTGATGCAACCTCATCAATATGAATCGTATTTCTGAATTCTCCATTCTCTACCCCTTGTTTAAGTAATAGAGAAACTTTCTCTTGTAATCCTGTAAAAAAAAGACCTATTTTTTCTTTTATTTGCGTGGCCTGTGTAGGACTTTGAATATAAAGAGTAATAAATGGACAGCTCCCTTTATACTCTCTCGACTGAACTCCTTGTGATAATTGCTTTAAAAACAGTTGAATACGATCTTCAACTAAAAATTGGTTCTGAGAAAGTACGTCATCAATTGCAGATTGATACATTTCAATCCAATAATCAACGACTCCTTCTAATAATTGTTCCTTATTAGAAAAGTGATAATACACATTCGACTTTGAAACTTTGCTTACACGTACTAATTCATCCATACTTGTATAAGCAAACCCTTTTTCTAAAAATAATGTTGCAGCTACTTCAATCACACGTTTTTGATTCATTAATTTTACCTTTGTCATAACTAGAACTATATAGTACTAATTTAAATATTGCAAGTATTTATGTTAATTTTAAAAAAATTTTGATTAAAAAATTTCCACCAACATTGATTTTACTGCAAAAAAATCTTATTTTGAATAAAGTTGAACTGAACCCCGAAATTGTTCATTTACTATCGTCTAATAAGGGGTCACCATGCATGTCCATCAACTTAAGAAAATAATGCCCGGCTTCTCAGAATAACTATCTGTAGAGAAAGAAAATTTTAATTTAGGGGGATATGAAAATATTAGCTTGATGGTGATGGAGTATTACCAACGAGTCGCTTAGAATTGTAAATCTGTCTTTTCATAATCCTACTCCATAAAGAAAAGACACCCTAAAGTGCCTTTTATCAATTTGAATTATTTATTGTATATAATCAATATTCGCTAGCATAAAACTCTTTTATTAGCTTTATTTCGTTTGTATCCGGATCAAACTTAAATATTTTAATTTGATTAGATTCGTCTTTATAGGCAAATGTATGATCGCCAATTTGGGTCATATTACTAGTGTTTAACATAGGATCGCTACTATGGTCAGTGATTTCTACAGGTTTCTCACGGTCCCAAAATGCGATGACGATAATTAAGATGATAAGGCATATACGTATGTTACGTAATTCTCTTGCAACAGGATGTTCCATTTGATAGTCTCCTTTATCATGTAATAGATTTTGTGTCTAAAAGAGATAAATCCTTAGAATATAAATAAAAAAGACACTGTAAAAAGTGTCTTTTTTATTTGAGTTATGCGCATTGCTTAATAAGACGCTAGTTCCTCAATCGGAATATGAGTAACTATGTAGGGTAATTTTATTATAACATTTTAACCAGTAATGGGTCTATATGGAATTTTTGTAATGATTATGTTTATTTATTCAAAATGATAGATGTATCATGCCAGAGAGATCGGAATTTAATCAATGAAAAACAGTGGAAAAGGCAAATGGCATACTTTATTCCGTGTTATAGGAATGGATAGAGATCGATTTCCCTTTACACAAACATAACGGTATAATATAGTTAAGTTAAGTTAACTTAACTATTAAACGAAACAAAATAACAGCATGGAGGAAGAGTGCTATGACGAGAACTTATAAAGAAATAATTAATGAAATGAACCGAGCCTATAATGAATTCTACATTTTACTATTTCAGGAGTTGAAAGATGAGTACGGTCTTACAGGACAGCAAGAGAGCATGTTATTTCATATTCATTTAAATGAAAACACGACAGCAAATCACATTGCGACTACTTTTAATATATCGAAAAGTGCTGTGAGTCAAGTTTTATCGAAATTGGAAAAGCAGAAGATGATTTCAAAGCAAGTTAATCCGAATAATAAAAGGGAGTATTTCCTTACACTTGGTCCAAACGGTAGTAAGTATATGGAGCAGTTGTCTGAGTTAGATGATGTATTAATTGAGAAGTATTTTTCAAAAATCGATATCGGTGCTTTAGAACAAATGACGGATACGCTAAAGAACATAAATAAAGTGATATTGGAAGAAAAACAGAAGGATCTTGAGTCTAATGAGTGAGAATGAAGATGAAGCAATTAGTAGAAAGGAGGCGAAGCGTGTGATGAGTTACATACCAAATATGATGACGATAGCAAACTTTGTGTGTGGACTTTTGGCTATTCACGCTGTTTTCGTTCACGATATGTATGGTGCAGTCATGTTCATTATTACAGGTATGGTATTTGATTGGTTTGATGGCATGGTTGCTCGGAAAATGGATGCTGTTTCGGAAATTGGCGGAGAGTTAGACTCATTTGCAGATTTAGTTACTTTTGGCGTAGCGCCATCTATTCTTGCCTATAGTGTCGCTTTAAAAGATTTGCAATCTATTGGGATGATATGTGCGCTCGCTTACAGTATTTGCGGAATGCTTCGACTTGCGAGATTTAACACGCAGCAAAGCAAACTCCCAACATTCATCGGAATGCCCATTCCATTTGCGGCAATGTGTCTCCTCATTTTATGCCTCTTAAATAACCCAGTTTCCGTGGCATTTGGCACATGCGTACTTGCTTATTTAATGGTGAGCAAAATCAAATTCCCCCATTTTAAAAAAGAGATATCGGAAAGCTTGAAGTCCGAAAGATGGGATTAATAGGAAAGATAAGGAGCATAACATGATTCGTATGGCATTAAGATCATTCAACATGCAAATATATTGTTTGCTAGGCGTGATGTTACTGGGATGGTTGATGACACCTTTTCGAGCCCAGTTTGTAGGGATAAGCATCGGCCTTTTAGTTAGTATGTACTGCGCCTGGATTTTAGGAAGACGTATCGAAAAGTTCGGAAATAGCATCGTAAAAAAAGAAAAAGCACCGATGCTTGGAATGATAAATCGGTTCGCAGCTGCCATACTCGGTGCGATTATTATGTATGAAATTGAACACCGTGAGTACATGTGGACATTTGCTGCTGGAATTATGGGTGGGTATTTCTTGGTTATTATTAATTTGGGGTATTATAGTATGAGGGATGAGAAGGAATAGATTAGTACACTTTAATTAGAAATTAATATCCGCCTCAAGCATGGAAAGATATATTTGAGGCGGATTATTAACACTTACAATAAAATCAATACAATTCCCCGAAAACAAAACAGTGAAAGCAAGTACTCCATTTTGAGTCTGCTCTATAAAACTAGCTCTTCTTATTTTTTATTTTTTTAAACATAAATTTGTAAATTAACCATGTAATAATTATTACCACAGGAGTAATTAAAGCACCGTTAAACATTTTTTTTGATATGTATAACATATTTAAAATTAATAAAGAAATTATTGTAATAATCATATTATATTTTGAAAAGATTTCTACAAATTTAGAATGTGCAAATAACTTTTTGTATATAAAGTAAAAGATTACAAAAAGGATTGTTGTTACTAAACTAAAAACACTAATTTGAAGATAAAATATGACTATTAAATTTGTTATTGCTATTATCATTAACCAAAAAATTATAAAAAAATTAGATAAAACTTCTACACTTACTAATAGAGCTCCTAGCGTTGCAATAAAAGCAGCAATTTTATTTGAGGAATCACCTTTGTTATGAGAAGAATTTTTTCTATTCATGAATAAAAATCAGCTCCAATTTTCTTTATCCCCTTTAAAATAGATAATCATTTGTATATGAAAAAATCCATATATAAATGATTATCTATTTTATATTATCAGAATTTTATTTTGTGTGGAATTGTATTATGTGATTGCTAGGCTCTTTTACCTAGGTACAAGGTGAAAATTTAAGAAAAATTTTATATTTACCCCACTTTTTATTTTAAAAGTTTTTCCTATCCTATAAACAAGTTACATCAAGGAGGAGACTGAAAATGAAGAAGTGGGGATTTTTTATTTTTCATATATTCCTTATATTCGAAGACAAAGTAGAAGATTAAATATATGAACAAAGTACCGATTCTTAAACTATGTTCTAAATAATAGATGAAAATGTAAAGTTAGGGGATTCCACATGCATACAGGAGTTTTAATGAGTTATTTGTATACTTATTTTTTTACAATTATGTTTTGTATTGTATTTCAAATTGGATTTTATTTTAAAGCGAAAAACAATATATCTATTCGGCATTTTTTATGGGTATATGTTTTTCTATTCTACCTTTCGTTAGTGTATAAGGTGACGCAGATCGCGACTATATGGGATATAAGTAGATATGAAACGTGGATTCGTGTAAATCAAATCAATTTGACTCTATTTGATACGGCAGGTAGTACTACGTATCTTTTAAATATTGTACTGTTTATGCCATTCGGTTTTTTATTGCCGACTATTTGGCCGCAGTTTAGAAAAATGAAAAACACCGTATGTGCAGGATTCTTTTTTTCATTGGCAATTGAGTTAAATCAATTACTAAATAATAGAATTACAGATATTGATGATTTATTTACAAACACCCTAGGGGCGATTATTGGGTATTTATTATATAGAGCTTTTAAAATGATATGTAAAAGAGAGGGGGAAAAGCTTGATACCAGCTCTTCTCTAGTTATAAAATATGAAGCTGTTTTTTGTTTAGTTTGTTCATTTGTAGGTGCGATGTTAATTTATTATCCAATTTTATTTGGAAGACCTGTAATTCTCCAATGAGATGTGTGATCTCGTTTATAAAATGATTCTCGTTCTCCACACCCAAACACAGTAAAATGTGAATGATGCATTCTCTTTTTCTAACTTAATAGATATAGTTTATGTATTACATGATAGGTAGGTGTAAAGGTGTTACATGTTCAATTATCTCAATACTTACTAAAAGAATCAAAACCAGCTCTTCATACAGATGAAAAACGAGTGTATATGTTAAAAGATGAAGGATTATCGCCGTATCCTATTTATTTAAATCACCCTAGTATGATAGGAGTGGGGACGAATTGGAATCAGCATACAGGATTCGAAGAAATCGTTAAAGGATTTATGAGTACACATAACAAATTTCCTATGTATATGCTATTTGAAACTTATTTATGTAGAGACTTTATTGAAGGGTTTTTAGAAGAGAATAAACTTCATTTTGAGCTAGTTTTTACTAATAAGAAAAAGGATACGAGCTTTTTTAAAGTGTGCATTACCAATGGTGATGATATAACTACACTTATGAAGTATTTCTTTCAATCAGCACAAGATTCTCTCTATACGTTATTAAGCTATTCAACAGACTGTAAGATTATCAGTAATCGTACTGGTGAGATTGAAATAAAGACTGACAGTTTCTATCCAAGCTTTTCATTTATGTATGATGCGCAAGAATTATTTATTATTGGTGGAGAAGAAAAATGGTCTGATATCCATTATATAAAAAGATTTTTCTATCTTGAGCAGATTACAGATGAGCTAATTATTGATTTAAGAAAATGAGAGACGAGAGAGAATAAATGAAAAACCCCTCAAGTATAGAACGACATACTTGAGGGGTTTTATGTATGAAGAAGGGCCTTGTATCATATATTTTATTCGTCGCTACATGTAAGTCATTCGGTTTATAAAAACAATGTGTTGAATAAATCAGTAAAGAAGGCTTTTCTATTTTTCCCTAGAATGAACAGTAATGTATAATCTAATTCCTTCATGTAATAAGGAGGCAGTAAAATTTGAACAGGAAAATTTGGTATGTATTTACTTGTTTTGCTCTTTTAGTATCTAGTTATATTGTTGTCCAATATTTTATTATGGATGGATTTCAAACAGGGCTTGTAAAAGCGAAGCTTATGTTTGGATCTAAATTAAGTGCGTTCTGGTATATGATGCTATTTATACATATTACAACTAGTATAGTAGCATTAGTAATTGGTCCGTTTACATTATCCACTAAATTTAGAGAAAGGAATATCAACCGTCATCGAATAGCTGGGAGAATCTATATGGTTGGTATATTATTAGGCGGCGTTTCTGGACTATATCTATCCTTTTATGCTACGGGAGGATTGGTAGCGAAGCTAGGTTTCGGTTTGTTATCCGTACTTTGGCTAACATCAGCATATGAAGCATTACATAGAGTTAAGAATAAAAAAATGAAAGAGCATCGGAATTGGATGATTAGAAATTATGCTTTAACCTTTGCGGCAGTTACATTAAGAATTTGGCTACCTTTGTTTATCGTTCTATTTGGGATAGAACATTTTGAACTTAGTTACGCTATTATTGCTTGGTTAGCATGGGTACCTAATTTAATTGTTGCAGAATTATTCATAAGAAAAAGGCTTAATAAAGGAAAATACGAAGGAAATGAGGATTTACATTTTTGATGTAAATTTGCTGTAATATTGAGTGCAGAATTCTTCAGTAATTGAATTTTTCTCATAGCTGAATTACGTACAAAAATAGGCTGGCCAATTGAAGCCATCCTATTTTTATCTATATTACCAACTAGCAGTTTCCGTATTTTCTTTCAACCACTTCACCCAGTTCAAGTCCTCTACCTTAAGTAAACTTAAAGAAACACCCTTCATATCTAAAGAAGTTAGTAGCGTACCAACTTTTACGAATGTAATCTGTAACCCTTCCAGTTCACATAAACGGCGAATGTCATTTGCGAAAATGTATTGCTCCATTAATGGCGTCGCTCCGAGTCCGTTAATGAGAATGGCGAAGTTGTCACCTTTTCTCCAGCGGTAAATGCTTTTTAATTTGTTCATTAGTTCGATTGCTAATATTTCAGAAGAGGATAGTGCTTCTTTACGGTAACCTTTTTCGCCGTGGATACCGACCCCATAAAATACTTCATCTTCGTTTAATGTGAATGAAGCTTTTCCTTTCACTGGATCATTCGCAGGTGAAAGGGCGACTCCTAATGTGTGTAAGTTTTCGGTGATAGAATGGCCGAGTGTTGTTAGTTCTTCTAAAGAATGACCTTCAAGAGCAGCCGCACCAAGTATTTTTTGAACGAAAACAGTACCAGCAACGCCGCGTCTTCTTTTATTAAAAGAAGCATCATCTTCAATTGAAACATCGTCATTTACGATGATGTGTTCAATTTTTCTTCCTTCTTCTTTAGCGATTTGCTTTGCCGCTAAAAATTTCTGAACATCATCTTTAAAGTTTTTAATGATGAATAAAATGCTTTTCTCCTTCGGTATGAGGTGAATTGCCGCCACAATTTGTTCCACTGTAGGCGGAGTGAAAATACTGCCGTTTACTGCAGCCGTAAGCATTCCTTTTCCTACATAACCAATATCAGCAGGTTCATGTCCGCTACCACCACCGCTTATAATAGCGACGTCTTGCGTCATTTTTTCGATATCTTTTACATAAATGATGTTATTTGTTTCGTCGTAATTTACTTTGTCGTTATGTTCAAAATAAAAGCCATGCAGCATATCTTGAACGATATTTTGTACATCATTCATAATCTTTTTCATTGCTTTTGCCACCCTTTAATTACTTTGCTGATTGCTCCAGTAATAGTAGTAATTGATTGTTTATCATATTTTTCATAAGAGAAGACATAATGGACGGATCTACTTCGCACTTACTTTCAATCCAATCTTTTATCGTTCCAACGAAGCCGTGACTATAAAAGGAGGCAATCGTATTTTTCGTCTCATCAGAAAGGCTGAATCCACAGCTCACAGATAGTTCATCAATAATCTTCATATATAAGTTTTTTGTATGCTCAAATAAATAGTGATTAAACGAGTTTTGTTCAATGACTTTAAAAGCATTTCGGTAAAATTTTTGATTTTCATAAAAGTAATCAAATAATAAATCAAAAATGTTTTCCCATGTTTCATAGTCGAGAAAGTCAATAATGTTTTCTTTCGTTTCTTCTCTATAAATCCAGCTTAATAGTTCAAATTTATCTTTAAAATGGTAATAAAAAGTTTGCCTACGCATTTGACAGTGTAACATAATATCGCTTACTGATATTTTATGAAACGACTCTGTTTCCATTAAATACTTCAATGAGTTCGCGATTATCTTTTTAGAAATTATAGAAGAGGTCATCTCAATCATCCCTAGAATGTTAGTAATATGAAAATCCTACCTACAAATGAGAGCGTTGTCTTTAGACAGATTGTCCATTTTGTCCGTTTACTATAAAACGCTTTCATTTTAACATGGATAGTAAGAAGAAGATTTCAAATATATCACAATATATTAAAGGAATTGAGGGAGAATCACAATGAAAAAGATTATAAACAAACCAGAAACATTAGTAATGGAAATGTGCAACGGAATGGTTATGGCTCATCCAGAGCTTGAGCTTTTGAAAAAATATAAAGTCATTAAGAAGAAAGAAATGAACGAAAATAAAGTAACGTTAATTAGTGGCGGCGGTAGTGGTCACGAGCCAGCGCATGCAGGACTAGTCGGAAAAGGAATGTTAGATGCGGCAGTGTGCGGAGATGTGTTTGCTTCACCTTCACAAATTCAGGTATATCAAGCAATTAAAGAAACAGCTAGTAAAAAAGGTACGTTATTAATTATTAAAAATTATAGCGGCGATATTATGAATTTCAAAAACGGTGCGCATTTAGCGACAGAAGATGGAATTGAAGTCGACTACGTAAAAGTGGACGATGATATTGCGGTAGAAGATAGCCTGTACACAGTAGGACGCCGCGGCGTTGCGGGTGTTATTCTCGTTCATAAAATTGCCGGCGCAGCAGCGGAAGCAGGTATGGATTTAGGAGCGGTGAAAGCTGTAGCGGAAAAAGCAGCTGCTAACGTGCGTACAATTGGTTTAGCGTTAACTTCTTGTACAGTTCCAGCGAGCGGATCACCTACTTTCACACTTGCGGAAGATGAAATGGAATACGGCGTAGGTATTCACGGTGAACCAGGAATTAAACGTGAAAAAATGCTGTCAGCGGATGAACTAGCTAATCGTATGACAAATGATTTAATGAAAGATTTAGGAGTAAAAGATGGCGAGGAAATCGCACTTCTAGTTAACGGTTTTGGCGGAACACCACTGCAAGAACTTTACTTATTTAACAACGCAGTGACGCGAGAATTAGCTGCTAGAAATATTAAAATTAATAGAGTATTTGTCGGCAACTATATGACGAGTATTGATATGGCTGGTATGTCTTTAACAGTAATGAAATTAGATGATGAGCTAAAAACATTACTAGCGAAAGAATGTAACACACCAGCGTTTAAAGTAGATGGACCAGTTGAAAGTGTTGAGTATGTAAATGTACTTGAAGAGGCAGAAGAGAAGGAAGTTTCCTTTGAACTAGAAACAGCGGAAGAGCACGCTGTTATAAAAGATAATATCATCACATTAAACAACATGATTTATCTCGTTGATAAAATGAGCGATATTATTATTAAAAATGAAGTACCGTTCTGTGAGTTAGATACACATGCAGGTGACGGCGACTTTGGAATGAGTGTGGCAAAAGGATTTAAGCAATTAAAACGTGAATGGCATTCGATTGTAGAACAAGAAAACGTAACGATCGGATCATTCCTTGACGGTTGCTCCATGATTATTATGGAACATTGCGGCGGAGCATCTGGTCCAATTTGGGGCGGTGCATTCCGCGCAGCTAGTAAAGCAGCAGGCGAAAAACGTGAGCTAACAGTGAAAGAATTTGCTGAAATGTTGCAAGCAGCACTGCAAGGCATACAATCGATCGGTGAAAGATCATTCGGAAGAGGAGCAGTAGTTGGTGATAAAACACTTGTTGACGCACTTGCTCCATGTGTAGACTCATGGTTAGTTAGCGCTTCAAACGAAGAAGACATGAAAACTGCCTTTGAAAAAGGAGCCGAAGCAGCGGTGAAAGGAGCAGAGTATACGAAAGAAATCGTAGCTCGCATGGGCCGCGCCGGTACAGTTGGTGAAAGAAGCTTAGGCTATCCTGATGCAGGTGCGCATGCGCTTGGAGTTATCTTTACGGAGATTGTGGGGAGTTTGAGATAGGAATGAGAAAGTCCCTTTGCCTTAAGGTGAAGGGGCTTTTATATAGTTGGTAGAAGACTATTTTCGGGCTCTCTGTAAAATATGAGTTTGTTACTATTTTTGATAAAATTTTATTTCAAAAATACAACTAATATTTCTCAACATTAATATATTGAAAATAATTAGAATATTTAAGAAAATAGTTTGTGAAGAAAGAAATTATAAAAAAAGGGGGAATTTATTTTGTTACGTCGCTTATCTATTTGTACTTTATTAACAGCTTTTATGTTTACTTTATTTACATTTAACGGCTCTGCTTTTGCGGCTACGAATACTACTGAAAATGAAACAGTAGTAGCAGCTTGTGCCAAGGGAGGTACGGTAGGTACATATGGTGCAAAGATGCGCAGTGGTTACACTGTGGGATCACCTGTCTTACATACATTTACTAGTGGTCAGAAAATTACTGGCACATGGGTAACAGGTGAGTATGTTCAAGGGCATTATAGTAATTCTAAACAGTGGTTAAAAGTTACTTATAAAGGGATGACAGGTTATGTATCCCACACAACATTATATAACGTTTGCTCATAAAACTATGTAATATAATAGCTTTTGAGATATTGAACTAATCCCTTCTAGGGATTAGTTCTTTTTTATCTTCTTAAAAAATATCCATATTTAACTAAGTTAGTGTATAGATAACCATTTTTCTAAGGATTTATTGGATTAATAGTTTTAATATTAGTTGTTAATTAGTATGGAGAAATTTATCATGCAAGGAGAGTGAGAAAGCAAGAATTATAAAAAATTATAGTATCTTCGATATAAAACTTTCTTTGGATTTATAACTATAAGTAAAATGGCAACTATTAAATAAAAAATTGCAGTATACATAATTAATTCAATTAATGGTCCATTTATTATGCCAATAAATAAATTAAAGAAAAAGTGGATGATAATTGGAACAATTAAATTTTGATTTAAATTATAAAATGTTGCCATGATAATTGTAGTAGATATAATTGCAATCATAAAAAATAAAATATATTTGATTAAATTACTGCCTGTAAAACCTGTAGTAAACCATATAGGCAGATGCCACATTCCCCACCAAAAACCAATAATGATTGAAGATTTTAATGGCGAGTATTTTTTCTGGAGCTCCATTAATGCAAAACCCCTCCACCCTAATTCTTCTCCTAGTGGTCCAGATACAATAGTTTTAACAACATAATAAATTAACACGCCCCATGTAGTTCTATTAAAAATAGAGTCTGCTTCACTATTAGTCGAAATGAGAAACAACATCGTCAAAAATATAATTATTTGAATCATACTGACAGTAAGAACGATAGAGTAATTAAGTTTATTTTTAAATCTATCTTTTACGAATTGAATAAAACTTTGTCCAGGATAAATTCTTTTAAATAGAAACATAAAAGCAAAAGTGGAAGACCAAGCTGATATGCAGAGCATTACATCAAAAATCCAAGTTGGAAAATGTAATAACTTTGTAATTCCTACAAGCAGAAAAAGTGGCCAGAAAATAATGTTGGTTAGTAATATAAAACTTACCACCGGCTTTTTCAGTCTTTTATCTTCAGTCATATACAATTCCACCTTAAGTTAAATTTTTAACATGCAATAATGTACCTATTCAGCGCGTTGAGATGATGCACCGAGTATTCTTTCTATTATATCTATATGTTCTTTCAAAATATTACTTAGTTAATTAATAAAGGGAATTTTTAACTAATTGTTCACATAAAATTCATTCTTGGAAGTAAAGTTCTAAAAGTAATTTATCCATAGTGATATTAAAATTACTACTAATAGGGGGAGCACCACATCGCTATCATGCTAACAAAAATAAACTACACAAAATTAATTTTTTTGCTTCATATGTTAAAGAATATGGAGTAAAAACCAGAAAATGAAATGATTCATACAGAACTAGAGGTATATATAATTTTATACATTTACATAGTTTTTTAATTTTAAACAGTAAACTAATTCTGGATGGTGTCCTTCTTCAATCTCTCCTGTTGGCCTAAAACCCACTTTTTCATAAATCCGCTTTGCGCGTTCATTATCGTGAATAACCGATAAGAATATTTCTTCACATTTGTACGTCTGAACCATACTATCTATTACTGCTTTTAAAACAGGAATCCCATACCCTAACCCTTGATATTGATGGCCAAGCATCATACTAATTAACTCATATTGCTTCGTTTCATTTCTAAACCCATACGAAGCAAAACCTATTAAAACATCATTATCATATATAGCTTTCGGAGTAAACCCAAACGTTTGGCAAGCTGCAAGAAAGAAAGCATTTGAACCAACCCATCTTTCATATATTTGAATGTGTTTTTCTTGAAGTTTATCTGATTTTAAATTAATAATTTCAAAGAAATTTTCTTCTGTTACATCTATTAATTTTAGATTCATCTTTTCCCCTCTTTCCATTTTTTACATTATCTATTCTAATTCTTTATCGTATTTCTTATTCCTTTATCTTCTTAATCAATAACTCATTAGTATTCTACATACTAATTGCATGAATTAAGAGGTTTCGTGCACTACTTCTTGGAAGTTGATCATGTAGCGCTCTATTTCGTAATTCACTATGTTTTCCAAAGAAAATAATGAAAGGAAAGGCGATGAATACATTTGCAAAATGACAAAATTGTAAGAATACAAGAATGTTTGTAAGAAAGTTCGATGTTTTCCTTTTTCTTTTTTTATTATAGTGAAAAAGAAGAAAGAAATATTCTCTTATGTAGGAAAGGAAGATAATAATGATTGATTTATTAAATAAATGGATGTTAGAAAGTACAGGGAATTTCAATATTGTTGTAGGACTTACAGCACTTCTACTTTTGGGTTCAGTAATTGCACTTATTATTATTTACAAAAAAATTGGTAAACCAAATGAAGGAACAAATGCTATTTATTTAAAAATTACTTCTCGTATGTTTACTACTCAAATTCTAATGAATGCTATATTTATTTCTTTAGTTGGTAAAGATATCGAGAATTTCCGTCAAATCTTTATATTATTTGAAGCTTTTGTATTCTTTATTGGAGCTATTTATTCGTTTAAATTATATAGACAGGAATACAAATAGTTCACTTATAAGAAACAATAAAAAATGTAAACTTTTCATTTTTAGTTTACTGTATATTCTATACATATGAGGTTAATATAACGTCTCATTATCGGTAGCAAGAAAAAGGCGAATTCCAAATTTCAAAAGGAATTCGCCTTTTTCTTTTTCTATAACCCTATCCATATCTTTATACATTCCTATCATGGCAGTACCCTATTTATAGGTTATGAGAAAGGGTATTTTTTGCACCATTATCTATTCTTGGATATTATTAATAATATGTATATGAACTTATTTTTTTATTAAAAAGGTTTAGCGGTGTGTAAAATGATGAAAGGGATTAAAAATATCGAAACGAAAGAACCGATAAACATGTTTCTATTTATTCCCTGTAGTACTCTTTTGTTTGATAATATTTATCAACATTTTATTCTTAGAAAGGATTTTACACTAGAGAAGCTTTTATTTGAACTTGTATTTTTATTTATTTTCATTTCATTTTTTTTTATGTAATAAGTGTTTACAAAAAATGAATAAACAAATGTTTACAAAATATATTTTTCTTGGTGTTAGTATTATTTATCTTTTGGCATATGATCTTATGTTTATACGTGATTCAGGTTCGTCTTTACATATCCCATATTTAGAGTGCTTCCTAGTAATTTCTGCACCTTTATTTTTAAGTATTCATTATCTTCTAACGGTATCTATTTGTATGGTATGTAGATTTTTAATTGCTATTTATTATTTTGAAATTAATTATCCAATATCATTAATATTATTGTTTCTAATCATTTTTGTTACGTCATTTTTTGTATTTCTTTCATTAAAATTTTTAGTACAAAAAATTAAAGTATCCTATGAAAAACAAATGAAAGAAACAGCTTTATCGATAATGAGGATAATGGAATTAAAGGATCAATATACGAAAGGGCATAGTGAACGTGTAGCCAATTATGCTACGATTCTTGCTAAAGAAACAAATGAATATGATGATAATTTTTTAAAACAATTTCATTTTATTTGTTTATTACATGATATAGGGAAAATAGGTATTCCGGATGATGTTTTAAAGAAAGCATCTTGTCTTACAGAAGAAGAATATAATCTTATTAAGACACACCCACAATTAGGATTAGAAGTTTTTAAAAATATATCTTTAATAAAAGGTAATGAAGACATAATTCTTTCTCATCATGAAAGATGGGATGGAAAGGGCTATCCTCAAAAACTAAAAGGAAATCAAATATCATTGGTTCAACTAATAATCAGTGGAGGATAAAGAACCCCCCCACTGATTAAAGTTTCACTTTATTATGTATTGTTACATACTTCTCTAAATTCCTTTATTTTTCATTTGATAAAATAAAATCCTAATATTACTAAAAGTTAAATAAATATTTCTGAATATTCAATATATTTACATAAATTGCAAAAGTGATACATTTAAGTTGTAAGTTATAAAAACTATTAAAGGGGGATTTATTATGTTCAAGAAATTAGTAGTAGGGCTATTAGCAACTGGTATTGCATTAACAGGAGGAATTGGAGCGGCTTCAGCTGATACGCAAAAAGCTGTGAGTTCTCCGAAGCAAGCAACATGCTCAATTCCTTATGAGTATTCTAACGGTAAATTCAAAAGAACTCTGTATTACTCAAATGGAGTATATGCTAATAGTTTTACTGAAAATGTTTGTGGCGGGACGATTACGTGGTATTTAAAACATGTTCAAAATGGAGTTGCTTTTTACGAAGGTAATTTAAAATAGTAGATTCTTTGAACCTCATTTATTGAGGTTCTTTTAGTTTTTAAACTGATTCTTCACAAAAAAAGACACCTAAAGGTGCCTTCCTGCGACTTTTGTAAGTATCTTTTACGAAATTATGATTGTTTTTTATTTTGTATTTCAATCAGTTCATCTGGTAGCGTTTTTGTATAATATTCTTTTTCTGTTAGTTCAAATATAAATAATGCTTTTTTCCAGTTATAAACAACCTCTTCTACATTATGTTGTTTAATCTTTAATAAATATTGACCTTTTAAATAGAATAGTTCACCTAATAGGTATAAAGTATTTAAATTAATTGCTAATTTTATACCCTTATCAAGGTATTTTATTGCCTCTTCATGTTGATATATGGAGTCTAAACATTTTGCTAAATTTAACATGATTTTTAATTTAATTTCTTTATCTCTAGGAAAATCTAACTTATTAAAATTAGTTAAACATCTTTTTAATATATTAATACCTTTTTCATAATTTTTATTTTCTGCATAAAATATAGCCATTGTTTGCATAATATCTATTTCTCTTTCTGATAAAAAATCAGAATTAGTTAAAGTCAGTTTTAATGCATTATTTAAAAGATCTAAAGCAGTTTTTATTGATCTATCCACCATAAATATAGCAATTGCTTCGTGCCATATTAGAAACTGTTTCTCTTCTTTTGTTTGAAAATTATTTAAGTTTTTCTCTTTTTTTACTATTTCATAAAGTTCTTTATATTGTTTTTGCTTTAAGCAGTCTTTTATTACGTATTTTACATTTTCTACATATTTTAATCTTTTGTTTTGAGTTAGTGCAAATATATTATTTGGATCAATACCAAGTCTTTCTGATAATTGATATAACAATATACTAGATGGATAAATCATACCTTTTTCAATCTTGCTAATTTGACTTTGTGAACATATTCCATGACATAATTCGGATTGTGATATATTTTTTTTCATTCTAAGTTCTTTAATGATAATACCCAAATCGTTAAATTCCATTTTTCCACCTACTATCTAGCACTTTATTTGTAAAAGGACATCCTTTTACCTTAATGTAATGTAAAAATAATATAGTTGCAATTATTGTTTGGTGTAAAGGGCTTACCGTTTTTATAAGGTGGTGAGGATTTTAGTATGTACAAAGAAGATACCCAAAGGTGCCTCCTGCAACTTGAACCATCTTAATTTTAATAATATGTATTGGAAGCTCATACGAATATTATTTTACCATGTTAAATACCTAAATTCATTGAGAGAAAGATATAACTCATTATTCATTCTGTCAAAAAGGATTTATCTAACGTAACGTAGGAATGTTCCATAAAATGTATCAAAAAAAATGAATAAATCGTGATTGGCATGAAAAAAGTCGTATGTGCCTCTATATTAGAATCGAAATAACATTTTTAATATTCAATTATATATAGTTTTCTATATAACTTAACGTGATGAAGTTAAATAAAAATGTTATTTTAATACAAAACGAAATTGAAAGTTAGCAAGCAATACTTAAATAAGTAAAAGCGGCAAATCCATAAACTAATAAGCTACTAGTAGCAAGGAATTTTATAATTTCATGTGTAGAAATAATAGTTAAACATATTGCTATAGATGCACCTATAAAGAATTGATACTTCGTATGTATATTTGTAAGATTAATTATTACAAGTACAGTTAAGAAAAGTGAAATGAAGTTCAAATATCTTTTCATTGTCATATTTCCTTTCAATATTTGATCTGTATTTATTATACCGGATGGTACCAGTAATAACATACTTTGTAATAGATCGTAATAGAAATCTCATTTTGCCATAAATAAAAAGGCGGTTGTTTCCGCAACCACTTTTCAGCAAAATAAAGCACTTTTTCAGAAATAAAATATGGATAATTCCTGAAAATGTTATAGGATATAATCCCATTTTTATAATTCAAGTGACGAGCTTAATTTATAAGAAAGGAATGACTACATTATATGAAAACTTGTCTAACAAGGTTACAAATAAAAGAGCAGCTAGCAAGTGCTAACTGCTCAATACAAGGAGATACAGAGAAAACTAAATGAGTTTTGGCATACAGCCTATCAACATTATGGACATAATATTGAGTTTTATTCGAAGGAATTCATATTTTATAAATTAGATTACGATAGTCGATATTCTCCATATTGACCAGAAAAGAACCAAGAATTCTATTGAAATTCCAAGTGTTCTTTTCCTAGTTTTTTGAAATTCTTTTATTAAATAGCCAATAGCACTAATTGCTATAAGAATGAAAAGAATAAGTTCTAGTGTAACTGGCATTTGATCCGCTCCTAATATGTTTATTTGTTATATTAAGATTATAGGATATTTTTGTGGTTAGTAGTGAAAAATTTAGTAAAACTATCTCTATATGAAAAAAGATTCTGCTGTCTCCAGCAGAACCTTTTCTAAAATGGCAAAGAGTAACTCTTACCTTACTCTTTGTTTATATACTACAGGAGTGTTAATGAAAATCCAAGGTTTCTTATATTGAGAAATAAAGAAGAATTATTTTAAATAATTTGATCATTGTTATAAATAAAGGAGCAGTTAGCAAAAACTAACTGCTCATCTCCAAGTGGAAACCAAGAACAAACAGCTATTATAGACGATTTAAAAAATCATACTATTGGTTTAGGATTAGTAAGGAAATACATTGCTCTACAGAAATTAGAAAAGGCTATAGCTTGTATAATGAAATAAGTGATGATATGGCACGGAAGCAAACGCGAGAGTCTCTTATTATCGTACTGGATAAAACGATAAATACGTTTATAAAAATAAGGAATATAAGAAAGGACCCGCTGGAGTTCGGGTCCTTTTAGAAGTGATGATGTTTTCTCGGCTTGGGAAACTGAGAAAATACAAAAATATAATACATTGAGATTTAGAGAATTTCAATACTAAATTAGAGATTATCATGAGGGAGTTATAACGAGTTACTATTTATATATCCACAAGTAAAACAACATAATATCACGATGAATCCCTATAACAATATGAATTTTTGCATATTTCAAAACCTAATATATCCTTCAAAAAAATTTAATAGTATAATATGTTTTGTCATATTATTTTAGATTTTTCGACAAAAAATAACATACATAGAAACGATATTGGGAGAAGGAATTATGTACACAAAACTACTAAAATCAATTACATCATTATCACTTATAGGTGGTGCTTTACTGTATACAAATGGCAGTGATGTGAGAGCAGCTGAGGTGGGTATTTTTTCTGATGTGCCTACGTCGCATTGGTCGTATCCGGCGATTAAAGATTTATCGAGTAAAAATATTATTTCCGGTTATGGAAATGGAAAGTTTGGTTTCGGTGATGTTGCGACGAGAGAGCAAGTTGCTGCTTTAATTTATCGTGCGCTGTTACCGAATAAGCAAGGTGGTACGTTCAGTAATGACGGTGCTCGTTATGTATTAAAAGATGGATCTACTTTAAACAATCCGTATCGAGATATTCACTCAGGATCCACATTGTTTCCAGAAGAGGTTTTAACGTTAACGAAATTAGGGATTTTTAACGGGGATGGAAACGGAGGTTTTAGACCGAAAGATTCTGTTAGCCGTGCAGAAATGGCGCAAATTATTAAAAATGCTTTTCAAGTTTCGGCTAAGCAAAAGCATACATTTAATGATGTTCCCAATGGTTTTTGGGCAGAAGGGGCGATTAGTGCGGTGCAGTCAAACGGGATTGCATCTGGTACAGGCGACGGGAAATTTGAACCTTCTAAAACGGTAACGCGTGAACAGTATGCACAGTTTTTATATAATGCTTTGCAATATAAAAAGCCTGCGGTTGCGGTGCAAAATACAGGAGATGCGGCATTATTAGCAGCATTTAAAGAGGAAGTACAGAAGCGTATTAATGCGTATGAAACGAATATTACACTGCCGTATAAAACGACAAACAGTAATACAAAAGAAGTGATGAATACACTTTTTAACGCCTATAAAGAAGTGGCAAGTAAAAATGAGTATACGAATTATAATAGATCGAATGTTTCATATGGTCTTAATGGGTCACCTGGAAATTATACGTTTACACTGAAAATTACATATCGCGAAACGAAAGAACAAACAGAATATGTAATGAAGCAAGCGAAGGCAATTGTTTCTTCTATTACACAAGTTGGGATGGATGATCACGAAAAAGTGAAAGCGATTCATGATTATGTCGTAAAACATGTTTCTTATGATACGTCTTATAAAGCTTACACAGCATATGAAGCACTCGTAAATCGTTCTGCGGTTTGCCAAGGTTACGCACTATTAACTTATCAATTATTAAAAGAAGCGGGAATTGAGAATCATTTTGTAGTAGGAACTGGAGACGGTCAGCCTCATGCTTGGAACTTAGTGAAAATCGAAAACAAATGGTATCATCTTGATACAACATTTGATGATCCGGTTCCAGATGAACAAGGCCGCGTAACATATTCCTATTTCAACTTATCAGATGAGCAAATCGCAAGAAATCATGAGTGGAACCGAGGGGAATATCCGCAAGCTACAACAAATTATTATAGTACATTAACAAATAAAATTGCGGCAGGTGGTACGAAAACTCCTGCCTATCAGCAAATATTAAAAGATACAAAGTTAAACTATTTAGGAAATGAATACATCGCAAATAACTATAATGAATTCAAAAATAAAATGCAGCAGCGTTATAACGAAAAGTTACCAAAGATTGAAATTCTTTATAAACAATCAATGGATGATGCATTGCAAGATGTGAAAAAAGTAATTGGAGAAATTGGTTATCCGCAAGGGGCAAACCGTGTTTCTTATAAAGCGGAGCCGTACAATGCGAAAGAAGGATATTCTTTAGTAACGATTACATTTATGTAAAAAAAAACCTGGATCCTATGGGATCTAGGTTTTTTTTATAACTTAATTTGACATATACAGTCTAACTGTATAAAATCAAACTATACAGTTGAACTATATAGTTTAGCTATATATTTATCGTTACATTGGAGGTCTTTATGAATAGAGATAAAAATTTACCATTAACGGAAACGACGTATTACGTTCTTTTAGCTTTATTAGAGCCAGCACATGGTTATTTAATTATGCAAAAGGTGGAGGAACTGAGTAATCATCAAGTAAAAATCGCAGCGGGTACATTGTATGGGGCGGTTGAAAATTTATTAAAACAAGGGTTAATAGAATCGGTAAAAAGTGAAGATAAACGAAGAAAAGTGTATGTCATTACGGAACGCGGGAAAGAAGTATTGCACTTAGACTTTATGAGAATGCAGCACATTATTGAGGTTACAAAGAGTTTATTACACGTATAGTTAGGGGGAAACGATGATGTGGAGATTGAAATTCTTTTTAGACTTTGAGAAAGAGGAAAAATGGTTAGAAGAGATGGCTTGGAAAGGCTATCAACTAGAAAGCAATACATTTGGTTATACATTTAGATATACAGAGCCGGAAGATGCGACGATTAGAATAGACCATAGAGTATTTAGTAGAAAAAGTGAATTTATTAATTACTGCACGTTATTTGAAGATAGTGGCTGGGAGCATATAGCTGGTAATCGTTGGTCAGGTACGTACTATTTTAAAAAGGTAAATGAGGAAAGTGAAGATGACATTTTTTCAGATCAAATGTCACGAGCAGGGAAATATAAACGTCTATCTAAAACATTTTTAGAATTAGCTATATGCTCTATTCCGATATTAATCCTATTTATGTTTAATGACACGATTCGTTTAGGAGCACTTGCAAATCCGAAAGAACTATATTTTACGCCAGGACTATGGGATAAGCAAGGTGTATCATTTCTATGGGCATTCTTATTTGAAACACCATTTGCATTGATGAGAGGCTTTGCA
Organism: Bacillus cereus group sp. BfR-BA-01453; assembly: GCF_022662915.1. Lineage (NCBI taxonomy): Bacteria > Bacillati > Bacillota > Bacilli > Caryophanales > Bacillaceae > Bacillus > Bacillus cereus group sp. BfR-BA-01453. Next base: position 61,462 of record NZ_JAKUEN010000011.1, on the reverse strand, counting down.
TGGTTGTTTATTCCTACTGCAATTGTTATGTATTTAATTTGCTCATATAAAGCACATCGGTTGTATGAAGAGAGAAGATGAAAACAAGCACTTATCAAGTAACATTAAGATAGGCAGAGAAGTATATATTTTTTCTACCAATATGTAGTTCCATTAGGAGATTGCTTATAATGGAATTTAATACATACACAGTAATGCTTATGTTCTTAGCCATTGTCTCAAGCAAGGACTTTTAGGTGTTATTACTACTATTGTTCTTTTGTTAATCGCTGCATGGACTACAAAAAGATTTCATACAGACAACCAACACAAGTAAATTATTGTATTTCTCAATAAACAAAAATAACTTAACATGGTAAAATAATAGTTGGATGGGAGTCCAATACATATTATTAGAATTAAGATGGTTCAAGTCGGAGGAAGGCACCTTATGGTGTCTTTTCTTTATTTTGCTAATGAATAGATTGTCCTCTTCTATATAACTCTTTAAAATATAAAATGTGCCATCTTTGCCCTTCCCTTAAGAAGGGAGGGACAGGAATGAAAAAACGTAAAAAAAGGCGACCAAAAAGGCAAAATCCCAGTCTTTTGTAAGTAATCTAGCATCGTGGACGACAGTACTGAGAAATATTCATTACTTCTTCACGCAAAGCCAGTTTGTAAAACATATAATTCAATTCATCAAAGAACAAATTGGAATGTAAAAAAGTGCTGCTATGATTAGCAACACTCAACTCAAAACTAAAGTAGATGGAACACTGAGCTGAAAGTACTGACCATACTTTCTTCGCACAAGACCAAAGTGATTTAGAAGCGGCAAAGGTGTCAGTGTTCTATCTTCTACTAAGATTATATTTTATTTTGTCCATAATAGACCTATATATACGTTAATAAAAAAGAAATACCCCAGCGACCAACCGGGGTATTTCATGACCGATAGGAATGAAAAAACTTGGCGACCAAACCTAGCTTTTGTGTTATTCCCATAAAATTTAAAAACTAAGCAACATCTTGTTGCACTTTTATTGTATCATTATCTTTCTCTTATTGTAATACATTAGATTATTTTTTAGATAAGAGTCCAATACATATTATTAAAATTAAGATGATTCAAGTCGGAGGAAGGCACTTTAGGGTGTCTTTTCTTTTTTCTAAAAGAGAGTTTTGCTTTCAAGAAGATACATTTTCAATGGATTACTACCATGAGTATATAGATAAAGTCCATCAAAACATGTATGTTCATGAATATGTAAAATTACATAAAATTTCCGAGAAAAAGAGAGTATACTTTCTTATTGTGTAATAAAGATAAAGCTCGCCTACGGAAATAGGCGAGCTTTTTTAACATATAAAGAAAAGACAACTTTTCAAGTACCTTTCTTTGAGTTGAAACATTTTACTAGGTTAAGTTTTGTGATGATTATTTCTGTTCATTTAAATGAACTAGAGTAGTACATCACTTTATTTTTAAGCATCCTTCTCAACAAATATGAATATTTTCATTATCCTTTTCACTACAAAGGGTAGTAATTTAGAAGCTAAAAATGCAAGCACGAAAGCAATTGCCCATGTTTTTATCCATGATTTGAGAAATAAAGCTGTATACCCAACATTCATTGAAACCATGACGAAAGAGATAATACTAGATATACCTAAAATCATAAAGAGATTAAAAATTATCGGTTCAAATTTTTTATTGATTTTCAAAATTAACACCTATTTTCTATATATGCTTTGCTGTCCGATTTCACCAACATCTAATCTTACAGTTTGAAATCTATGTTGTCCAGCTTGTTGTACTTTTCTGCAATAGCAATTATTGAGATGTTAACTAGTTTGTCTGGAATGGGAACTCATGATATTGCTATCAAGCTAAGGTTGTATAAATGAACACTTTATCTTTTTTATAGCATCGAAGTTCATTTTGGGGGCGAATGTAATATTACATCATTAAAGTATTAGTTACACTTGAATCTCTGCATATCGCATGTCTTTTCCAATAGTTTTTTAGCAGAAGCAAGCAGCTCCAACGATGATTAATAAAATAAACAATACAACTAATAAAGCAAATCCTCCCGCGAAGCCATAACTATCACCAAAGCCGAGAACAGTTCCTCCTTTAAATAGGAGGGGGAAAACAAAGGATCAATTATGTGTTTTAACGGATTCCATTTACTTTATGTATTTATGAATGGAGCAGGTTCTTTTCAAAATAGATTTATTCTTTGAAGGAGTTCAAGGACAAAATAGGAGAATCTATATTGTTCTTTAAGAAGGAATAAATAAAAAACAAAATATCCAAAAATACAGATAGAAATCCGCTTTTATACCTTTCATTAAAATAATACTAGCATTATATATTGTAAGGAATACTTATCCTTAATTGTAAATGAAAGGGGGTATTGGTATGAGTTATGGCTATGATCATCCTCCTGAAAAACATCATAAACACCACAATGAAACTTTGTCAACGGGTGTATTACGTAGACATTCCGCTACGTTGTTTCTTACTGTGGAAGCTATGAATGTTGATCCAGATGATACTCATACAGTAACTGTTGAAATGTTTGATTGGTCATCGGGTTCTCCGGTATTGTTACCATTAGTAGACCCTTCAACACAAACATTGGCACCTAATCGACGTGTTACTTTTCGTTCAGCAGCTCTTCCTTCAGGTGTTTTTGCTTATGAAGTAAGAATCATTCGTTCGAAAGATAGAGATGTTGTTACGAATGTTTTTGGTCTTAGTGCAATAGTATTTAACCCACAAGAAGGAAATAATGTTTTACAACATGATTTAGCAAAATTAGATCTTAAATAGCTTTTATAAAAGTTTATTTATTGGACAAGATTAAAAAAGAGTAGGATTTTACATCCTACTCTTTTTTAACATCAATTATATTAAAATTTTAAAAGAAATCCTTCATCATTTTCACATCTTTAATATTCACTGTTACACCTTCAACCTTATCCTTCTTCTCATCTTTAGCAATCGTAATTTTCTCATTATTATCAACCCAAACAAGAAATTCTTCTTTTGTGTCATCTTTATATGTAACGGTAATAGTAGAATGTGCCGATTCTCGCTTTTTTTGATCTAAAGTGATTGTTTTAGGCGTGCCTTTTTGAACTGTGGAAACGATAGATTGTATCATTTCTTCGTTGTCTGTTTGAGATTTTGAAACGTTGTTATTTATTGTGCTAAGTATTTCAATGTCTGTAATATTTGCGGAGTTTAATTGAAAGGTAGTTTGTGTATGTTCTTGCTTAGCTTGTGAAGCTTTATCTGTAGATAAGGTGCTTGTACAGCCTATTAAAGTGAAAGATAGAGCGGTTAGAGCGCATATAGATATAATTTTTTTCATAGTATCCCTCCTCACGCTTAATTATATCAATTTTCTGTTAATTTAGGTAGTTATTGTAAGGAGAAGATGTTTTTAAAATGGTAAATGATGTTGTTCATTCTCTATTAAAAGCAAAATTCACATAACTTTTTTCATATTTTATGTTTAACATTTCGAAAATAGGTGTACTACATATAATATAACAAATAATTCATTTTAAAGGAGGAAGTTAAAGATGGAAACGAAGTATAGGAAACCTTTTGTATATGAATTTATTACGGAGAAAGAGGTCATGAATGCGGCGAATGATCTAGTGAAGAAAGGAATAGACCAAAAAGATATTTACGTATTAACACACGAGAAAGAAAGGACAGATAGAATCGCAGACAATGCAGACGTGAATACAATTGGTATACAAGAGGAGGGACTTGGGACAAGCATTATTAATGTCTTTCAAAAAACGGGAGATCAGTTAAGAAATAAGATGCAGGAGTTAGGGCTTAATGAGGAAGAAGCGAACTTCTACGAAGAAAAGCTAGATGAAGGGAAAATCTTGTTATTCGTTAAAGATTTAGAGAGAGTCGGTGAATGGTTACAAGAAAGAAGATGCATGTATTCTATTTAAATTTGTATCCTGTAAATCTATAAATCTATTACGAAAAGGAGATGGGAAATATGAGTGAGAGCGGACTAAAAGAACAAATTACTGGTAAAGTGGAAAAGACAAAGGGACAAGTAAAAGAAGGAATTGGTGAAGTTACAGAAGATAGAAAGTTGAAAAATGAAGGGAAGTGGGACAAGACGAAGGGAACGATAAAAGAAAAAGTCGGAAAAGTGAAACAAAAGATAAGTGATGGGTTGGATAATAAAGAATAATACATGTTTATCAAGCTTTGGTTACATACCAAAGCTTGATAAATCCAATATAAAACGAATATAGGAGGGTTAATTGTGGGACTTATTATTACGTGTATTGTAGGTGGACTTATTGGTGCGTTAGCTGGAATGATTACGGGAAAAGACTTTCCTTTAGGTATAGTTGGTAATGTGATTGCCGGATTAATCGGATCTTGGGTAGGTAGTGCGTTATTTGGTCATTGGGGTCCTGAATGGGGAGGCATCTTTATTCTTCCAGCGTTATTAGGTGCAATCGTCTTTATTTTAATCGTTACATTCTTCTCTAGAATGCTGCGGAAAGCGTAAGTATGATAATGAATAGTAATCTTAAGTTTATTATATATAGTTATAAAGTAAATAGAATGATAAATATACATAAAAAAGCATCCAATTAAACTAATTTGGATGCTTTTTTATGTAATCTGCATAGGAATGAGCGGGAGATGAAGGTCCCCCGCTCATTGAAATTACACTTTCTATTATGTATTAAACCATCGTTACTTTTTTACAATTATTTATTCTTACGACCTGCCTTGGTTCTATATGAGGTAAGTCCTCGCTATTACCTATATCCACTACAATCGTATTCGTTAGTATATTAATAATGGAACCAACTAATTTTGTAGCATGATCGTGTCGATAAGAAAATTGAACGAAATCTCCCTTTTTAAAGTTGTGCTCTTCCATAGATAGATCCCCCTAAAAATAATGTTTATACATTATACATACACAAATTTATAAGGTTTAAACATTTGGTATTATTTTTTACGTGTTAAGCCGAGAAAGGTGTGGAAAATTTATTTATAATAAAAATAAAAAAATATGTTTAAAACTAATTTTTATGGGTAATTAACATAGTAGTAGTTTGAGATAAGGGGGCGGAAATGATGAATTTGGGAATAAATATTTTGCAAAATGATGTAGGGTATACGGTACAGCTTAATGGTGAAATTGATGCATATACGGCATCAGATTTGAAAAATAAGATCATGCCTATTGCGAGCGAAAAAGAGGTTCATATGGTAGTAGATTTTACTGAGGTAGAGTATATGGATAGTACAGGATTAGGCGTGTTTATAGCGCTATTAAAAGCAGTTAAGAAAAATGATGGAAAACTAGAGTTTATTGGTGTATCTAAAAGGTTAAAAAGATTATTTGATATTACAGGGTTAACAGAAATATTAAATTTGAATTCCGATTTTGAAAAAGTAGAAAGAAGGTGACTAGGGATGATGGAGAGATTTGAAAAGATAGAAATGAAAATTCCTGCAAAGGCAGAATATGTGGCTATTATTCGTTTAACGATGGCTGGTGTTGCGAATCGAATGGGCTTTGCTTATGACGATATAGAAGATATGAAAATTGCTATTAGTGAAGCATGTACAAATATTGTACAACATGCATACAAAGAAGACGTTGGAGAAATTGCAATTGTCTTTGGGCTATATGAAGATCGATTAGAAATTATGGTTGCGGATAATGGGGTTAGCTTTGATTTTAATAACTTAAAAAGGAAAGTTGGTCCGTATGATATTAGTAAACCAGTAGAACATTTGCCGGAAAATGGTTTAGGTTTATATTTAATCAATACGTTAATGGATGATATACAAATCATGCATGATGAGGGCATGACAGTTTTAATGACAAAATATATACAAAGAGAGCAGGTGGAGAATGATGGAAATCCAATCTCAACCTACGAATCTTACTAAAGAAGACGTTATGAAACTAATTGCAGAATTTCAACAAAACCAATGTGATGAAGCACAGGAAAGGTTAGTTGATCATTATAAAAATCTCGTATATTCCATTGCATATCGCTATTCAAAAGGCGGGCCGATGCATGAAGATATTATACAAGTAGGCATGTTAGGGCTCTTAGGCGCAATAAGAAGGTATGATTATTCGATAGGGAATGCTTTTGAGCCTTTTGCAATACCTACGATAGTAGGGGAAATAAAGAAGTATTTACGCGATAAAACTTGGGGCATTCACGTTCCAAGGCGAATTAAAGATTTAGGCGGAAAAATTAAACTTGCGATAGAGGAGCTAACAGATCATTTGCAGCGTTCACCGAAAATTATAGAGATTGCGGATCATTTAGGACTATCCGAAGAGGAAGTACTAGAAATTATGGATGCGAAAAATAATTATCGAGTATCTTCCTTAGATGATGTAGTTGAAAATGCATCTGATGGAAGTTCGGTAGCGAGAATTGAATCTGTAGGTGAAGTAGAGCAAGGATATGAAGAGACAGAAAGGCGTCTCGTTTTAAAAGATATTTTTAACGTATTAAATGAAACGGAAAAGAGTGTTATTCATTATATATTTGAAGAGAATTTAAATCAAAAAGATACAGGGGAACGGTTAGGTATTTCACAAATGCACGTTTCTCGTATTAAAAGACAAGCGATAAGTAAATTGAAGCAAGCCGCATTTTTAGATACATAAAAAATTTAAAATAATGATGTTTAAAACATGAGAAAAGGGGTACGTATTAAGTATAGGAGGAGATATAAAAATGTCACACGATGTGAAAGAACTAATCGAAGGATTGAATGAAGATTTAGCAGGAGAATACGCAGCAATTATTATGTATAACCATAATGCAGCAACAGTTTCTGGTATATATAGACAAGTGTTAAAACCTTTCTTTGAATCTGAAATTAGTGATGAACAAGGACATGCCCTATATTTAGCGGAGAAAATTAAGACGTTAGGTGGTACACCTACTACGATCCCTTTACCAGTGAAACAAGTAGAAGACGTTAGAGAAATGTTAGAAGAAGCTAGAAAGTCAGAATATGAAACAATTAAGCGTTATGAAAAGAGAAAAGAACAAGCAGCGAAATTAAATATGACAGAGTTAGTTGTAAAGTTAGAAGATATGATCGCAGATGAAACAAATCATATGGAAGAATTGGATCGTCTTTTAAGTGATAAAGCAATGGTGTTAAATTAAAAGTGGAAACTTATAGAGTGAAAGAACAAACTCTCATTTCTGGGGGTTTGTTCTTTTGCTATATAAAAAATATGTTTGAGTAGGAAATTTTCATTTTATAACTGAGTATGTAATACTAGAAAAATAGAAAATAATAATCGATTTACATTTTATATAAGAAAAGGGGAAATCACTTGTGTCCATTTTAATTGTAGATGATAATCCGGTGAATATCTTTGTAATTAAGAAGATTTTAAAACAAGCCGGATATCAGGATCTTGTATCACTTAATTCTGCACAAGAGCTTTTCGAATACATCCATTTTGGAAAAGATTCTTCCAGGCATAACGAAATAGATTTAATACTATTAGATATTATGATGCCTGAAATTGATGGACTTGAAGTTTGTAGGCGATTACAAAAAGAGGAGAAGTTTAAAGATATCCCTATTATTTTTGTTACAGCTTTAGAAGATGCGAATAAATTAGCTGAAGCACTTGATATAGGTGCAATGGATTATATTACAAAACCAATAAATAAGGTTGAATTGTTAGCGCGTATGCGTGTAGCACTACGCTTGAAATCGGAATTAAATTGGCATAAAGAACAGGAAGAAAATCTTCGGAATGAACTAGATTTAGCTACGCAAGTACAAAGAAACTTATTAAGTAGCCCATTAAGAGAAGAGCATATAAAAATCGAAGCAAGTTATTTACCTTCATTTAAACTAGCTGGAGATATGTATTACTGGTATAAAATCGATGAAAACCGCTACGGTATTATATTATTAGATGTGATGGGACATGGTGTATCCGCTTCCTTAGTTTGCATGTTCATTTCGTCTGTATTACGTGAAACGATTAAATGTTTAATCGATCCAGAACTCGTCATGAAAGACTTAAATAAATATATGACTCTTTTACATAATGAGAATGACAATATTCCATATTATTTTACAGCGATATACTTAGTAGTTAATACAGAAGATAGAACGATTGAATATGTAAATGCAGGACATCCTTCTGGATATGTTTTAGTTGATGAAACAAATGTAGTGGAACTAAATCGCGGGAGTTGTGCGGTAGGATTTTTTGATGAGATAAAAGTTGAAAAGACAGTTATACCTTTTGAGAAAAATGCTCAAATCGTATTGTTTACAGATGGTGTACTTGAAGCAATAGCAAATGATGAATTTGTGGCTGAAGAGAAATTACGTACTTTTACAGAAAGAAAATGGGGAGAGTTAGAAGAAGAGATAGAAGGGTTTTACAAGGAAGAACAGAAGGAAGCACAATCAGATGATATGTGTCTTATTATGATACAAGCGAATGCGAAATAAAAAGCGTATGAAATCCAAATAGAGGATTTCATACGCTTTTATTGTATTTTTTGATAGATTTGTTCGTGTGGATTAAATTGCGTATAATGCGGCATGATATCCGAGAAACGAAGAGTTTCTTTATTTCCTAAACATAGGAATCCATTGTGACTTAAACTTTCATAAAATAGTTGCTGTACTTGGTTTTGAAGTTTACTCGTAAAGTAAATTAAAACGTTACGGCAAAGGATAATATGAAATTCGTTAAAAGATTGATCGGTTACTAAATTATGTTGTGCAAAAATAATGTTTTGTAACAGTGAAGGATTAAAATAAGCAAAACGACTATCCGTTGAATAATAGTTAGAAAATGCTTGTGTACCGCCAGCTTGTAAATAATTTTTCGTATAAGTTTGCATTTTATTTAATGGAAGAATACCTTGTTTTGCTTTTTCTAACACATTTGTATTCATATCTGTTGCGTAAATAACAGCTTTTTCACTTAATCCTTCTTCATGAAGTAAGATGGACATGGATAATACTTCTTCACCAGTGGCACATCCAGCATGCCAAATTCTAATTTCAGGATGCTTTCTTAATTCAGGAATAACATGCTCTCTTAGCGCCTTAAAAAAGATAGGGTTACGGAACATCTCAGTTACATTGATTGAGAAATCATTTAATAACTGTTCTAAAACCCCTTCCTCATGAATTACTTTTTCAATTAACTTTGAAATGGTAGGGATATTAGAAATCTGCATTCGATTACAAATCCGCCTATAAATAGATGTGCGAGCGTATTGGCGAAAATCAAATCCTGATAGTTTAAATACCGCTTCTAATAGTAAGTCAATTTCTAAGTTCGTACGCTTATCCGTATCTACTGATGGATCAAAATTATAATACTTATTTTCCACTGAAACGAAACCTCACTTATTTTATTAACCATACACTCATTACCGAATAGAGTTGATGTAAATTTAATGGTTTACTTATATAATCTGAAGCGCCAGCAGATAAACATTTTTCCTTATCATTTGGCATTGCTTTAGCAGTTAATGCGATAATAGGTATTTCATGTAACCCTAAGTTCATTCGGATATGTTCCATCGTTTCATAACCGTCCATATTTGGCATCATAATATCCATTAAAATAAGGTCGATATTTGTATTGTTTTTTAGTATTTCTAAACACTCTAGGCCGTTTTGTGCAGTAATGATATTGGCATGTTGTTTTTTTAATGCATTTTGTAATGCAAATATATTCCGATGATCATCATCGACAATTAAAATAGTTTTCTCTTGGAAGACGTTATTTGTTTCTGGAATCACGATAGTTTCCTCGACAACTTCAGCAGGAATAACTTCATCTACCGTTGCTGCGACTTCTAAATTGGACAACTGTACATCATGTAATCCATTTGGAAGGTTAGGAATATATACGGTGAAAGTACTGCCTTCTCCTACGTGACTCTGTAACGTAATCCAACCACCTAATAATCTAGCAAACTCTTTACAAATAGATAATCCTAATCCTGTACCACCATACTTCCGAATCGTTGCGCCATCTGCCTGTTGAAAGGCTTCGAAAATAAGTTGATGTTGTTCTTTAGCGATACCAATACCAGTATCTTTTACTGAAATTGTCATCCAGTCTTTACTTATAGACTGCATATCATCACTTAAATTGCTTGTTTCTATCGAATCGAAATGTAAAGAGACAGATCCTTTTTCCGTGAATTTAAATGCATTGGATAATAAGTTTTTAATAATTTGTTCAATCCGTTTTGCATCTGTATAAAACAGATCAGGAATCGTGTCACTGTCTTCAACAGTAAATTCAACATTTTTTTGTGCAGCGATATGTAAAAAGTTTTGCTGCATACTTGCTGCCATATCACTTATGTTCGTTGCTTCAAAAATGACATCTAGTTTTCCGGCTTCTACTTTCGATAAATCTAGTATGTCATTAATTAAAGTAAGTAAATCCTTCCCTGATGAATGAATGACGGTTGCCAATTCAATTTCATCATCGGATAAATGATTATCATGATTTTCTTTTAACATTTCAGATAATAGTAAAATACTATTTAACGGTGTGCGTAATTCATGTGACATATTTGCTAGAAATTCTGATTTATATTTTGAGCTACGTAACAACTCGCTTGCTTTTTCTTCTAATTCTAATTTAGTCACTTGTAAGTCAGCTGTCTTTTGCTCGGCCTCTTCCGTTCTAGACTCTAACTGTTCGTTCGTTGTTCGTAATTCCTCGGCTTGCATTTGTAGTTCTTCCGCTTGCGTTTGCAATTCTTCTGATTGAACTTGTAACTCTTCTGTCATTGCTTGTGATTCATGTAAAAGAGTTTGAATTCGCATACGTCCCATAATGCTGTGGATTGTTAAACCTAGATTATCAACAGTTTGGTGAATTAAATCTTGATGTAAATCTGAAATGTCAGTTACACTTACTAACTCCATTACTGCAATCACTTCATCCTCAAATAAGACAGGGATGACTAGTAAATTTTTAGGGCGTATTTCTAATAATCCAGTAGTAACGTAACGAAACTCTTCAGGTATGTCCCTAAGAATAAAACTTTTCTTTTCTAAAGCAGACTGTCCAATGAAACCTTCACCCATTTTAATGGATTGTTTTCCAATATCAATACCTTGATCGGCGAAAGAAGCTTTTTTCACAAAGTAGACAGTTTCTTCAACTTCTTCACGTACATAGAATGCACCGCAAGAAGTTTGCGTTTTTTGTATAATTCCACTCAAAATTTTGTTACCTAACATCTCAATAGAAGATACACCTTGATACATTAAAATTAATTCTGCAATCTCCGTTTGTAACCACTCTCTTTTAGATATTTCGTCTAGCAGATGGTTCGTTGTATGAGCAAGATCTTTTATTTCATCATGCGTATTTACATGAATTCTTTCCGTAATTTTTTCTTTAGAAGAAATGGATTTAATAGCTTGAATTACATTTTTAATCGTTTTTGTAATGGAATTGGAAATATAAAGTGAAACGATAATAGAAATACAAGATAGTAAGAACAATAAACTGTATAACCAAAGCTCTAATTTATTATTTTTAGTATCTAATTGTGCAGCTCTTTTTTTCGTTAATTGCTCCTCAGTGCTACGGAAGTCAGTTAGTTGTGATTGTAATGATTGGATTTCGGTAGTGTCGATTTCTTGTATTTTATTACTATTATGATTTGCAATTAACGGGTGAATCTCTTTATTCATCCAATTAGTAATGTTTCCGTTAATTTCTTTTAATTTTTCTTGCTGAGATGGATTATCTTCTAATAAAGAAAAAAGATTATGGTAATGTTTTTCATAATCTCTTTCGGCAGAGTTAAGAGATTGCAAATAGTTCGCGTTATTAGAAGTGATAAAGCCTTTCGCCTTATTTTCTATTGTTAGCAAGTCTTTTTCCACTTGGTTCGTTAAATTGAGAACTTTAAAATCGTGATCAATAATAAAATTACGAGATTTTTGTAAATTGGAAATCTGATTGTTTAACATAATAAAAGAAATAAGTAAAAACAAAATGATAACTAAATAACCAGCCATAATTTTGTAGCGAATACTAAATTTTGCTTCCGATTTCATTAAAAATTCCTACCTTCAAGGTTATTAAAAGTTTTCTATTTTAAAGAATGAAAAACGTAATATATATTATATCAGTTTTCATAAGGCCAAACTAGAAATCCCCCTATTGTATTAGGGGGTTCGTTTTGAATAGAGGAAATTATTTTGAAGTATAAAACTATATATGAAAAGTAACAATCGAGGGAATAGGGAGATAATAAAACCTTTAAGAAGGAAAGAGTGTTCTTAAAGCTCTTTTTGCATCTACTCCTTCAAATATAAATAATACAAGCTCCCTCTTTTTTACAGTAAGGAAAAATGATACTAATGTGCTTAAGTTTTTAATAGAAGTAAGTGTTCCTTGTTTACTTATAAATACATTTGTTTGAAATGTTGTCATTAAAGCATAAAAATGATGAATCTGCGTTATTGTAGGTGTTTCATTATAAAGAATAGTAGTAGAGTGAATGGCATTCATCGTAATATTCCTTTCCATATAATAAGCATAACAATATAAACATACCCGTTTTAAAAAATGTTAAACATATAAAATTTTAAAAATATAATTATAGTTTTTTACGTTTAAAAAGGGATGGTAAGGGTATACATATACCATAAAGAGATTAACCGAAGATGAATTGTAAAGTTCTAGTCTATAAAAATATACTTGTACTTTAAATAAAAAGGAGACTGTTACATATGGATAAAATGATAACGGATATTACATTTGATTTCATTTACTTGTTAAGTAGTTCTCTTGTAATCCTTTTATTATTGGCGTTTTTCGTAAATGGTTATGTGAATAAAAAAATTAGTGTATATAAAAATGAAGAGTAATAAAGATGTATGATATAAAACTTTAGGAGGTTAATAGTTATGAATGTAGATAGAAAAATAGTAGGTGTTTTTCAAACAATTGATGATGCAGCACTCGTTATTAATGAATTAAAGGAAAAAGGATATTCGGCAGATAACATTTCAGCTATTGCGAAAGATCAAAAGGAAATTGAACATCTGGAAGAAAAATCGGGTGAAAAAGTGAATCATGAAACTGCACATAAAGCGGATATCTTTTCAGCGACAGGGCTTGTAGCAGGAGGAGTAGCAGGCGGACTCGGTGGTTTATTAACAGGTCTTGGTGTACTTGCTGTATCTGGACTAGGCCCAATTGTAGCAGCAGGACCTATCGCAGCAGCTATTGGAGGAGCCGGTATTGGGGGAGGAGCTGGAAGTTTAATAGGAGCATTTATCGGCTTAGGAATCCCTGAAGAACATGCTAAAAAGTATGAAGAATATATTTACGATGGAAATATATTAATTTTAGTAGATGCAAAATTAGATGATAAGTTAGAAATCTATGAAATATTTGATAAGCATCATGCTTATAACTCGGATTTCTTTAAATAAAATGTAAACAAAGTAAATATCGTTTTTGATCTTACAACTTTGGCGCGACCGAGGAGTCGTATGACTATAAGAGAGGAAGGGCTTATAGTAAAAGATCAAGTCTTACTATGATATTGAAAAGGGGAGAGGTGTCTTTTCGTGATTGTAAAAATATTAAAGGATAGTAGTAATAGTTTCCTTTGTACAGTTCAAAATAAAAACGGAGAGAAGTATGTGAAGAAATGGTTTCGTAAACATGAAAATAATGAAGAATTAGGGCGACCAACTTTTAAAGAAGTAGAACGCGACTGGAAAGAAAATAGAGAATCGTTTATGTATCCAAATGTTAAAGCGCTTTATTAAACATACTAGGCATTTTATTATTACAAAACTGTCACATTCCTGTAAGGTAATTCAATAGATTCGTTGCTTGTTCCATGCCATAATAAAGACATAAGAAAGCTAATCAAAAAATATAAGTTATAGGAGAGTGTCAGTCATGATTGTAACAACAACGTCTGGAATTCAAGGTAAAGAAATTATTGAGTATATCGATATTGTAAATGGTGAAGCTATTATGGGTGCAAATATTGTCCGCGACTTATTCGCATCTGTTCGTGATGTTGTCGGTGGTCGTGCCGGTTCTTACGAAAGCAAGCTAAAAGAAGCTCGTGATATCGCAATGGATGAAATGAAAGAACTTGCAAAACAAAAAGGTGCGAACGCTATCGTTGGCGTTGACGTAGATTATGAAGTTGTTCGTGATGGAATGTTAATGGTTGCTGTAAGTGGTACAGCTGTACGTATATAAGTAAATAAAAAACAGGCTCACCCCTTGAAGCTTATGCTTTGAGGGGATTTTTTTAGGGGAAAGTATTCGATGTGATAGAAATTAAGTAGTGCAAATTATATTTTGAACGAACATATAGAAAGCTAATTATTATATTAGTACATGCAGTGTGAATTCCATCTATTATCTGAATCGGAAAAAGAGCATGTTGCAAACGTTTTATTATACGGATAATGTGATGTATAACTAATTTGTTAAAAATAAAAACTTATCTTTAACAAATTCACTGCATAGCATTCAATATTTGATTTAAAATTGTGAATTTTAAGAAAAATATTTATCAATTGGATAAATTTACATGATGTTTTTGAGAATGAGTTTTTACTTTAAAGTATGGATTAAGATACGATTCGATTCGATGAATAGTGGTTTGAAGAGATTATAAAGTTTCTTTCTATTTTGAAGAAAGGAGTTACCTTAAAGTGTAAATGGGGAGTAGGGATGGACAGAAAAGTAGAATGTTCAATTTAGGTCGGAAAATGAATATATTATTTAGCAAAAGGCGCTTCGGGCGCCTTTTGCTATACTAAGATGCTTTTCAATAATCTTGGTATATAGCGAGGAATTAATAGTTAGTAGAGATTTTTCTCAATAATCCTCCTGAAAAAAACATGGTAGAATCTAGAATATATTGATGATTCTTACTTTTATGGTGGAATGGGGGTATTTTAAAGACAGTGTTTATTTGATTATTAACTGGAATCTTCAGTATAAAAGGTTTACATGAATTCAAGAGATTTAAGTAGATTTTTAAAGTTTAAAAATATAATAAGAAAAGGTGGATTATTATGGAAATCGAAAAAAAAATAAAGAAGATATTAGTTTCTGAAATCTTTGTAGAGATTCCTGAGGAAAATATGGGGTTAGATGATAGTTTAAGAAATGAATTTGGAATTGATTCACTAGGCTTTGTAGAACTTCGAGTGAATTGTGAAGAAGAATTTGAAGTGAAAATTTCCGATGATGATTTTACTCCAGAAAATTTCCAATCAATTAACAGTGTTGCGAATTTAATACGAAGATTACAGCTTGTGAATAATTAGTTCATTTTGTATATGTACAAAAGAAGGGATGATTTTTTATGTCTAATACAAATACCTATAATCCTTCAATTGCTGAACTAGATTCTATATTATTAGGTCAAAAAATTCACTTTAATCATTACGGGAATAGTAAAATGCCTTTTGCTTGTTTGAGTGCAAAAGGTATTTCACAAACATTTATTAAAATGGACGGAGAAAATATTGGTGAGACTTTTGAGGTTCTTGATGTGAGTGGTGGTTATGGAAGCGCCTGTTTAGGTGCTTCTCACCCCGTGCCAAAACAGGCGCTTATAAGGGCGGTAGAAAATGTAGGGTATGTAACGGATGAGATCGCGTCTAAAGAACGCTCGCAACTTTTGGTGAATTTGCTGGGCCCAAATGGATTATGGAATCAATATTTTCCAGAATCTAGATATCGTGTGAGTGGTCGAAATTCAGGTTCTGAAGGAATGGAGTTAGCTCTAAGATTAATTTTAGAATCTCGCTTCGATACAAGAAATCTTAAATATAAGCCAGGGCTTGAAGAAAGAAATACAATCTTAGCCTTTGAAGGCGCTTGGCATGGTTGGACAAGTGGATTAGTTCCTTTACTAAACAGAAGACATTATCGGATAGGATTACCAAATACGTCTACGAGTGAACCATATGGCGTCAAAATAGATCATATACCATTTGGTGATTCAAAAGTATTAGAAGAATATTTTCAAGAAAAAAAGGATCAACTCTTAGCGGTTATTGTGGAACCGATTCAAGGGGATGCAGGAATTATTATTCCTCCTGAAGGGTACTTACGTCACTTATCAGGTTTATGCCAAAGTAATGAAACACTGCTAGTTGCGGATGAAGTATTGACGTTTGCAAAGACTGGTAAATACTTTGCGATGAATGATAAAGAGGGACATATTCCAACAGATATTACTGTAATTGGAAAAAGCCTTGGAATGGGAGTCCTATCTACTTCAATGGTTATTGCAAGAAAGGATTTAACTATCCGCAGCTCTGGTGGCGTGTCGACGTCAGATTTACGTCCTATAACGTGTGCTGTCATTAATGATGGGATTCAATTTATTGAAGAGGCTAAACTTTTGAGCAATGCGATAGAATTAGGGGAATATATTAAGCAATTAAGTACTGAGCTAGTTTTACAATTCCCTGATGTTTATCAGGAAGCCCGTGGTATCGGGGTAATGCATGGAATTGAGCTAACTGAAAAATCTACTGCTAAATTAGCAGAATTGAGAAATTGTATAATCCGTAATGGTGTATATGTTGAATTTATGGCTGGTGCAGGAAGGCGTTCTCATGGAAAGCGTTATATATATCCAACGATGAGAATAGCGCCAGCACTGATTTCGACAGAGCAAGAAATCCAAACTGTATTTGAAAGGTTATCTACAGCTTCTAAAGAATTTGAAGGAGTTATTATTTGATGCAGAAGTTATCCATATTAAATAAACGTGTAGAACATCTTGATACGGATGCATCGGGAGTGGTTCACTTCTCTAGGTATCCATCTTTAATGGAAACTGCGGTGTTGGAAAATTTAGATAATCTTAAAATAGGTATGCATGCGCTTGAATCTGAGCAATTAGATTTAGTAGTAAGTGAGATGAAGATTAAATATTTGTCTTCTGCTTATTTTTTAGATTATCTTTTGATTGATATTCAAATTAATCATATTGGTACGGCAAGTTTTAAAATTACAGGCGAAATTTATAGACAAGAACAAAACGGTGAAAAGACTTTATTATCAAGTGCAGAGATGACATACGTAATTGTAAATAAATGTAGTGGGGCGGTTTCACGTATGCCAAGTTACATGAAAAATACTTTGAAGGAGTGTTATGTTTAATGAACGTGACTACTGAAAAAAAAGCGAATGCAATTGGATTTACTGAGCTCAAAAAATGGCTTCGTCATCGACACCCAATGATTTATATTGATCGCGTATTAGATTATGAGCCGAGTGAATATTTCCAATGTATGATGTCGGTCTCAGGTACAATGGATTGTATTGCTGGTCACTTTCCTGAAAGAGCAATTTTTCCAGGGACCCATCTTACGCAATGTTTTGCTCAAGCTGGAATTGTATTTTATCAACTAAGTACAAGTCCTTTAGAAGAAGATGAACTGACTTTAATAGGATCAGTAAAAGCTAGATTTCTTAAGGTTATTGTGCCAGGAGACCAAGTGATTTTTAATTTGAAATGTGAAGGAATACAAGATAATAATAATACTTTTATTTTTTCTTGTAGGGCAACGGTAGATGGTAAGCCAGTTGCAGCGTTTAAAGGAACTTTAGTTCGTACTAAAATTGATACTTTAGGTGAACAACTATGGTAGAAAAGAATGGTGAATTACCGATTTGTATTACTGGAATGGCTTGGACGACATCATTAGGTTCTGATCTTGATAGTGTATGGGAGAAGTTGTTAGATGGGCATACAGGTGTATCCTGTATCCCTTCCTCTTATCCTCTTCGTAATAATTTGGCTGCGGCAGTCTCGAATATCTCTCTTGAATATAGAGAAAATGAACGTCAGCACATTTTAGCAGTTAAAACAATAGTAAGTGCTTTAACTCACGCTCAATTGGAATTGAATGATAAAAATATTCAAATTATCCTTGGTACTAGTTTTGGTTCTCATTTAGATGATCCCAGCTTTAATTCCTTACATGAATGGGCAATAAATATCTCAAATGAAGTGGGAGCTTATAATCCTCCTATATCATTAACTACTGCGTGTTCATCAGGGTCTGATAGTATTTTAGTAGGTGCTGAACTAATAAGGAATAAAAAGAAGGATATTTGTATTTGCGGGGGAGTAGATATTTTAACAAATAGTAAACGTCTTGCTCACTCGGCCTTAGGTACTATGTCTCCAAACTTTTTATACGCTTTTGATGAAAGACATGATGGAATGCTGCTTGGAGAAGGAGCGGGTTTTCTAGTTTTAGAATCCTATGAATCCGCTATAAGACGCTCTGCGACTATTCATGGTTATTTAAAAGGTACAGGAGCATCTAATGATGCAAGCGGGATGACATCACCAGATATGACTGGTGATAGTATTATTCTATCAGTTCAACGTGCTTTAAAGAATGCGAACTTAAATGTAGAGGATATTAACATTGTTAATGCTCATGGATCAGGGACCCCTGTTAATGATATGGTTGAGAAAACTAGTTTACATCGACTCTTTGGGGCTGGATATAAACAACCCGTCGTTTTTGCAACGAAAGGAGCTTTTGGGCATAGTTTAGGGGCTACAGGTATTTTGGAGGCCATCTCTGTAATTTTAGCTTTAAAAGATGCAAAAACACCTCCAATATATGGATTGCAAAAGCCTATGGAAGAATTTTCATTACCTTTATCTATTCAACAACCACATTCGTTTGAAGGAAAGATTGGAGCGAGTTTGACATTAGGATTTGGAGGGTTTAATACATGCTTAATATTCGAAGGGATCGATTAAATCTTGATATTTTTAATAATCAATTCACTCACTTGATTAGTTGTGAAGAATCAATAAGTACAGATTTGAATACAATCAAAAAAAGTGTACCGTCTATTTATGCAGATCCGGCAAGTTGGTTAGTGTTGGATGCTTTAGAAAAGGCGATCAAAACTTGTAACATAGATATTGAAAAGGATCGAATTGAAGTCGGGGTAATAGCTATAAGCGCACAATGTACCAAACATACAATGCATAGAATTGCTAATCAAGTAAAAGGTGGTAGAATATCCCCTATTCGCTTTGCAGGAGCAAATCCTGGTTCGTTAGCTGGTTTACCTTGTATTATATATGGATTTAAAGGACCATCATTAACATTTTCAATGTTACCGAATGATTGCTTAGAAACGGTGAATACGCTTTCTATTTCTTGGTTCAGGCAAAAAATAATTCGATTTCTTATTGTAAATTGCTATGAAATAGATGATTGTAATAACCATATAGCTACATCTTTTATTATTCAAGGATTAAAATAGCTATATATTTTAAAAGGAGGTAAGTATATGAATAATTCACTATACAAAATTCCCTTTTGTAAAACAGAAATTGAAGAATTTCTTAATCAAATTATAGATAGTGATAATACGGAAAATTCTGTAGAATTCGATGAAATATTAAACAAAATTGTTAAAACAGAAATTAAACCAGGTTCAGTTATTCTTATTGCTCTGCCAAATAGTAAAACTTTGGTTCAATATTATTTTGCTACTTTATTAGCTGGTGGAGTACCAACATTGTTGTCTCCGTCAACTTCATCAAGAAGGATAATGGAAATTGCCAATAGTTTAGGTGCAACAGCTATAATTGCTCCTAAACTAGCGGATTTTGTATCTTATTGTGAAAAGAATTATTCTATTGGCGATTTTAGAATGTCCTTTTTTAATTTGTTAAATAAAAAAATATATTCTCCTGGTGATGTCATTATTTTAACTTCTGGTACTTCAGGTATCTTGAGCGGTTGCCTTCATAATATTAATTCTTTAATATGTAATGCCCAAAGACATACAAAGTCAGTAAATTTAGTGGAAAGTGACATACTATTAATAAACTTACCACTGTATTATTCCTATGCTATGGTTGCTCAAATGCTAGCAGCTTTTGTTAGAAAATGTAGGTTAGTTATTTCAGGCCCCCCTTTTACACCGAAAAATTACATTAGTTTACTAGAAAAATATAAAATTACGATTTCATCTATTACACCTTTATTAGTTAAAAATTTATTAAAATCCAACTGTGGAATTCCTAATTCGTTGAAGACTTTAACTGTTGGTGGGGATTTTCTAAATCCTACATATACACAGCAACTTCTTAATTTATATCCTAATCTAGAATTATATTTAACTTACGGGTTAACTGAAGCTGGGCCTAGAGTTGCTACTTTGGCAGCACATAATGAACCGGTAGAAAAGTTTTTATCTGTTGGGCTACCGATGGAGGGAGTGGAGGTATCTTTAAAAAAACTCAATATAGATGATAATTCTGGGGAATTAATTATTACTTCAGATACCATACTGAAGAAAAAAGTTGGTCGAGATTTTAAAGGGAACCCAATTGTTGGACCAAATACTATAGCAACTGGAGATCTTTTTGAAATTGATTTAGATGGTTATCTATATTTTAAAGGGCGTATTTCAGATTTTATTATTACTAATGGAGAGAAAGTTTCTCTTTCCTCAATTAGAAATTTAATAAACTCTTTACCTGGCGTATATAAGGTTACAACGCAACCTTATCAAGTAGAGGAGGGAGAATATAAATATGATTTAAATATATATATAGATAATGAAGATTTATATATGAAAGAAGAACTAAAAAAAAATATTTATCAATTACTTTTGCGTAATGAAAGGCCTTATGCAATTCGCGTCTATCCAGCACAAGCTATTCAAGCTCACAAATAACTGAAATGAGGTAGATATCTTTGTTTAAGTTTAAAATGTTCTGTTTTTCACATGCAGGCGGTACAGTGAGACACTTCTATAAGTGGAAAAGACAACAACAATTTGATATTGAAATCATTCCTATTGAATTGGCTGGACGTGGAGGTAGAGTAAAGGAGCCTTTTTACAAAAATATGGAATCTGCTGTTCAAGATTTATATAATAAAATTGTTAAACAAATTGATGAGACACCATATGTGATTTTAGGGCATAGCATGGGTGGAATATTAGCATTTGAAATAACAAAAAAAATCCAACAGAGTGCTCACAATTTACCGATATTTGTAATAGTTTCTGGTAGAAGGCCTCCACATATTATAATCAATCAGTTTCCGGCTTCCCATTCAGAGCATGATATAAAGGAGATTCTTACAAACTTGAAAAAAATAGGGGGAGTCCCTGAAAATCTAGGGAATTCTAGTATATCTGAATTGTTTTTACCAGTATTAAAAGCGGATTTAGAATTAATACAAACGTATGACTATTATTTAAATAATATAAAATTAAACGCTCCACTTCTCATATTGTATGCAAATAATGATCCCCTCACAAAAGAAAAGCATATAGAAGAATGGGATTGCTATACAATTAAATCATGTGAGTTCATTGAATTTGAAGGGGATCACTTTTTTATTTATAAAGAAAGGGATAAGGTGTTAGGGTTAGTTTCTGAAAAATTTGCTAATCTATGGAGAGATAATATTATGAACTAAATAGGTTTATCAACACATATTGTTTTTTTCTTACTCTAGTCATATGATTGCATTTCATGTCTAGACTATTCTTTATATTTGTACACGCTAGAAATCTTATTGGCGCTATTAATGTTTTTATATAGTAAGCTAATAAAATTTTGGTGAAATATTATTTCTCATACTCCCCTATACTTTTAATCTCAAGTGAAGGGTAGATTTTTAAGTGTAATTAAAAATGTGCTTAATAGGAGTGAATTTTAAATGAGTATAAACAATCAAAACAATGAGAGAATGGAACAGACTTTAATTAAAAGACGTTCCATCCGCAACTATGATTCTAGTTACGTTATTTCTAAAAATGAAATAAATGAAATTATAAAAATAGCTTCTTATGCACCCTCAGCATGGAATCTTCAGCACTGGAGATTTTTGGTAATAACCACAAAAGAAAGTAAAGAAAGGCTCTATCCTATTGCTAATTACCAAAAACAAGTTTTAAATGCTTCTGTTCAAGTTATTATTTTAGGGGATCTACATGCGTATGATAATTATGCCAAAGTATTTTCACCATTAATGAAGTCGGGATTTTTAAGTGAAGATATTTATAAAAAAATTGAAGGCGATATTCATTCTTTTTATAAAGACAACTTTGAAGCTATGAGAGATGATGCAATTCGAAATGCTTCTTTGTGCGCAATGCAATTGATGATAGCAGCAGAATTAAAAGGTTTAAATACGTGTCCCATGACAGGATTTAATTCTGAAAAGCTTGTTCAGGAATTTTCAATTCCAAATCAATATATTCCCGTAATGATTATTAGTGTAGGTAAAGCTATTAATCCGGCAAGAAGGACAATACGCCTTCCAATTAAGGAATTGATTACATATGAAACATTTGAAAATAAATAAACTTAGTGATAGATTCTCACAATATAAGTATATGTAAGGTATAATAAAATGAAAGCAAATATCTCTTTTTTATGAAAAGCTATAATAAGAAAGACGAAGTAGGAACCGAGATTCTATTGAATCAGGAAAAATACTTCGTTTTTAACTATATTTTGTTTTTTAAATGTAATTATTACTAGTTTGTATTATTTTATAATTTTTATAAAAGCTATACTTTAATTGCACAAGGTTAAGCTGTATTCTAATAGTTGGTAGTTTAAACAAATGTTGGGAAAATCTTAGGAAGCAGTAGTACATTTTAGAAGTAGCGAAATTAATTTACTCAAACCAAGTTTTATAAAGAATCAATTTACCTATTTTTCCATACATATAATAGTTTTTTGTTTGTATGCTTAATAAGTAACAATTTTACAATTTATTTTTTATAGAAAGAGAAGTGAAAATATGTCCCGTCTAAAAGGAATAATATTGATTATTGTTGGTTCTATCTTATGGGGGTTATCAGGCCCGATGATGGAGTGGGTTTTTGGTGTAACTAACATGTCTGTCCCTTTTTTATTAACGATTCGTTTAATAGTAGCTGGAGTATTATTATTATCTTTTTCATTACTCGCAAAAAAAGATATTTTTGCTGTTTGGAAATCATTCCCGTCAGCAATGCAGCTGATTTTATTTAGTATAATTGGTGTACTAGGATTACAATATGCTTTTTTAGGAGCAATTGATGCGAGTAATTCTGTTGTTGCGACACTTTTCCAATTTTCAGCACCAATTATTGTTGTATCATATATTTCATTAAAAATGAAAGAATTACCGCCGCGAAATCAAGTTATTGGGATTATTGGAACATTAATTGGTTTATTTTTATTATTAACCAACGGCACTTTGGATAGTTTATTAGTTAGTACAAAAGCAATTATTTTTGGGATTGGACTTGGGTTTACTTATGCATTCTATACATTGTATCCTGCTCGTCTTATGAAGGAATGGGGGATTTTAATAATACTAGGTTGGGGAATGTTTATAGGAGGATCTGTTATTGGAGTAGCTATTCAAATATGGAATTCGAATGAATGGGTATTCTTTGCTCGTGTGGACATAACTTTAATGACAATTGCACTCATTATTTTCGGTACAATTGCATACGCATTCTTTTTAGCTAGCTTAAGTTATATTAGTGCTGTGGAAACAAGTATATTATCAAGTGTAGAGCCTTTAACAGTAATGATCGTATCGGTTATTTGGTTTGGGAAAACATTAGAAAATGTCCAATTGATTGGTGTTGTTTTAATGCTTCTTTTTGTTACATTGCTTTCTTTAAGTGGTAAAAAAAGTGAAAAGATGGTCATGAATTAAACGCATTTTATCTAATAAGGATGCGTTTTTATTTTGTACTCATGTATTTTTAAAGGGGATTTAATATGTATGGTATGTAAAACACAGGAAATTATATACTCCTATGTTTTACATACCATATGTTCATTAATTCGGACTCTTGAAAAATTAATTTATTAGCCACATTCAATAACTCGTCAAAAACACTTTCCCTTTCGTTTTCTCAGCAGACTGCACAACATCAACTGCCGCTTTCACATCCGCTAAATCATATGTAGAATGTACCGTCATAAAACGTAATTGCTTATTTTCTACTAAGCGAATTAAGTGACGAAACGTTTCTTGCCATTTATATGGTGATACCTCTTTATTCCAATGTCGTAAATGAAATATGTTCGCGTGTACTTTTGCTTTCGTGACAATCTCTGCCCAGTTTACTTGTACACCTGATAGAAGACCGATCGTTAAAAAGTGCCCGTTTGGACGTAAGGAGAAAGCTAATGCATTTCCATCTGGTCCCCCGATAGAGTCAATCGCAGCATCTGCACCAATTCCGTTTGTTAATTCCATAACGGTTTCATAAAGCGGGGCAGTGGAAGTATCTATTACATGGTGGGCACCAAGCTCAAGTAATTCCTCTGTATGTTTACTATTTCTTGTCACGGCAATGAGTCGGAAATTTAAAATTCGTGATAACTGTGCAAAAAGATGCCCAATAGCGGATCCACAAGCATTTACTAATAAAACATCATGACTCTGTAAGTTTAGCGTTTCTGTACAAGTGACCCATGCCGTAAGAGGATTAATATACATTTGTGCCGCTGTGAAATCATCGATGGAATCGGGAATAGGAACTACAAAATCAGCTGATGTTTTCACATATTCTTGCCAAGTACCTTCTCCGCGTAACGGTAAAACACGTTTACCGATAAGTTCTCTAGAAACAAAAGCCCCTACATCTTCTACAATGCCAACACCTTCATAACCAGGTATGTTAGGTAACGGAATTCTATGTGCATACGCTCCGGTTATTGGAATTAAGTCAGATGGATTAATCGGTCTAACTAGCATTCGGACTAAAACTTCATTCTCTTTTAACGGTTCTATATTTTTATATTCCACTTGTAATACATCTTTTGGATTGCCGAACTTGTGAAATTGAATGTGTTTTCCGTGCAAAGTAATGTTCCCCCTTAGTTTGATTGGGTTTATTATAGCATTTTTGGTTGGAGTGATTATTTCGTTATCAAAAAATAAAAGGGAACAGAAATTCGTCGTTTATCTATTTGATAAAATCGATGTCCTCTGAATACATAGTAATATAAGAAAAAGACGCCCTTGTGTGAGCATCTTTTTCTAACTTGAGATAGATGTATCAGTATTGTTCTACAAGGTTACATAGTTCTCGTATAAAGTTTTCTCACACAAATGATCTGTGTATCAATTTGTTTTTGATATACAGATCATTTGTATGATAATTATTATAGATAATTGCTGAATGATAACCTTACATGAATGCTTTTAAAAGTTCTTGAACTAATGGAATTACTCCACCTACAAATTTTAAAACTGCCATTGCGATTTCCATATGAGTGCCTCCTTTTTTAATGGTAAGATGCAATAAATCTTTATACGCTTATTATAGTAAGCGCTTACAATTATATCAACGCATTTCGATATGCAATATTTCATATTTATATTCTGTAATGGGGATGGGAAAAAGCCCCACTAATTAAAGTTTCACTTTATCAAAATGTAAGCTGCATCTTGTATAATATAATGGTGGAGGTCGAATATGAAAAAAATGAATTCAAATATAGACGTGGATACAAATGTATTGGAAGCGGTATTTATTCCAAGAAGGTTTATTGTTTTATGGATTACACTCGTATATATAGCTTCAATGCTTTTAGAATTTCGTAATAATATTCTCTCAATGGATAGTTTTTTCTTCACAATAATTATTGTTATTCATACTATCTTTCATTGGTATGCAAGTTCATTAAAGAATAGACAATTGTTGTATTTCTTTTTTGTACAACTCTTCATTGTGTTTCTTGCTGCATTTATTGTACCAAATGGTTCAATAGCTATTTTTGTTGGATTAACGCCTATTTTAATTGCCCAAAGTTTATATGTTTATAACAATATATTTAAAGTAATGGCAGTTTTTACTCTTATGTATGCCATATTTTGTATTGCGATTAGTATGAATTATGGTGTGAATAAAGTAGCTATTCTTATCTCTATGTTCCTTTTAGTACTAGCAATTATTATTCCTTTTTCTTATATTAATAAGCAGCAATATGATGCACGTAATCGTATACAGAGCTACATTCAAGAGTTAGAGTCTGCATATATGAGAGTAGAAGAATTGACATTAGCTAATGAAAGGCAGCGAATGGCAAGGGATTTACATGATACGTTAGCGCAAGGTGTAGCGAGCTTAATTATGCAATTGGAAGCAATAGACGCTCATATGCAAAAAGGGAATACAAGGCGATCTCAAGAGATTATGAAACAAACTATGATAAGAGCGAGACAAACTTTACATGACGCAAGGCTGGTTATTGATGATTTGCGTCATACTACTAATTCATTTAATAAAGCTGTAGAGGAAGAAGTTCAACGTTTTTCTGAGGCTACGTCTATACATGTGAGGTTTACTATTCAAAGCCCCCCGCATATTTCAAGTTTAGTAAAGGAACATTGTTTATATGTAATTAGTGAATGTTTAACGAATATCGCAAAACATTCACAGGCAACAGATGTACATTTGAAAGTTGAATATAGCGGTAGCCTTGAAAGACTTACTATTGAAGTTGAAGATAATGGAATTGGTTTTGACACTGGATATATCGGTAAGAATCCTGGACATTACGGCTTAATTGGCTTAAATGAGCGAGTTCGATTGATTAATGGAGAAATACATATACTGAGTGAAAAGGTGAAGGGTACGAAAGTGTGTATTCAAGTACCTATCAATAATGAAGGAGATAGCGATGAAGTATAACGTATTAATTGTGGATGATCATTTCGTTGTAAGAGAAGGTCTGAAATTAATAATAGAAACGAGTGATTCATTTCAAATTATAGGTGAGGCTGAAAATGGAGAAGAAGCCCTTTCTTTCATAGAAAAAAAGAAACCTGATGTTATTTTAATGGATTTAAATATGCCTAAAATGAGTGGTTTAGAAACAATTGAAGCTTTAAATAAAAAACAAAATCATACGCCGATTATTATATTAACTACTTATAACGAAGATGAATTAATGTTAAAGGGAATTGAGTTAGGAGCAAAAGGATATTTGCTAAAAGATACGGATCGTGAGAATTTGTTTCGAACATTGGAAGCGGCTATTCGAGGTGAGATTTTATTACAACCTAATATTATGGAAAAGATAGTGAATTATAAAAGGAAAGAAGTATATGCTGATAAGGTTGAAGAAAATAACTTAACAGAAAAAGAATTGTTTGTGTTGAAAGCTATTGCGCGTGGAAATAAGAATAAAGAAATTGCATTCGATATGGGAATAGCTGAGCGAACAGTAAAAGCGTATTTAACAAATATATATAATAAATTAGGTGTTAATTCAAGGTCAGAAGCAGTAGCTGTATCTATTGAAAGGAAGTTAATTCATTTTTAAAATATTATATATGCCCAATCGTACATTATAGGCTTGCCCTTTTGTACGATTTTTTTATTATTTTCTCATGTTATGCTTTAGAAAGTATGAGAGATTTAAGAACGCTCTAATTGCATTACACAGACGTTTTTAATGTGGGAAAGGAAGAATGGGGGAGTTAGTATAGATGTTTCTACCTATTACTACATTTGATAGGTTTATTTGGCTGGGGAATGTTGCTTCGTCTTCAGAAAAGATTAACAGGAATCTGGCGTTTTCGAGGGCTGAAGAAAGTAATGTTAATTTGTGTAAAAAGAAATGTATAGGTTCAATTAATAATATGCATCAAAAAATAACGATAGCTTCTGTGGAATATGGTCATAATTTTGTGTTGGGTCGTGCAGAACCTCATTCAACAATTGTCATAACAAGTGGTGATATGTATGTTGGAAGCGGACGGGTTAATAAGTATGGGGAATTTAAAGTATGTACGAATGATTATCTAGAAAGAAATTTAGTAATAGAGATTCAGTTGATAATGGATGGTTTTTATCAAGAGAGTATAACGATAAAGATAGAACGTTAAGATAGGATTATTTCTTTTTTTCCACTATATAAAAAGGAAGCAAACGTAGTTGCTTCCTACATTAATTAAGCCGAAGCCTTCTTCATTCTCTCAAGTAAACTAGATAACACATGCGTACGATACGATTCTAGTTTTTTACCTTCATAAGTACGGATACCTAATTTTTTAAGTTCTTTTACATACCAACCTTTGCTTCCGAAATACATGTGATCGCTCCCCTTCAACTTTGTTTTTATTTGTTCTGATTGCATATGGAGGTACAGGTAATATAATGAAGGAAATGAATTTCGCGCGAAAATGGTTAACTTTGTTGCAAAAGACATATATACTAAAGATAGTATACAACGAGGTGGACAAGACGTGATTATAGAGAAGCACGAAATTCAAATTGACCAAATTACGAGCGGTAAAGTGAATATCTTTACTTTCTATCGAAATAGAAAGCAAATTGATGATCAGTTTTTACGATTGCAAGAACCATCGCTTACAGCAAACTACTTCTTCCATTTTCATTTTGATGCAGAGAGCTTGCATCTACTGCAGGAAGAGTTTCCAGGCGTATATCCGTACGACGGTAGTGAAACGATTCACGACTGGACGGAAAAGATGAAAGCGGAATTGCAACATCAGATCCAAACAGGAAAATGGAATAAGCGCGTACGTATCGGTAATCGCATTCTAGATGTGGTGTTTACGTGGTGTGACGAAGATATAGTAGAGTGAAAAAGAAGCGGATGACGCTTCTTTTTTTAGCGCTGGAATAAAACGAGCTTACCTGCAGAAGATGTGCAGCGATGTGTTTTTTCATACAATCCTTTTTCTCTTAAAATAGATTCACCTTTTGCTTTCGCTTCTTTTTCAGTTGCCGCCTCGAATGATTCGTCTAATGCTTTAGAACCATCTTTTTCAAAGACTGTTAGAACGTATACTCCCATGAAAATTCCCTCCAATAATAGAAATCAGAATCTTATAACTATTTTGGCATAAATCACTAGAATATGCAAAGAAATATATGACATTGCGTGTTACAATAAGGTGAAACTTTTGAAACATAGAAAGGATCGTTATTTGTGAAACAAGTGAAGTTTATACATGCGGCTGATTTGCATTTGGATAGTCCGTTTAAAGGAATGGAGATGAATGTACCGCAGTCTGTTTGGGAGAGAATGAAGCAGAGTACGTTTGAATCGTTCGAACGTATTATTGATAAAGCGATTCAAGAGCGCGTTGATTTCGTATTGCTAGCCGGGGATTTGTATGATGCGGAGACGAGAAGTTTGAGGGCGCAAGTGTTTGTGCGCGAGCAAATGAAGAGACTGTCGCAGTATGATATCCCTGTTTTTATTATTCACGGTAACCACGATCATTTAGGGGGAAGCTGGGCAGCAATTGAGCTTCCGGAAAATGTTCATGTGTTTACAGAGCCTTACGTAGAAGAGAAATCATTTTATAAAAATGGTGAGTTATTAGCTTCTATTTACGGATTTAGTTATTTGCAGCAAGCGGTAACGGATAATATGACAGCGCAATATACGAAAATGAGTGATGCGCCTTTTCATATTGGCATGCTTCACGGAAGTGTGGAAGGAGATGCAGAGCATAATCGCTATGCACCGTTTCAAATTCGTGAGCTGAAAGAAAAGCAGTTTGATTATTGGGCTCTTGGCCATATACATAAACGTGAAATTTTATCAGAGGAGCCGTGCATTATTTATCCAGGTAATATACAAGGACGTCATCGTAAGGAAACGGGTGAGAAGGGTGCATACTTGATTGAACTTACGAAACAAGGATCGCACTGTTCATTTTTCCATACGGCGGATGTTGTGTGGGATGAGATAGAAGTGAATATTGATAGACTTGAAACTGTTGATGAACTGATGACGAGCGTATCGAGTGCGATGAATGAATGCCGAAGAGAAGAGGAAGGGACGCTATTTACTGTCGTATTTACAGGACAAGGGCCACTTTCTCCTTATTTACGTGATGAAAAGCGCGTAGAAGAGATTTTTCATATTTTAGCATCTGGCGAAGAGCGAAAAGATTTCGTGTATGCGATGAAGTGGAAAAATGAGACGGTCTCTTTTGCGGAAATCGAACGTTTGAAAGAAGAAAATCATTTCGTCGGTAGTGTGCTAAAGGAGTTAGAAGCTTTCACAAATATGGACGGCGTATTGCGCAGTATTTGGACATCTCCTGTAGCGCGTAATAGTATTGAATCTTTTACAGAAGAAGAGAAGAAAGAGATTCAAAAGGAAGCAGAAAATATTATTTTAGAACAATTATTCCAGCAAGAGAGGGATAAGAAATGAGAATTGAAAAACTCCATATTTATGGGTACGGAAAATTAGAAAATGTGGAAATGGATCTTTCAATGCTGACGGTGTTATACGGTGAAAATGAAGCGGGAAAATCGACAATTCGCTCGTTTATGAAAAGTATTTTATTCGGTTTTCCGACGAGAGGACAGCGCCGTTATGAGCCGAAAGAAGGCGGCAAGTATGGCGGAGCAATTACTGTACAAACAGAGAAATACGGCCGTTTGAAAATTGAACGATTGCCAAAGACGGCAGCGGGTGAAGTAACCGTTTATTTTGAAGACGGGAAAACGGGCGGCGAAGAAATTTTACACGATATATTAACCGGGATGAATGAGAGCTTATTTGAATCTGTCTTTTCATTTGATATGCACGGTCTTCAAAACATTCATCAGCTTGGTGAAGCGGACATCGGCAATTATTTATTTTCAGCAAGCGCAGTTGGAAGTGATGCGTTATTACAGCTCGATAAAAAGCTAGAAAAAGAAATGGATCAGCGCTTTAAGCCGAGCGGGCGTAAACCGGAAATTAACGTGTCACTGCAAGAGATGAAGAAGCTGGAAGAGAAGATGAAAGAGTGGCAAGAGAAAATTGGCACGTATGAAAAACAAGTTGAGCAGCTAAAAGAAAGTGAAGAGAAACTAGCTTCTGTTCGCGTGGAAAAAGAGAGCGCAGAAAAACGAAAGCAAGATTATGAAATATTAGCAGCGCTAGAGCCTCTCGTTATTGAAAAGCGTGCGCACGAGAAAGTGTTAGAAAACGAGAACGTGCAATTTCCTGTAAACGGAATGGCGCGTTATGAAGCGATTAAGGCGAAGATGGAGCCGCTTCAATTACAAGTTGATTCGCTGCATAAAAAAATAGAGAATGTGCAGTCAGAAATAGAATCGATTCAAATAGATGAAGAGTTTTTACAAAAAGAAAGTTATGTAGAAGAACTTCGTATGCAGCATATGTCTTACGAAAATGCACACCAAGAAATGCGTGATTTGACAGGAACGATTACGAATATAAAAGAAGAACTGGCAGAACTAGAGCAACAAATTGGTGCTACTTTTGAAAAAGAAACAGTTCTGTCGTTTGATATGAGTTTGGCAACGAAAGAGTTAATTACGCAAACAGTGCAAAAGGCGCGCGAATTAGAAACGCAAAAAGCACAGCTTGATGATCGTTTTAAAGTAGCGCAGGAGCAATTAGAAGAACAAGAAGAAAATATAAGACAAATTAAGCAACAAATGTTAGCGGATGAAGAGCGAAATACGTTAGCTGAGAAAGAGAAGTCGTTCCAAGATGCAGCGTT
This sequence comes from Bacillus cereus group sp. BfR-BA-01453, assembly GCF_022662915.1. Taxonomy (NCBI): domain Bacteria; kingdom Bacillati; phylum Bacillota; class Bacilli; order Caryophanales; family Bacillaceae; genus Bacillus; species Bacillus cereus group sp. BfR-BA-01453. The sequence goes on along the minus strand of NZ_JAKUEN010000011.1, from coordinate 29,856 downwards.
TATCGGTATGGGTGCAGAGAGAATGAAGCGCAAGTACGAGGAAAAAGCAGGAGCAGCGATGCAAAAGAAAAAGCAGTGGCAAAGAGTTTGTCTTCTGTTACTCCTTATTAACACAGGGATTTTATTCACAAGCTTATTTATAGACAATCGCCCGCTTTTATTTATTAGTGTCATCGTTTTTGTAGGGATTGTTCTTGCCCTCGTTTTATATAAAGATCCGTCAAGTGGATTACAAGAAGAGCTTCTTACTCTTCAGCAAAGTGCCGGCGGAAGACAAAGTGAAGAAGCGATGTCTGTACGCTACGAGTTAGAAAAAGATGCAGAGATACGGAAGCTATTTGAGCGTGAGTCATATAAATTACAACAAATGGAGCGAGCGTATGATAAAGTTGTTTCATCGTATGAGGAATGGGAAAGAGAAACGTTCCGCACGAGCGAACAAGTAAATGTGTATAAAAAGCGCTATACGTTCCCTGAGTTTTATAAGTATGCGCACATATTATCGGCGTTTGAGCGTATGGAAAAGATGCAGCAATTATATCGTGATTTAGAGAAGAAAAGTGAGCGCAAATCTTCATTATTTGAAATGATTTCGCAATTTGAACATAAACTAGAAAATGTTATTGGTAGTGCGGAGTATAGTAAGCTGCACGAGGCACAAAGCCGTATGCAAAATGAGAAAGAGAAGCGCCAAACTTGTAAGCAGTTAAAAGAAAAACTGGCGGAATGGCAAGAAGAATATGCGTTCATGCAAGAACAATTAAAGCAATTAGTAGTAGAACGAGATAGTTTATGGCATATCGCAGAAGCTACAAATGAAGAGATGTTTTTAGAGGCAGGTAAACTAGCGGAAAAACGTGAAGATGCTGAGAAGCAAGTAGGGCGTTTATTACCGCAAATTGATCTGTTAGAACAGCGTTTAACGAGTTTATCATTAGCTGAACATTATGAGGCTGACGGTTATGATGAAAAATTAAAGCAAGAAATGACAGTCATGCAAAACTGTCTTACAAAGGAAAAAGAACTGACAGAGCGCATTGCGAAACATCGTATGGAAATTGCGAATTTAGAAGAAGGTAGTACATACGGTGATTTACTGCACGAATGGGAAATGAAAAAAGCGCAAGTGCGTGAACAAGTGAAGAAGTGGGCTGCGTATGCGGCCGCAAAGACAGTGTTAACGAAAACGAAGCAATATTATCATGAAGTACATCTTCCTCGTATTTTACAAAAATCAGAAGAGTATTTTGTGTATTTAACGGGCGGACGATATAGTAAAATCTTTTCACCGTCAGAGGCGGAGCCATTTATTGTGGAGCGTAATGACGGTATTCGTTTTTACAGTCACGAACTAAGCCAAGCGACAGCGGAGCAGTTATATTTATCGCTGAGATTTGCATTAGCGAAAACATTTGAGCATGATTATCCATTTATTATTGATGATAGCTTCGTGCACTTTGACGCGGTAAGGACGAATCGCACAATTGAACTCATAAAGGAAATCGCAAAAGATAGACAAGTCATCTTCTTTACATGCCATGCGCATTTATTAACGTATTTTACAGAAAAACAGATTATAAAATTAACGCATAAGCGTAAAGAAAATGAGTTGTAGTGTGCTATACTAAAAGTAACTGATTTGGTGGAGGAATTCGAATGAAAAAGAAAATTGCAGAGTATGAAGTTGGTGAACAAGTCGATATTTTCTTGTTAATTAAAACAGCGACAAAAGGTATCGCGAGCAATGGAAAGCCATTTTTAACAGTAATCTTACAAGATCCAAGTGGAGATATTGAAGCGAAATTGTGGGACGTATCACCAGAAGTTGAGAAACAATATGTAGCGGAAACAATCGTGAAAGTGGCTGGAGATATTTTAAACTACAAAGGCCGTATTCAATTACGTGTGAAACAAATTCGTGTTGCAAATGAAAATGAAGTAACAGATATCTCAGACTTCGTAGAAAAAGCACCAGTGAAAAAAGAAGATATGGTTGAGAAAATTACGCAATACATATTTGAAATGAGAAACCCGAACATTCAACGTCTAACGAGACATTTATTGAATAAGCATCAAAATGAATTTTTAGACTATCCGGCAGCGACGAAGAACCATCACGAATTCGTATCTGGATTAGCGTATCACGTCGTATCGATGCTTGATTTAGCGAAAGCTATCTCAAATCTATACCCATCATTAGATAAAGACTTACTTTATGCAGGCGTTATTTTACACGACCTTGGTAAAGTAATCGAATTATCTGGCCCAATTTCTACAACATACACGTTAGAAGGAAATTTACTAGGCCACATTTCTATTATGGTGAACGAGATTGGTAAAGCAGCAGATGAGCTGAACATCGATGCAGAAGAAGTATTAATTCTTCAACACATCGTCCTTTCTCACCACGGAAAAGCAGAATGGGGTAGTCCAAAACCACCATTAGTGAAAGAAGCAGAAATTCTGCATTACATCGATAACTTAGATGCAAAAATGAACATGATGGACCGCGCATTAGGACGCACAAAACCAGGCGAATACACAGAGCGTGTCTTTGCACTTGATAATCGTTCGTTCTATAAGCCGTCGTTCCATAATTAATAGTGCGAATTGAATGGCCTCATTAAGTGTTAAAAGCTTAGTGGGGCTGTTTTCTTTATTAAAAATGAAATAGTTAAAAAGAATCTTTGAAGGTATTTTTAAAGTTGGATATGCGACAGCTCATGCTAAAACGGTCCCTTGGAAAGCTCCTGATTCAGAGCCTTTCAACCCACTGGACGAACACTTTAAAATCCCTTTAGATAAAGTATTTGATTAATTAAGGAGTGAATTGAAATGGGAAGATACCCAACGATTACAATAATAAAAGAATTAGATAATAGCGAATATACGATTTATAGTTTTGGTCCTACTATTGAGATTTGCGAGCAATACCCAGAAATGTATGAAAGATGGCGTTTTAAAATTTTGAAAGATAAAATAAGCTTTGAAGAAGGCTATGTTTTACTTGATGATTTGCCTAAGGAAGATTTTCAATTATTTTACAAGTGCGCCTTTAAGATATATAAGCAAATTGATGAACATGGTGGAATGGAGAATATTAAAAATATTGATTTACCAAATCAAATTTCATTTATTATTTAAAAGATATAATGGGGTAACCTAACCATGAAATAAAAGGGGTATTCTATCTGAAGACGCTCTTTTATTTTACTAGCAACCATTTTGCATATACTATTAATACATTTAGAGGACTTCCATATTGAATTTTTAAAAGAAGACTATGCATTCCTAATAATTTTAAAATAGAAATTAGGGGATCATTTTTCTCGAATAAATCCAAACATAAAATTCAGCATAAATAAGGAGGTCTTTACATATGGCAATATGTTTATTAATGACTAAAGAATTTGAGAATGAAGAGATAGTTGTTTATCAATACTATCCTTCTGAATCACCCGCTAAAATAGGTAAGATGCACTATAATAAAAAGGAACGAATGTTTTATGACATAGAGCAAGCTCCAGTGGATTCCTTAAATATGAGAGAACATTATTTTAATTGTGCGTGTACTAGGATTGTGCGATGTCTTAGAAAGAACGAAGAATTTCCAGATAGCATGGCATATGAAGCATAATGAAACGAACATAAAAAAAGCCACCCAGCAGGAAGGATCTTATCTTACTTAACCTCATACCACCAACATCTACGATCAAGGTATCTTTTCATTCCATTAAGTTGCCCATCAGGTGTTTCATAGGGTGAGAAAGCTCCTGATTTGATGATGTTTTGTTTTGCTGATGGCGTTGCAACTTTAATCTAGATTGACGGTTCTTCTCTCCACTAATGTTTTTTTAATTTACTAAACCATTCTCTAGTCCAAAATGTTATGCAATAAAAAAATATCTTGAATTTGAGATAAATCACTTGCTTTTTAATCACTTGAGTTGTAAAGTGATAGTGACGAAAGCGATTGAGTCATATGAAAAACATACACTCAGTTGCTTTCGATTTAAAAAACAATGTAACTTATGCAGTAAAAACTAAAATGAATTTACAAAAACATAATGAGAATAAATTAAAAAGCTAAGAAGCATATTATTTTTTAGTTATCACTTGACTAGTAAAACGAAGCGGAGGAATAAACAATGTATGAAATTAAAGGGCACCATCACATTTCAATGGTTACAAAAAACGGAAGTGAGAATAATCACTTTTATAAAAATGTACTTGGTTTACGCCGTGTGAAAATGACAGTAAACCAAGATGATCCATCAATGTATCACTTATTTTATGGAGATAAAACAGGAAGTCCAGGTACAGAATTATCATTTTTTGAAATTCCTTTAGTAGGAAAAACGTACCGCGGTACGAATGCCATTACTCGAATTGGATTACTCGTTCCTTCAGAGGATAGCTTGCGTTACTGGAAAGAAAGATTTGAGACATTTGATGTGAAACATAGTGAAATAACAACATATGCAAATCGTCCTGCTTTACAATTTGAGGATGCTGAAGGTCTTCGCTTAGTATTACTCGTTTCAAACGGAGAAAAAGTAGAGCACTGGGAAACTTGGGAGAAATCAGAAGTTCCTGCAGAGCATCAAATTCAAGGAATGGGTTCTGTGGAAATGACAGTTCGTAGACTTGATAAAATGGCGAGCACACTTACAGAGATGTTTGGTTATACAGAGGTTAGCCGCAGCGAAGAGGAAGCAATTTTCCAGTCCATTAAAGGAGAGGCTTTTGGAGAAATCGTTGTGAAATATTTAGATGGTCCTACTGAAAAGCCAGGACGCGGTAGCATCCACCATTTAGCAATTCGTGTGAAAAACGATACAGAGCTTGCTTATTGGGAAGAACAGGTGATACAAAGAGGCTTCCAGTCTTCAGGAATCATCGACCGTTTCTATTTTAAAAGCTTATATTTCCGCGAATCAAACGGAATCCTATTTGAAATTGCGACAGATGGACCAGGATTTACAGTTGATGGAGATGTGGAACATTTAGGAGAAAAACTTGATTTACCACCGTTCTTAGAAGATCAGCGAGCAGAAATTGAAGCAAAATTAGCACCTATTGAAGAGAAGTAATAGAAGAGAAAATATAACTTTAAAAACCATTGGAGGAATATAAAATGAATCAATTAAAAGGAATTCACCACGTTACAGCCATTACAAGTAGTGCAGAAAAGAACTATGAGTTTTTCACTCACGTTTTAGGAATGCGTTTAGTTAAAAAAACAGTAAACCAAGATGATATTCAAACGTACCATTTATTCTTCGCAGATGATAAAGGTATTGCAGGAACAGATATGACATTCTTTGACTTCCCAGGTATTCCAAAAGGAGTACACGGTACAAATGAAATTTCAAAAACTTCATTCCGAGTGCCGACTGATGCGGCGTTAGAGTATTGGGTGAAACGTTTTGAGCGTCTTGCAGTAGAACATACAGGCATTAAAGAGCAATTCGGTAAGAAAACTCTTTCTTTCGTTGACTTTGACGATCAACACTATCAATTAATCTCAGATGAATTAGATAATGGAATAGAATCAGGTACACCGTGGCAAAACGGTCCAGTTCCATTAGAATACGCAATTACTGGTTTAGGCCCTGTATTTATCCGCATTGCAAACTTTAGTTTCTTCAAAGAAGTGTTAGAAAAAGTTCTATTATTTAAAGAGGTTGCGCAAGAAGGAGAATTCTATTTATTTGAAGTGAACAAAGGCGGAAACGGTGCATCTGTTATTGTAGAACATAATACGGTTCTTCCTGAAGCACAACAAGGATTTGGTACAGTGCACCATGCTGCATTCCGCGTAGAAGATCGCGCTGTATTAGAAGAATGGATTGAGAGAATCAGTAGCGTTGGACTTCCTTCATCTGGCTATGTAGATCGTCACTTCTTCGAGTCATTATACGCAAGAGTTGCGCCACAAATCTTATTTGAATTTGCAACAGATGGCCCAGGATTTATGGGAGATGAGCCATACGAAACACTTGGCGAAAAATTATCGTTACCTCCATTCCTAGAGCCAAAACGAGAAGAAATCGAAAAATTAGTTCGTCCAATTGATACAGTGAGAAGTACGAAGGAATTTATTAAAGAGTAACAATAATAAGTAGGAGAGCAAGTAGTTTTAGCTAATCGCTAGAACTGCTTGCTTTTTTATTTGGGTAATTATTAAATTTAATAATCTTTATAAAAAAATTATTAAATTGTCAGTTAATTGTGGAGAAATATTTATTTGTAGGATGAATGGGATGGGTATTTGAATTTTCTGTTATTATTTATGAAAGAGTACATAACAGATGATTAGGAGGGGTTTCATGATTACATCTACTACAAACGAAAAACTGACGCAGCTATTGAATGAATGGTATCTAGAGATTAGATCAAGACGTATAAGTAATGCAGAACGTCTAAAACAAGAAATTGATTTTAAATTTACTAAACTAAAAAAAGAGACTGGAGAAGGTTTGCAGGACCAAAATCTATTACTTTATTATTATTTGCTAGAATTTCGATATAACTATTTAATAGATAATCTAGGCTTATCTCAAGAGAGTTTTAACAAGATAGATTCGTTTGATCAACCAACAGATAATTTTTTAACTTATTATTATCACTTTTTTAAAGCAATACATGCTAGTGAGTTAGGAAATTTTCATCTCGCTAAAGAACATTACGAAAAGGCTGAAAGTTTTTTGAAGTATGTTCCTGATCAATTAGAAAAGGCTGAGTTTTATTATAAGTTAGCTACATTTCATTATGATATACAACAAGCTTTGGTATCTATTAAACATGCAACGAAGGCAAAGGATATGTATTCAAATCATGATGGATATGAATTAAATGTAGCTTTTTGTGATAATATTTTAGGCTTAGCTTGTATGAACTTAAAGGAATGGGAATTAGCTGAAGAGCATTTCACAGTTGCTATGGATCAATTCCAAAAAATTGGTGAAGAAAAATTTATTATTATGGTTCGTCATAATTTAGGATGGATGTATTCTACACAAAATTTATCTGCATTGGCAATTCGTTATCTTACTGAAGTAGTAGAAAAATCTCCCCAACATTATAAAGCTCTTTATGTAAAAGCAAAAGAGCATTACAAGTTAAAAGAGCATGAGATTGCAAATAAGCTTATAGAAAAAGGATTGAAGATTTGTAGAGATTCGAAAATTGAAGGCTATCAACACCATTATGAAATTTTAAATGCATTAAATCAAGGTGTAAAAGCGGAAGAATTAGAGGGCATTATTCTTAGAGGAATTACGTATTTTGAAAGAGAAGAGTTATATGATTATACTCAGGAGTATCAGGAAAAATTAGCAGTGAAATTTTATGAAGAAAACCTTTGGGAAGAGGCAAGTAAGTATTTTTATTTTAGTAAAAAAGCAAGAGAAAAAATTTTTGATAAGGGGGCTTTAAAATGAAAAAAGTAGTAATTAAATTATTAGGGATTGTAACAGTATTTACACTGACTTTAGGGGTGTATAGTTCAACAGATCATCAAAAAAGTCCAACACTAATGAAAGCTGAACATGGGGATTATGGTGGCTAAAAGAGAAAAAGGGATCTCACAATGAGGTCTCTTTTTTCTTTTTAGTTATAAAAAAATTGACTTACTTTAAATATGTAACTATAATAGTTACAGAATAACCATCAGTAATGGCAGTGAGTAATATTTTTTTAATACAATTGTAACTATTACAGTTACAATTAAAATTAATTATAAAACAACCAAAAAATGTAAAAACTTTAAATAGCAACAAGAGAAAGGAGACGGGAATGTTGAAACGGTTTAAGTTTTATATGATTAGCGGTATTGTGCTCATTTTGCTTATCGTATGTAACTTCGTTGATAAGCCGATTGCGAAGGTTGGAGAAGTGAAAGATACTGTTATGATGAAGCTGAATACGAAAGAGAGTATGGCGCAAATTGACGGGCAGACGATTTATTTTAAGAAAATTGGTGAGGGGAAACCTCCTTTACTTATGCTACACGGGTTTGGTGGTTCATCTGATGGATTTAGTGATATTTATCCGGAACTTGCGCGAGATCACACGATTATTGCAGTAGATATTTTAGGATTTGGACGTTCTTCTAAGCCGATTGATTTCGAGTATTCGTTTCCTGCGCAAGTGAATTTATATTATAAGTTAATGAAGAAGCTCGGATACGATCAGTTTGCGGTGCTCGGTCATTCGATGGGCGGAGAGATGTCCCTCAATTTAGCATATTTATATCCTGATGCAGTGACGCATCTCATTTTGGCGGATTCTACAGGAATAGAGTCTTTTCAGCAAAAAGAAAGTTATAAAGTGCCGCCATTATCGACAGACTTACAAACTGTAACTGAGATTACGGATTACAATAAAAATGAAGTGAAAAATAGTCGTGACGATAAAGAGCACTATGATCAGCTGACGAAAATGAGAGAGCGCCGCATTGCGATGGAAGCCGATAAAATTAAGGTGCCGACTCTAATTATATGGGGCAGAAATGATAAGAGCGTTTCTTGGAAAAATGGTGAACTGTATCATGGGCTATTTGCGAATAGTACGTTCCATATTATTGAAAAAGGATACCACGCACCGTTTCGTCAGGAACCAATCGAGTTTATGGAATATGTACAAGCGTTCTTCGCGAAGCATCCACAATAAAAATTTTAAGCATAAATTCACTTCTTTCCTCATACAGTGAAACTAATAAGGCTTGTCTAAGGAAAGGAATGAAGTTGAGTGGAAACTTTACCATGGTGGGTGTATCTTGTAATCGTTGGGATCGTATTAAGTGGCTACATGGTTTTATATACTTCAAAAAAAGAGCAAGAGATGGATAATGAGTTTATTGAAAAAGAAGGCGAAGTGTATATGAAGCGCTTAGCAGAGGAACGAGAGAAACGTAATCAGGATAGTGATAAAGATTCTGTATTGCTTTAATAGAAATGTTGAAAGGCTACCATCTAGTAGGTAGCCTTTTTCTTTTTTGGGAGCATGTATACGAGATTCATCATGAACTTTTATTGATGGCATTTATATATATGTTTCCTCATAAGAATGGAACTAGCGGGGTATTTTACTGGGGGGGATTAACAATGCATAGGGATGAAACATCATTACATCCTGATACAGGTGTTACATCTGTAATGTTTGTTGAGCGTTCATTAAATGAAATTCGTTTTTGGTCTAGAATCATGAAGGAACATTCTCTTTTTCTTCGCTTAGGGTTTAGATGCGAGGATACGCAATTAATCGAAGAGGCGAATCAATTTTATCGATTGTTTGAACATATTGAACAAATAGCGCATTCCTACACAAATGAAACAGATCCTGAGCAAATCAAAAGATTTAACGCAGAAGTACAACAAGCCGCAACTAATATTTGGGGGTTTAAACGAAAAATTTTAGGGTTGATTCTCACATGTAAATTGCCGGGACAAAATAACTTTCCACTGTTAGTTGACCATACGAGTAGGGAAGCTGATTATTTTAGAAAACGTTTAATGGAATTAAATGAAGGGAAATTAGATGCTCTTCCTGATGCTATTATTAAAGAAAATGTTTTCTTTTTACGGATTATGGCAGACCATGCTAAATTTATTGGCCATCTTCTTGATCCATCGGAAAGAAAGCTTGTAGATACAGCACGGAATTTTAGCAATGATTTTGATGCATTAATGTATCAAGCAATTGACTTAGAATCTATGAAACCACAATCCCAAACAGTCCCTCTTTTAGATCAATTTTTAGATCAAAATCGTGTGTCGGTTGCATCGCTTCGGGATTTTAAGAAAACAGCACGTGATTTAATTGAGCAATGTAAAATAAAAAGTATCATCCATCCATTATTAGCAGACCATGTTTTTCGTGAAGCTGATAGATTTCTTGAAATCATTGATATGTATGATGTTCATCTTACAAATATTCAATCACAACCTAGATATTAGAAGATAAGGAAAGATACTATTTTGCTTTCAGTTGAGAAGTTAACAATGTATCGTTAGCTTCTTTTTTGAAGAAAAGGTTTGAAAATGAAACTTTACGTTATTCTTTCTGGAGACTGATAAGAAAGGATAGCGTATTTTTTATGCTCCCATTTAGTCTTTATTCGTATTAATTCTTTGTATTATTGTTCGGGAAATTATTATAGAAGAAAAATATATGAAACCTACATCGCATAGCATATGAAATAGCACCATTACAACCTGTAACGCACAAGTTGCGCAAGCTACGCGACGACAACTCGCTTTACTCTTCATTATGTATTTGTCCATACTAGACGTAGAGAGGTGATAAACACAGTATGATTTTTAGTGAACGCTTAAAAGAAGAACGAGAAAAACGAAATTGGTCGCAAAGTGATTTGGCTGAAAAAATTCATGTCAGTAGGCAGTCTGTTTCGAAATGGGAGACGGGAAAGAACTATCCGAGCATTGAAATTATTATTCATTTAAGCGATTTGTTCGGTATTACGATTGATGAACTGCTAAGGAGTGATGAAGAGTTGACGCAAAAAGTAATCGAAGATAGTAAGCAATTAGCATATCCAAAATGGAAGGTGTTTTTCGATAGTCTCTTTATGATCGGGGTATTTTTGTTTCTTACAAAAATCGTTGTATGGACATTAAATAAGTTTGCAGGAGCGAGCATTACAATTTTAGCGGACGCACCATATGTAATGAGTTTTTTACCTTTCATATTAATGGTTATAGGTGGCACTGCTTCTGATAAGTTGAAGAATATGTATAGGTAAAAAAGATTTGAAAGAAATCCCCTACACTAGCTGTTCTTTTCACTTAAATTGTGTACTATAAAGGATAGGATGACATAAAGAAGGGGAAATTTAGAATGGAATTTCATGAACAAAAGATTTTGCCGGCAGTGAGGCAAATTAAAGATTTGGAAAAGCTATTACATAGTTCGTATGAGTATATCGTTATTTTAGATATTCATGTCGGCCAATTGAAGAGTGTTATATCACTTGCGAAGCAATATTGTAAAAAGGTGTTTTTACATGTGGATTTAATTCATGGTTTGCAGAGTGATGGGCATGCGACGGAATATTTATGTCAGGAGTTTAGACCGTACGGGTTACTTTCAACAAAGGCGAGCGTCATTATGAAGGCGAAGCAAAAAGGTGTTGTGGCAATTCAGCGTATCTTTTTAATCGATTCGAGTGCAATGGAGAAGAGTTGCAATCTTTTAGAAAAGACGAAGCCGGATTATATAGAGGTGCTCCCAGGAGCGTTAACGGACGTGATCGCTGAAGTGAAAGAGCGTACTGGTGTACCGATTTTAGCGGGTGGTTTCATTCGTACTGTTGATGATGTAGAGAGAGCTTTACATGCTGGTGCGACAGCAATTACGACATCAAAACGCGAACTATGGAAACATTACCAAAAAAAGTGACGAAAATGTGAAATAATTCTGTTGACACCGCTTTCATTAACAGTTAACATTATAGACAAGTTAATAAACGTGACGGAGAAAAGTAGAGATCCACATTTCATTGTTTCTATATAAATTTATATAGAAGCGTGCAAAGCTGTGGGTCTTTTTCTTTTGACAAAAACGAATGGCCATTCATTTTACCTCTATCACATTTGGAAGCGTTTAAATTGATTGTGGAGGGATACTATGTCAGCATTTTTAGGAGAGTTAATAGGGACTGCGTTGTTAATCGTACTTGGTGGCGGCGTTTGTGCTGGTGTAAGTTTAAAGAAGTCGTTTGCGAAAGATTCTGGTTGGATTGTTATTACAATGGGCTGGGGCTTAGCAGTAGCGGTTGCAGCGTATGCGGTTGGATCAATTAGTGGGGCACATTTGAATCCAGCTTTGACGATAGGATTAGCATTTAAGGGAGCGTTCCCATGGAGTGACGTACCTGGTTATATCGCAGCACAAATGATTGGAGCAATTATCGGGGCAGTTATCGTATATTTACATTACTTACCACACTGGAAAGAAACAGAAGATCCAGGAACAAAGTTAGGCGTATTTGCAACAGGTCCAGCAATTCCGAACACATTTGCAAACCTATTAAGTGAAATGATTGGGACATTCGTTTTAGTATTTGGTATATTAGCAATTGGTGCAAATAAATTTGCAGATGGATTAAATCCATTTATCGTAGGTTTCTTAATTGTAAGTATTGGTTTATCATTAGGTGGAACGACAGGATACGCAATCAACCCAGCACGTGATTTAGGTCCGCGTATCGCGCACTTCTTCCTTCCGATTGCAGGAAAAGGCGGTTCAAATTGGAAGTATGCATGGATTCCAGTAGTAGGTCCGATTTTAGGTGGATCACTTGCAGGATTATTCCATCAAGTTGTATTTGAAGGAAAACAAAATGCAGCACTTATTTATGTAATTATTGCAACAGTGATTATACTAGCAATCTCTTATATGACAAGCAAAAAAAGTGGAAGCAATACAAATAGTAGAAAAGTAGCATAAGGGGGAAACCGATATGAAAAAATATATTCTTTCATTAGACCAAGGAACAACTAGCTCACGTGCAATTCTGTTCAATAAAAAAGGTGAAATTGTTCATTCAGCTCAAAAAGAATTTACACAACATTTTCCAAAACCAGGTTGGGTAGAGCATAACGCGCAAGAAATTTGGGGATCTATTTTAGCAGTTATCGCAACTTGCTTAAGCGAAGCAGATGTAAAACCAGAACAAATCGCTGGTATCGGTATTACGAACCAACGTGAAACAGCGGTTGTATGGGATAAAACAACAGGCAAACCAATTTATAACGCAATCGTATGGCAATCTCGTCAAACAGCTGAAATTTGTGATGAGTTAAAAGAAAAAGGATATAGCGAAATGGTTCGCGAAAAAACAGGTCTTTTAATTGACGCATACTTCTCTGGTACGAAAGTAAAATGGATTTTAGATAACGTTGAAGGTGCAAGAGAGAAAGCAGAAAACGGCGATTTATTATTCGGAACAATTGATACGTGGCTTGTATGGAAACTATCTGGTGGTAAAGCGCACGTAACGGATTACTCAAATGCATCACGTACGTTAATGTTTAACATTCACGACTTACAATGGGATGATGAACTTCTAGACATGTTAACAGTACCAAAGAGCATGCTTCCAGAAGTACGTCCATCATCTGAAGTGTATGGAGAAACAATTGACTATCACTTCTTCGGTCAAAATGTACCGATTGCAGGTGTAGCTGGTGACCAACAAGCGGCATTATTTGGACAAGCTTGTTTCGGTGAAGGTATGGCGAAAAATACTTACGGAACTGGTTGCTTCATGTTAATGAACACTGGTGAAAAAGCAGTAGCTTCTGAGCATGGCCTATTAACAACAATTGCATGGGGAATAGATGGTAAAGTAAACTACGCATTAGAAGGAAGTATTTTCGTAGCAGGTTCTGCAATTCAATGGTTACGTGACGGAATGCGCATGTTTAAAGATGCAAGTGAGAGTGAAGTGTATGCTTCTCGCGTTGAATCAACTGACGGTGTATACGTTGTACCAGCATTCGTAGGATTAGGTACACCGTACTGGGATAGTGAAGTACGCGGCGCTATGTTTGGTGTAACGCGCGGTACGACGAAAGAGCATTTCATTCGTGCAACACTAGAATCTTTAGCTTACCAAACGAAAGACGTATTATGCGCAATGGAAGCAGATTCAGGTATTGAACTGAAAACATTACGCGTTGATGGCGGAGCAGTTAAAAATAACTTCTTAATGAAGTTCCAAAGTGATATTTTAGACGTTCCTGTAGAGCGTCCGGTGATCAATGAAACAACGGCTTTAGGTGCAGCGTACTTAGCTGGTCTTGCGGTTGGATATTGGAAAAACCAAGATGAAATTAAAGAACAGTGGCATATGGACAAACGCTTTGAACCAACAATGGAAGCGGAAACAAGCGAAGAGCTATATGCTGGATGGAAAAAAGCAATTGAAGCAACAAAAGCTTTCAAATAATCATAAACAGTGTTATAATGGTGACAAGTTAATAATTCGGTAGGAGATTTGGAGAGACCACAACACGCTATAGAGGCGAAATCTATAGCGGAGTTTGTGGTCTCTTTTTTCGTTATCAAAGGGAGGAATTACCATGAAATTTTCAAGTAAACAACGTAAAGACGTATTAAACGGAGTAAATAAACAAGAATTAGATGTGATCGTAATTGGTGGAGGTATTACTGGTTCTGGTATTGCATTAGATGGAGCAACACGCGGGTTATCAACAATAGTGTTTGAAATGCAGGACTTTGCAGCAGGTACATCAAGTCGTTCAACGAAGCTTGTACACGGTGGTCTACGTTATTTAAAACAACTTGAAGTGAAAATGGTAGCAGAGGTGGGGAAAGAGCGTGCGATCGTATATGAGAACGGTCCCCATGTAACAACACCAGAGTGGATGTTACTTCCGTTCCATACAGGTGGTACGTTCGGATCATTCAGTACATCAATTGGTCTTCGTGTATACGACTTCTTAGCAGGTGTAAAACGAAGCGAGCGCAGAAAAATGTTTAACCGTGAAGAAACGCTGAAGAAAGAGCCTCTTGTAAAACAAGAAGGATTAAAAGGCGGCGGTTACTACGTAGAATATCGCACTGATGATGCGCGTCTTACAATTGAAGTAATGAAAGAAGCAATTGAGCACGGTGCAAAAGCTGTTAACTACGCAAAAGTAGATAGTTTCTTATATAAAGATGGAAAAGTATGTGGTGTACGTGTAATCGATTTACTAGATGGTGAAGTATACGAAGTTTACGGTAAGAAAATTGTAAACGCAGCTGGTCCTTGGGTAGATACACTTCGTGAAAAAGATAACTCGAAAAAAGGAAAAGTACTTCAGTTATCAAAAGGTGTTCACTTAGTAATTGATCAAAAACGTTTCCCATTAGGTCAAGCGATTTACTTCGATACACCAGATAAACGTATGGTATTCGCGATTCCACGCGGCGGAAAAACTTATGTAGGTACAACAGATACGTTCTATGATAAAGACGCAGCTGTACCACAAATGACAACAGAAGATCGCACGTACATCATTAATGCGATTAACTACATGTTCCCAAGCGTAAAAATTACTGAAAAAGACATCGAGTCAAGCTGGGCCGGCGTACGTCCGTTAATTTACGAAGAAGGTAAGAGTGCATCTGAAATTTCTCGTAAAGACGAAATTTGGACTTCTGAATCTGGTTTAATTACAATCGCAGGTGGTAAATTAACAGGATACCGCAAAATGGCTGAAATGGTAGTAGACTACGTAACGAACTTACTACAAAAAGAAGGTCATAGTGCATATCCGAAGAGCTCAACGAAACATATGCCAATCTCTGGTGGACATGTAGATGGATCTAAAGGATTACCAGCATTTATCGCGAAAAAAGCAGGCGAAGGTACGAAATACGGTTTAACGACAGCACAAGCAGAAGAATTCGCGAAATTCTACGGCTCTAACGTAGACGTACTGTTCGAATTAGCGAAAAAACATAAAGACGAAGCGAAAGAATACAACATGCCGCTAGACGTTCTAATCCCACTTGTATACGCAATGGATTACGAAATGACAGCAAAACCAGTCGACTTCTTCGTACGTCGCAGAGGCGCTGTATTCTTCAACATTCACTGGGTATACGAGTGGAAAGAAGCAGTAATCAACTACATGGCTGCAAAACTAGGTTGGAGCAAAGAAGAGCAAATGAAATACACAGCAGAACTAGAAAAAGCATTAACAGACGCTGTCATTCCTGTAGATCAACAAGAACATGCAGCTGCATTAGCGTAAAATAGAGAAACACCTGAAGAGAACCTCTTCAGGTGTTTTTTTATCTTGACTAAAAATAAATAAAATGTGTTACAATGATGGTAGAGTATATAGTATGAATTTTGCATAAAATAAAGAAGACAGAAGCCTGAGAAACTTCTGCCTTTGTAACCTAACTTGCTATTGTGGTGGTAGTAGGTGCGGTTATAAGACAATTACATTAACGTTTTAGCCGAGAACCGCCCTTACCTTTTCCACGAAGCAGGGTGGTTCTCGCTTTTTTGTATACAGAAATTAGCCATGGACCGACGTATCTTCTACCGATGACAACGCCAGCTCCGGTTAGGATACCATACATTACTTTCATTACAAACATCGCGATCATATTATCCCACTTTAATGGGCAGTAAGACCCCCACCTCAAAATGCAGCGAAAGCAAAGAAGTAAGGTGGGGGATCAACTGCCCATAAAAGTCCGATTGGTTCAACTAATAATCAGTGGGGGATGAAGAAAACCCCCACTGATTAAAGTTTCACTTTATCACCTCCCCCCTTTTTTCGAAATGGAAGAGATGATTGCCACACCTACTAGTTATAGCTTATTAAGTTACAGTTTAATTGTATTATGTTTTAAAATAGGGAACAAGACAAATGGATGAAAAGCCCTACTTTTAAATGGTTGGTTTGTCATAACCAACTGTATTTCTTGTTAAATAAACATAACTAAAAAATAAGGATACTGATAACAACATTCAAAGGAAATACACGGCAGAACTAGAAAAAGCAATAGATCAACAAGAACAAACAGCTACGTTATGTATAGAACTTCAAATACTATACTTGTATGAAGAATGTATTGGTTTTGATATTATTAAGCCATCTTTGTATGGCTATGATATATTAGATTCTTTAAGTGAGCGTTAAAAAGAAGGAGGACTCGATTAAATCGGTTCTCTTTTTCATTTAGCGATAAGGGAAATCTTGACGATAGAAAACTAACACAAACTCCTTATTGCAAACGTAAAGAGCGCCTTGGGAGAGGGGCGCTCTTTACGTGAATGTATTGTAACGACTATTCGGTTTATTATATGTAAGTAGCTGGAAAGTGTTTTATAAAAAAACGTGATTGCCATCTGTATTTTTTATAAATTTATAAAACTTTTCCATACAGTGCGTCGTCTAATATATGGGAAGGAGGAAATGATGTGGATGAATTAACGGTAGAAGTGTTTGAAATAGAGGATAAGGAACTCCTTATCGATGAAATTATGAACAAGTATGGACAAGAAGTTCTCCAGCTTGTGTATTCATACGCGAATAATAAAGAGGTTGCGGAGGATGTAACGCAAGATATATTTGTGAAGTGTTATAAATCTCTTCATACATACAAAGGGCAGTCGAATGTGAAAACGTGGTTATGGAGAATTGCGATTAATCAATGTAAGGATTATATAAAAAGTTGGTATAACAAAAAGGTGATCGTGACAGAGGCTGAATCTGCTTATATGGGGGTTCAAAATGATAGTGTCGAACAAACTGTCATTCAAAATGCGGAGGACCGTGAGCTCGCTTCTGCGGTAATGAATTTACCGATAAAATACCGAGAAGTCATTTATCTATTTTATTATGAAGAATTATCAATTAAAGAGATTGCTACAGTAATAGAAATAAAGGAAAACACGATAAAAACGAGACTGAAAAAAGCGAAGGAGCTTTTGAAGAAAGGATTGGAGGAATAATCAAATGGAAGATCGATTAAAAGGCTTGCGAAAATCAATGGAGAACACAACTTTTAAACATTTGAGTTTTTCTGATCAGCACCAGAAGCGGGTGCGTGAAAAAATCAATCAATCGTCCGAAAAAGAAGAAGACATCCTTTTAGCAGTGTTGCAACTTCTTATGAATGAAAAAACAGGTTATGAATTGATGCAGTTACTGCGCGGGAGAGGGATTCAAAAATTCGAAGGGGACGAAGGGTCTCTATACACGTTATTACATCGTCTAGAACAGAATCGCTTTATCCAATCTAGCTGGAATCACGTGGGAGCGAAATATTATCAATTAAATGATAAAGGAAACAAGATGCTGCGAAAGGCAGAAAAAAATGCTACGAAGGTACAATTTATACTAAAAGGATTAGTACAGGAGTGAGAAAAAATTGAACAAAAAAGGGGAGCGTTTTTTAAAAGAAGTTACGAACCATATTAAATCAAAAGAAGCGAAGGACTTAGTAGCAACTGAACTGAATTTTCACTTGAAACAGGCAAAGAATATGTGGATGGATAAAGGGTTAAGTGAGGAAGTTGCTGAAGATAAGGCTGTTGAGCAAATGGGGAGTCCAATTAAACTTGGCCGGGAACTGAACAAACTACATAAGCCAAAGGTGGATTGGTTTTTAATTGGTTTATTAGTGATTGCGATGGGATTAGGGTTCTTGCCGGTTATAGCTTTTGGACATACAAATGATTTACTACTGAATAAGGTGATTTTTGTTATTCTCGGTGTTGCAACAGTTGTAGTGATGATGCTGATTGATTACCGGAAATTAGAAAGACTCGGATGGCTGTTTTATACAATTGGGGTACTGATCTTGTTAATGATATACTGTTTTCCGAACGCTTCGATACTTGGAGAACGGATAATAAAAGTTGGTCCTATTGCAATTGATCGTTTAATGTCAGTACCGTTCTTTTTTCTAGCTTGGGCTTCTTTTTTCAATAACAATAGATTGAAAGTTAGGTATCTTGTAGTGTTGTATTTATTTTCTTTGTATTTATTCTTAATTGGCGCAGCTTTTTCAGTGATTTTTATTTATATCACGATGGTATTCGTTATGCTTTGGTGGAGTAAGTTAGGGAAGAAAAAGGCATTAATTATTACAATTGTACCAATCTGTTTATTGATTATAGGGGCCTATTTTTCCTGGCCCACAGTAAAAGGAGTTTATTTGGATAGATTTTTAGGGTATTTGAATCCAGAGCGTGATGCACAGGGCGCAGGATTTATGTATATACGATTAAAAGAGGTAATGTCATCAGCAGGTTGGTTTGGTACATCTGGAGATACAAAATTCATCCCTGCTCCGGATACTGATTTTGTATTTGCGAGTTTGACTTACTATTATGGGTATTGGCTTGCGTTAATTCTTGTCTTCGTTCTTTCTCTTTTTGTAGCAAGATTAATAGTCATCTCTTATAAAATAAATGATCGGTACGGTAAATTGCTACTCGTTGGTGGATTGACTCTTTTTGTATTCCAGTTCATTTATAATGTTGGAATGATACTAGGATTATTGCCGCTTGCTGCTATATCCTTACCTTTTATTAGTTATGGATTAACGCCGACTGTATTTCATGCGCTTATAATGGGGATTGTGCTGAGTGTGTATAGACGTAAGGGTGTTTCATTCAGAATGAGAAAAACACCTTGATACTTATATAAGTTGCATATAAAAGAATGCATTATTATGATCAAGTACAAACGTAAATAGATAGCAAAAGGGGGGATAAATAACCCTCTTTTCGTGTTTAAATAAGTGCACTTGCTTTTATAGAAGTGCATAATTCAGAACGAGATATCGATTCAGCTAGTTGTTGTAAATAAGTGTATTCTTCTTCATCTTTTTCGGAAGTGTCAGGATCTAATAAAGGTGAGGATAGAAGTACATCAATCGTAAGTATGTCTGCATCATGAGAAATGATGTTATAACCTGCAAATACAGGTTGTTTTAAGTCTTTTACTTTTTGAATCATCTGATGGAATTTCGTAACACTTATATGGATTTGTGCGAATGAAAAGCATTTTTGGGTAGGATTCTCGATGGTCTTTCTAATTTTATAATCGTATACATAGTAGTACTTTTCTTGCTGCTTGAGTGTTTGCAACTCTTTCGTTAATAAGTGGTATTTGTCTGTAAGTCCAGTTGTAAGTGCATCGTGTTCTTCGCCAACTAATAATGTGAAAGGTCTTGGTGAGGAGATTGCAATGGTGCGGACGTTTAGGTCAGTAAAAGTGTGCTTAGATTGTAAAATGGTATGTAATTTTTCGGTAGGAAACTCACCGTCATAAATAGCAATAAAATAGTGGTTCATCTTTTCGCTCCTTAACTTTTTTCTAAACTGATATATTCTACTTTAAAGGTGTAAGTCCTGCATAAAAAAGAAAACACCTTGATTGTTATCAAGGTGTTGTAATAAGCTCAAAACTCTCCGAATCAGCCTCAAGAATAAAAGGACTAACCTCGCCAACGCTATAAAGGTGCAATTCATGCATTGCGCGCGTACAAGCAGTGTAGAACAATCTACGAACGCTCTCATCGCTGTATACATCTTTAGAAGCATTGTAAATAATAACGGCATCAAATTCGATACCTTTCGCTAAGTAAGCTGGGATCACGACGATGCCTTGCTCATACTCGGCTGAGTTACTCTTCACGAGTTTAATATTCTCGATATGATTAAGTGCTTCGTAAGCAGCGGCACTTTCAGCTGCAGATTTACATATAATTGCGATCGTATTGTGCTGCTCTGTTTGCAGTTCAGCAACTTTAGCAGTAATATGTTCGTGCAGTTCGCTCTCATTTAATACTTTCGTCACTGTAGGTTTCTCTCCGTCACGTTCAAAGGCGTGAATGTTCTTGCCTTCCGGTACGAGAGCACGTGTAAATTCAATAATTGGTTTTGTTGAGCGGTAGCTACGGGTTAAGTTAATGCCGTTCGTTTCGTCTGGTCCGTATAAGCTAGTAAGTGTATTGAAATTCACTGCTTCACTCGCATGAGCAAAGATCGCTTGGTTAAAGTCTCCGAGTACAGTCATTCTTGCAGCAGGGAAGAGACGTTTTAAAAACTCGAACTGAAACGGTGAATAATCTTGCGCTTCGTCTACGAGTACGTGTTTAATTGATCGGTTCGTTTGGAAGCCTTCAATTAACTCTTTTAAAAGTAAAAATGGAGTTGCATCCTCGTAATATAGCTTTCCTTCATCTAACATATTCACCGTTAATGAGCAAATGTCATCCCAGTTTTTCGGTTTTTCTCCCGTAACCCATGATGCATCTGTGAATAGCTGTTTATATATGCCTGTGAAATTGATAAAGCGCAATGTTTGAACACCTTTGCGAAGTGGTTTTAATTTTTTACGGACAATCATACGTCCAAGTACTTTCGCTTCTTTCTCAAAATCGTTAAAGGAGTTGTCGTCAAACTCACCTTTTTTCTGCAAGTATTTATAAGCCTTTTGATATTCATCTTTACTAAGTAGTTCAATTTCTTCTTCTACCCAAGGCTTTTTCAGTTCTGCTTTTTCAAGTGCATCTATTTGCTTATTTAGCCAATCCGTTAACTTCTCAATACGGCTATGGAAGCGGAGGGAGGAGTCGGTATTGTAAAACTGCTCTGTAATTTCTTTAGCAGAGACAATTAACTTTCCTCTAAATTTCATTCCTCTAAATAGCATGCCTGATGATTCAAGAGATTGTCTGTACGCTCTAATCATCTCGAAAAATTGAGTAGATGCTTTAAATCGAATGCTCGCATTTCTCGTTTTATAGATAGGGCTATTCGTTTCAGTTAACATATATTCTAATTGTTCATAAGGATCTTCAATATCAAATGACTTGCTTAGTCTATGGTTTAAATATTCTTGGAACGTCACTTGCTGCATATTTTCTTCACCGAGTTCAGGTAGTACGTTAGAAACGTAGCTATTGAACATAGAGTTAGGGGAGAAGAGAATAATTTGATCCGCTTTTAACCATTCGCGATATTTATATAATAAGTAGGCGATTCGTTGCAGGGCAGCTGACGTTTTACCGCTACCAGCAGCTCCTTGCACGATAAGGAGTCGGCCTTCATCGTGACGAATAATTTCATTTTGCTCGCGCTGAATCGTAGCGACGATACTTTGCATATGTTTGTTTGTACCTTTTCCGAGCGCTTGTTGCAAGATTTCATCGCCAATTGTAAGGCTCGTATCGAACATAGAATCAATCTCGCCATTTTGAATAATGTATTGTAATTTTTTCTCCACATTACCGTGAATTACGCCTTCTGGTGTACTATATTCAGCTGGTCCTGGTGGATAATCGTAGTACACACTTGAAATGGGTGCGCGCCAGTCATATATAAGAAAGTTTTCTCCGCTTGCATCAGTAAGCGTGGCTACACCGATATAAATTTGCTCCGCAGCAGATTCTCCTTCTTCTTTAAAATCAATTCGTCCAAAATAAGGTGCTTTATGCATGCGTCTTAATGCGGCAAGTCGATTAAAGGTGTGCTTATGAGTAATTTGTGTAACAGCTAGTGACTGAGCTTGTTGCCTTAAGTTGATAACTGTTTCAAGATAATCATCAAAAGTATCAGTATTCACTTTCACATCATCCCAAAAGTGTTTACGAATATTGATTACTTCTGCCCGGCGTCTGCCAGTTTCGTTTTCCAGTTTATCAATTTGCTCCGTAATCGTTTCTATTACGGTATCCAATCGTTTTTGCTCTAAATCAAGTTTTTTGTTCATACGGTAAGCACTCCTTTAAAAGTGAAAAATAGGGGTTGACTGAAGATGTATTTTGGTGTAAAATTAAGATACGGATAAATACGTACCTTCAATTTCGGAAAACGTGTTTCTGTACTAATTTAACATAGTTTTTTAATTTAATCAATGATAATAAGATAGACCTTGGTTCCGTGCGTGATGGAATCAAGGTTTTTTTGTGTTTCTTGAAGAGAGGGGCGCAATCATTGTCAGTTTTTGTCGGTAAGTCGATATATTTCGAGAATCGCCGATATAATTGGGGTTGCGCTGATATAATTGAAAAATCGCCGATATAATTAGAGTTGCGCTGATATAATTGAAAAATCGCTCATATAATTTCACTTACCGAATCTGAACGTAGACCTAAAGTATCGAGAAGAGGGCAAACAAAAAAGCTCGGGCTAATCCCGAGCTTTTCATTATTTCTTTTCGTCTTTCTTAGCGTCAGCTTTTTGCTCTTTGAAAAGATCTTTTAAATCTTTATCGTCAACTTTTACGTCAGCTTTTTTGATTTCTTTCATCATAAGGTCGTTCATGAATTCGCCGTCTTGTGATTTCTTCTGAACGATTTCTTTTTTGATGTCAGCTTTAGATTGTTCGAATGATTTTTCTGGCTCTTTAATGTCTGTTACTTTAATGATATGGTAACCGAATTGTGATTTCACAGGTTCGCTTACTTCATCTTTTTTCAGTTTATAAGCAGCCTCTTCGAATTCTTTAACCATTTTGCCAGGTCCGAAGAATCCTAAGTCGCCACCTTTTTCTTTTGAACCAGTATCTTCAGAGTATTGTTTTGCTAACTCTTCGAAAGATTTACCTTGTCCAAGTTCTTCTTTTACCTTTTTCGCAGTTGCTTCATCTTTTACAAGAATGTGGCTTGCTTTAATTTCAGGCTTATAGTTATCTTTCAATTCTTTATCAGTGATTGTTTTCTCAATAGCTTTTTCTTGCGCTAATTGAGCACGTACACCAGTTTTTAACGTTTCTTCTTTAATACCTTGTTGTTTTAATAGTGTATCGAATTGATCACCGTATTGTTTTTTCATTTCATCGAACTTTTTGTCTACTTCTTTGTCTTCAACTTTGTAGTTTTTAATAAGTACTTTTTCCATAACCATGTTATTTAGTACTTGTTTACCAGCTTGTGTCTTCATTTGCTCGTAGAATTCTTCTTTTGTAATGTCACCAGCTTTAGATGTAACGATTTTGTCTGATGATGATGTTCCACATGCTGATAATGCGATTACACTTGTTGCGGCTAAGGCAAGCATAGCTTTCTTCATTCGATAAACACTCCTACTATTATGTATTTTTAATTTATCCTATACCAATGAATTTTAGTTCATCAGAGCCCGGTTAAGTCTCACTGATACTTTTGCTTTTTATGTTGGTAAAGCGCGCTTAACAGGGCTTACCGTGGCTTAAGGATAAAGTTAAGATGCGTGTCATTTATTTCATAGTATAAGCAATATGTACAAAATTTAATATATCATATTTCGACGTGTTTTCATATTGATAAAGAAAAATTAACCAGTACGTGTCAGATTTTGAAGGTGTTCCATATTGGGCGTATGCCGCATATACAGAAAAGAGGAGGGGATGGGGATGAATTCTCAACTTATTTTATTACTTGTACTGTTTATTTTATTGGTTATAGTAGGTATAATTTGCTTATAGAGGAAAAAAGTGAGGAAGGGGCTTTCCTTCCTCACTTTCCATGAAATATAATTTCTATATAACTAGAAATTAATAAAATTGTTATACATACATTAATAACCCGAAAGACACCGGGTTGGCGGCTCGCAGATATTTGTTTTCGTTCACACAGTGTATGTGTCATGAAATTCGTGTAAAATATAACAAGAAGTGCGAATGCGACAAAAACAACTGTTATAAGTGTCATGAGGCGAGACCTCCTTTTGGCTAAAATACATATACTTTACATATTGTATCATACGATATTTTGTTCGTGTTATAAAATTCAGAAATAGAAGACTTTGTGTTAGAAAGTGAGGGAGAAAATGGACGTTGTTAGAAGATTAGAACAAGCTGAATACTATGTAGACCTACTATTTAAAATGATTGATGAAGAAAAGTGTCCATTTTATTCTTTGATCATAAAGAAAAAAGCTCGTAAAAAAGATATTGAACGTATACTAAATCTTTGTGAAATACTGAACGAGCAATATGTAGTGGAGAAAGCAGAAGGGCTTCTTTTGTTCGATGCGCTGTTGGATCAATTTGAAAAAGCGCTTCCACATCAGCTCGAAGTACACGAAACTGCGGAAGCGCTAGCAAAACAAGGTTTATTCAAACCGCTTATGAATGAATTCTTAAGCATGATTGCGAAAAAGTAAATAGATTACTTCTTAACTAACTTTTGATCAGATTCTGTAAAGTTCTCTTCAATATCTTCTAATGATTTCTCAAAAATATCGATGAAGTCTTGTCCGTAAATGTTACGCAAGATAGCAATCAGTTCGATATTTTCTGGGAACTTCCCATAAAAATTACGAAGTGCAAGAGCCCCATTAAACACTGAATTATTTTCAGGGTCATACTCCTCCATTAAGCGAAGTAGTAATTCTTCCCCTTTGTCTGTAATTTCGATGTACGTATTTCGTTTATCATCTTCTTTTTTCGAGAATACAAGATAGCCGCGTTCTTCTAACTTTTTCGAGAAGTTAAACGCCGTTGATACGTGCATAACTCCAAACTTAGCAATCTCAGAAATAGAAGCCCCTTTTAAATGATAAGCGATTGTTAAAATATGATGCTCATTAATGTTTAAATCATAAGGTTTAATCCACATCTGCCAATCTTTCTCTACACATTTCCATAACGCTTTCGATAATTGAGCAATGCGTTGGCTGAAAATCATCGCTTCTTTTACCGAGTAATCTTTTTCTCCACTTTTCATATACTCACCCACTTTAACATTCTTTTTCATTACTATCTATTATGCCAGTAAAATAAAAATTAATAAAGTCTTTTTGTGAGAATTGTGAAAATTTTTTAAAAAAATGACATTCTATACAAATCATGCATAACTATGGAAGCGGTTTATGAGTCATGAATACATGTGTTGTCCATACATGTTAAGTGATAACATATATTGTAAATGCATAAAAACACGGCATATCTATGTGATATGCCGTATTAAGGTCAATTTATATAAAAAATATTTGTTATATGCAAAAAACTAAGCAGGAATTTGTTTACGCTTTTTCTGGAACAGCTTCTTGTAGTTTCTCAATTGATTTTTGAATGTCCAAAATCTCTTGCTCAATATGTCGTTTGTTTTGAGAAATATCTTGCTTCCAGTTAGAAAGTGTATCGTGCATGTCGTCTTTTAATTCTTGGAACACTTCTTTACCTTCTGAAGCAGTTTCAACGATTTGACGTTTTAATAATTTTGTATCAGCTGTAATATCAGCTAAAGTCTTTTTAATATCATTTCCTTTTTCTTTTAACTTACCGCGCATGTCTTTGCCAGAAGAAGGAGTTGAGAAAAGAACAGCTAGTCCAGCAACTGCTCCGCCGCAAATGACACCTGTAATAAAGGATTTAGCTTTTGACATAAAAGGAGACCTCCTTATTTTTTGTTCGTATTCATGATGTGAAAAAATATGCATATCTTTAAGAAGAGGGAAAGGAAAGTGTGCAGTCCCTGGCATCTTAAGTGGAGAAACAAGCCTTGCCATATTTAATCACTTTAGGAAAGTGGCTTGTTATGTATGACTACTTATTATAGTGTCACTATTTCACGCTATTTGCAATTGTACTTGCGATGTTTTGTAAATTTTCCATAGTGTATTCATTTTGATGTGATTTCCAAACAGCACCGAAACCATCGTTTTCACCGTAGCGTGGAATTAAATGAAGGTGGAAGTGGAACACAGTTTGTCCAGCTTTTTCACCGTTATTGTTAAGTAGGTTAAAGCCAACTGGATTAAACTCTGCTTTAATCGCATTTGCGATTTTTGGAACGACAGAAAAAATATGTGATGCGATTTCTGGCGTTAACGCAAAAATGTCTTGTTTGTGAACTTTTGGAATAACAAGAGTATGTCCTTTTGTTACTTGACTAATATCTAAAAATGCAAGCACATGTTCATCTTCGTATACTTTTGAGCAAGGGATTTGCCCGTCAATGATTTTGCAAAAAATACAATTATCCGCTGTATGATTCATTGATCTCATCCTTTCAAATATCCTTAGCCGTATTTTACCATAATTACATAAGAGAACAAACACGAAAAACAGGAAGCTGACTCAGCTTCCTGTTTTCTGAAGAGGGATTGAAAAAGCATTATCGTAATTTACGTTTCGCAGACACCTCATTTATTTTAAGAAATGCACGGTAAATCGGCTAAAGTTTCTGCCGTAGACACCCCATTTTCAAGTGAAATGAATTGCAATCTTTTTAAATGAAATTGTTTACTTTTTAAAACAGTATATGCTCTTTCGGAGACACCCCGTTTCGAAAATAAAACAAATGATCTGGTTATGTGTAAATTTCTTTGTCCAACATGGACACCCCATTTCATGATGACTTCACTATGTTGTTGTACTCATCAATAGGTGGTCGCTTTTTCAATGTGTTCCTTCTTCAATAATTATGATGTCCGCTTTCGTAATAATATATGCGAACAAATTTAAATTTTTTTTGAACACATCGATACTATGTAGTACAGCGTAATTTTTGGTAAGATAAATATAGAACGAATATAAATGAAGAAAGTGGTGTCGTATGAGCGAGTTATTGCGTGTAGAAAATGTTACAGGAGGATATACGAAACGACCTGTATTAAAAGATGTTTCGTTCTCTGTGAATAAAGGCGAACTTGTCGGCTTAATCGGTTTAAATGGAGCGGGTAAAAGTACGACGATTAAACATATTATCGGTTTAATGGAACCGAAAAAAGGAACTGTCACAATTAATGGGAAAACAATTCGTGATGATATGACAGCGTACCGTTCTAGTTTTTCGTTCATCCCAGAAACACCAGTATTATATGATGAGCTAACGCTAGAAGAACATTTGAAGTTAACAGCGATGGCTTACGGCGTTGATGAAAAACAATATGAAGAACGTGTAGGACAATTATTACAAGAATTTCGTATGAAAAATCGTTTGAAATGGTTTCCGTCTCATTTCTCAAAAGGAATGAAACAAAAAGTAATGATTATGAGTGCGTTTTTAGTGGAGCCATCTCTTTATATTGTGGACGAACCGTTCGTTGGGCTTGATCCGTTAGCGATTCAATCACTCCTTCAAATGATGGATCAAATGAAAAAGAGCGGTGCAGGTATTTTAATGAGTACACATATTTTAGCGACGGCAGAGCGTTATTGTGATTCGTTCATAATTTTGCATCAAGGCGAAGTAAGAGCGAAGGGAACATTATCTGAGCTGCAATCACAGTTTCATATGCCGGGTGCAACATTAGATGATATTTATATTGCATTAACGAAGGAAGAAGATTATGAATAGCACAGCGTTATGGAAAGAACGATTTCGTCACTTTCTACAAGAAGTTCGTACATATAGTAAATACGTATTTAATGATCATTTAAAATTTATTTTCGTATTCATCATCGGCGCAGGAGCGTATTATTACCAGCAATGGTTACAAACGTTAACACCTTCATTTCCGACTGCGCTCGTTATGGCAGTGTTACTTGGACTCGTATTAACGGCCGGATCTATTCAAACGTTATTAAAAGAAGCGGATCTCGTTTACTTACTGCCAGTTGAAGAAAAGTTAAAACCGTACTTCACAAAGGCATTTCTTTTTACGTTTATGATTCAGTTGTACATAATCGCAATTGGAGCGGCAGCGCTTGCTCCGTTATACTTCCAGCAAATGAAACAAACTGGAGCGGCGTACATATGGGTTGTAATCGCGTTTATCATTGTAAAAGCGTGGAATTTATTCGTCGCGTGGGAAAAGTCATTTTTAACAGATCAAAATATACAAAGAGCCGATTGGTTCATTCGATTTATTTTAAACGCCTTATTTGTGTTTTTCCTTGTAGAACGTACTTCCGTTATGTTTATTGGTGGAATCGTCCTTCTCATGGTGTTATACCTTGCGATCATGTATCAAATCGTGAAGGGAAAACCACTAAACTGGGAGTATTTAATTTCTGAAGAAGGTAAGAAGATGATGTTGTTGTACCGCATCGCGAATATGTTCGTTGATGTACCAGCATTAAAAGAGAGAGTAGCACGTAGAAAATGGCTTGATTTTATTCTTTCAATGATAGGCGAAAAGCGTACCTATTTATACTTATATACGAGAACGTTTTTAAGATCTGGTAACTATTTCGGCTTATATGTGCGCCTGCTCGCTCTTGGCGGAGTTATTCTGTACTTCATCCCGTTTTTATATGGACGATTTATCGTAAGTCTTATCTTCTTATATTTAATCGGTTATCAGCTATTAACTTTATGGAAACATCACCGTATGAAGATTTGGCTTGATTTGTATCCAGTAGACGGAGGAGAGAAGAAGAAAGATTTCCTTACTTTATTAAATGCGATCCTTATTACAGGTAGTATTATCTTTACAATCATATTTCTACTAGCGACGAAAGATTTCATGATGACGGGAATTTTATTAGTCGTAAGCATAGTATTTAGTATCGGCTTCGTTTATCAATACGGGGCAAAACGTATTGAGTGTTTAAATTGAAGGGAATGAACCTATGATTACATATGAAGAAAAGGTTATAAAAGAACTGGAGCAGTGGAAAGCTACATTCATGAAAGATTCTTCTATGATGACACGGTTCTCAAAGAAAGTGCAGACGAAAGTACAACAGCTTATTCCGGCGAAAGTACAAAAAGTATTAACAGAAACGATTCGGATGATGGTACAAACGATTAGTGCCGGATCAAACTTTATAAAGCCGAAATTAAAAGAGACGAACTGGTCACTGCAAAGACGAGACGACGAAGTACGTAAAAAAATGGATGAGTACAAAAAAATAGCAGCGGCAGAAGGGGCAGGGACGGGAGCTGGTGGTATTCTCCTTGGCCTTGCTGACTTTCCACTGTTACTCGGCATTAAAATTAAATTTTTATTCGATGCAGCAACATTGTACGGATTTGATACGAGCGACAAAGAAGAGCGCCTTTTTATCCTTCACGTTTTCCAACTTGCCTTTTCAAGTGACGACCACCGAAAAGAAATATGGAAAGCCATCGAAACGTGGGATACAGAAGAAGAAAATCATATGGACTGGGAAAAGTTCCAAACAGAGTACCGAGACTATATCGATTTAGCGAAAATGCTTCAGCTCGTACCAATAATCGGTGCCCCGGTCGGCGCATATGCGAACTATCAATTACTGCAACGACTTGGAGAAGTAACAATGAATTGTTATCGTATGCGATTGTTGAATAAGGATTAAAAAGAAAGCATCCTAAATGTGAACTGTACCCTATAAAATGGACAGTTTAATAAAAAAGCCCTGAAAAATCAAGCACTTAAAAGATGGTTCCGATATTCGATCGGAGCCATCTTTTTTAATGTCCACTGAT
>NZ_JAKUEN010000010.1:0-183809 GCF_022662915.1 Bacillus cereus group sp. BfR-BA-01453 | reverse complement strand
AGCAAAAGAAGTTGAAGGTCCGAAAGAAGAGTCAAAAGAACCAGCCAAAGAAGTTGAAGGTCCGAAAGAAGAGTCAAAAGAACCAGCCAAAGAAGTTGAAGAACCAAAAGAAGAAGTAAAAGAGCCAACAAAAGAAGTTGAAGAGCCAAAAGAAGAAGTAAAAGAACCAGGAAAAGAAGTTGAAGGTCCGAAAGAAGAGTCAAAAGAGCCAACACCAGGAATTGAAGGTTCAAAAGACGCAGTAAATCAATCAGCAGTAGTTCAAGAACAAAACGTGAATAATCAAGTTGTGAAAGAAAAAGTAGTAGAGAATCAAAAAATGAAAGAAAGTAAACCAGCTGTTAATAAACAAGAAGAAAGCAAGAAATCATTAGGAGCAACAGGTGGACAAGAGAATACATCAACATTACTTTCAGGCGTAGCGTTAGTTCTTTCAGCGCTGAGTATGTTTGTATTTAGAAAGAGATTATTTAAGAAATAAAAACGTTTTATATTATTATAACGTAATATGATTATTTATGTTTACAACACTATATAATAGAGTAAAAACCCATTCGTATGAAGAGTATATTTCATACGAATGGGTTTTATTTAATTTACTTTGCCGCCCTCAGTAATAACGGATTCAGGACTAATTTGAGGACCGAATTCTTCTTTTAGATGTTTGTCATATAGTGTATGTAGGAAGTTTTCTTTTCCTAGTTTTTCAAGCTCTTTATTTACCCAATCATGCACTTCTTTGTTACCTTTCTTCACTGCTATAGCAATTAAGTCATCTCCACCTAATTTATCTTTTAATAAGTGGAATCCAGGGTTTTTGTTTGCCCAAGATAGAAGGACAAGATTGTCTTGAGCATATGCATCAGCACGGCCATCTTTTAGTGCTTGTAACGCTTCTGTATTTTTATCAAATTTAATCAATTCTACGTTTTTCATATTCTTTGTTAAATAAATATCTGCAGTTGTACCCTTTGTTACAATTACTTTTTTACCTTCTAAATCTTTTACTGATTGAATAGGACTACCATCTTTAACAAGCACTTGTACAGCTACTTTTAAATGTGGATTTGTAAAATCAACTACCTTTTTTCGCTCATCTGTTGCAGTCATATTTGCTAATACGAAATCTACTTTATCAGATTGTAAATATGGAATGCGACTTGCTGCTTCAACGGGAACAAATTTCACTTTTGATTCATCACCTAATAAGTCTTTCGCAAAACGTTTTGCCATATCAATTTCAAATCCAACGTTTTTACCATCTTTGTCAACGTAACCGAATGGTGGTTTATCTGTAAAAACAGCAACGACTAGTTCACCGCGCTCTTTTATTTGTTCAATTTTCCCACTTGGTTTTGCCGAGGTTTTTTCTGTTTTCTTTTCATTTGAACCACATGCAACGACTAAAATAGAAAGCAGTCCGATCATAATAAATGTTAGTAATTTTTTCATATAATATCTCTTCCTTTCACCGTTTCAATATAGAAAAATTGATTTAAGAAATGTTGCGCACGCTCTGTTTGTGGAGATGTGAAAAAAGTAGTTGGATCTCCTGTTTCACAAATTTCTCCTTTATCCATGAAAATAATTCGATCGGCAACAGCTTTTGCGAATCCCATTTCATGAGTGACGATTAACATTGTCATACCTTGTTTAGCTAAGTTCATAATGACTTCTAATACTTCTTTGACCATTTCAGGATCTAATGCAGCTGTTACTTCATCAAATAAAATGACTTCAGGATTCATACAGAGAGTGCGAACAATTGCAATACGCTGTTGTTGTCCGCCAGATAACTCTCTTGGATAGGCGTCTTTTTTCTCTAGTAATCCTACTTTTAGTAATAATTGTTCCGCTTGCTTTAATACTTCACTTTTATTTCGTTTTTGTACTTTTAGAGGACCGAGTAAAATGTTTTCTAAAACAGTCATGTGCGGAAATAAATGATAACTTTGAAAAACCATTCCGATTTTTTGACGAAGTTTTTGCCAGTTAACATCATTTTTCGGAAGGGGGGCTTCATGAAAAAGCATTTGCCCGTTTTGGATATTCTCAAGTCCATTTAAGCACCTCAATAATGTACTTTTTCCGCAACCACTTGGTCCTAAAATAACGATGACTTCTCCGGAAAATACTTGTAAGCTTACGTCTCTTAAAACATGGTTCTCACCGTATGACTTATAGATGTTTTGCAATTGTAACAATGGAGCAGTCATATTTCTTCTCCTCTCAAACTATTGAATTGTCTATATCCATCTTGTTTCTAGTTTTCTTGACCAAACAGATAATGGATAGCAAAGTAAGAAATAAAAAATAAATAAGCAACCATATATGAGAAATGCTTCTCCTGTTCGCTCTACAATTTGTTGGCCAGCTTTTATGACTTCAGTTACACCAATTAAAACGGTCAAAGATGTCGTTTGAATAATACGAATGAAGATGTTTATTGTAGCGGGAATCATTCGCCGTATTGCTTGAGGAATGAGTACATATTGATATAATTGCTTCTTATTCATTCCAATAGATTTTCCAGCTTCTACTTGGCCTGTTGGTAAGGACTGAAGTGCTCCTCTTACAATTTCTCCAATTTCTGTGATTCCCCATAATGATAGAGCTGTAATAGAGGCTACTGTACTAGAAACATCTATCCCTAGAGCAATTGGAAGACCGAAAAAGAAAAGAAACAACCAAACAAGGATTGGGATAGAACGAAATAATTCAATATAAGTTCTTGAAATAAATCTTAAAATAGCAATCTTTGATGTACGAATAATTCCAAATAGAATTCCACCAATTGTACTAATGATGATTGTAAAACATGCAATTAATAATGTTTGTTCTAGTCCCTTTAGCAATTGCGGGAGTGATTCAATTAGTAGATTAATGCCCGAATTGCCCATAACGATTTCTCCTTTCTAACCAA
Organism: Bacillus cereus group sp. BfR-BA-01453; assembly: GCF_022662915.1. NCBI lineage: Bacteria > Bacillati > Bacillota > Bacilli > Caryophanales > Bacillaceae > Bacillus > Bacillus cereus group sp. BfR-BA-01453. The sequence continues at coordinate 180,886 of NZ_JAKUEN010000010.1, read as the reverse complement.
GATAGTAGAAATGATAGTGGTACAAAAAGAAAGATATAGGAAGCTGTTAACATAATGAGCATCTCAGATGTTTTGTAATAAATTGAAATCAAATTCGTTGTTGTATACAACAATTCAGGAACAGCGATCGCAGAAACGATAGATGTTTCTTTTAATAGAAAGATAAAATTAGCAAATAGGGCTGGTGCAGAAATAGTTGCAGCTTGTGGTAAAACTACAAATCTAAATAGTTGCCATTTATTTAATCCAATGGCATATCCTGATTCCACTTGGCTTTTGGATATTGAATCAAGACCAGATCGAATGACCTCTGTCATATATCCACCACCTAAAAAACACATTGCAAGTAATGCGATTGAAAAATTAGATAATTTAATACCTAATGATGGTAAACCGAAATATAAGAAAAATAATTGAATGAGTAAAGGTGTATTTCGGGCTACTTCCACATAAGCGCGAACAACTTTATGTATAATATGAATTCGAAAGAACAGAATTAAACCATTTATACTCGCAATAAATAATGAAATGATAATGGCGAAGCATGCGATTTTTAAAGTTAATAGTGCACTATCTACAAATAGTGGAATTTGCTCCTTCATAAAATCAATGTCTATCTCCACATGGACAACCTCCCTTCATTTAGATATCAAGAAAAAAAGATTAATGGTTAGTAAATAAATGTAAAAAGATTCAATTTATTTCCTTTATAATAACATATAATCCCTATAAAACAAGTAGGTTTTATTTGTTTTGGGAAAATAAATGAAATGAATGTAGAAAACACCTCTTCTAAAAGAAGAGGTGCCAATCGTTACATAACCTTTTTTATTTTTTTCGGAACTTCTTTCGTTTGCAAATTAACGTCTTCTTTTCGTAGCTCTTTAAAGAGTGAAGTAATCATAAGGACGACTACGATAGAAAATGGTAGTGCTGCGATGATCGCTGCAATTTGCAGTGCATTTAATCCTCCAGCTTGTAATAAAATAGCTGCAATGATCGCGATTGTTAATCCCCATATAAGTTTTAAACTATTTTTTGGTGATAAGCTTCCGTTACTCGTTTGCATAGAAACGACAAATGTTGCCGAGTCAGCAGAAGTAACGAAAAATGTGGCTACTAAAATTAACCCGATAATTGTTAAAAATGTAGAGAACGGTAGATGTGAAATAACAGCAAATAATCCAATCTCTGTACCATTTTTTGCGATTTCATCAGCTATACCAAGCGATTGGAACATTTCCATATGGATAGCGGTACCGCCAAATACTGCAAACCAAAATGTGCAGATGAGAGTTGGGACTAATACAACTCCAAAAATAAATTCTTTTATTGTGCGTCCTTTAGAAATACGGGCGATGAATGTACCGACGAATGGAGACCAAGAGATCCACCATCCCCAATAGAAAATAGTCCAGTTTTCTATCCAAGAAGAAGATTTTTCATTAAATGCTCCTAAATTTAATCCCATACTAGGTAAAGCTCCAATATAAGAACCGAGTGTAGATGTGAAATATTTCATAATAAATACAGTTGGTCCTAAAAGTAAAAAGGAGACGAGTAATATACCTGCAAGAGAGAAATTTAAGTTACTCAAATATTTAATCCCACGATCTAAGCCTGTTTGTGCACTTGTTAAATATAAAACAGCGAAGATGGCGATAAGTATGAGCTGTGTAAGTAAAGTGTTATGAATAGAAGGGAATAAATAGCTTAATCCTCCGGCGATTTGTTGAGCACCAATCCCAACAGATGGCACAATACCGAATACAGTGGCTAAAACAGCTAAAATATCAACTGTTTTTCCGATAGGAGAATTTTTCGATCGATTAAATAATGGAGTAACTGTAGCCCCAATTGTGCTACCTTTTTGTTTGCGGAATGTGAAATATGCAATTGTTAAAGCAACCATTGCGTATAGTGACCATGGAAAGAGACCCCAGTGGAAAAATGAATATTGCATAGCGAGCTTGGCGCTTTCCTCTGTACCTGCTTTTCCTGTTAGTGGATCTGTAAAGTGTGAAATCGGTTCAGCGATTCCATAAAAGAGGAGTCCAATTCCCATTCCTGCCCCAAATAACATGGATAGCCAAGATGGATAACTATACTTTGGTTTTTCTCCATCCTTACCAAGACGAATAGAACCGTACTTAGAAAATGCTAAATAAGCGGCTAAAATAATCATTGCGGTCATAAGTAGAGAGTAAAACCATCCAAATTTATTGAGGATAAATGAATTTAAGGAAGATGTAACGCTTTGTAAATCATAGCCTTGTATCCAACTTGCCGGGGTAATTCCCCATATGATGAATAATGTTGTTAGCAAGATGGAGATATAAAATACACTGTTCTCTTTTTTTATCATAGAATCCCACCCTTGTTTAATAAAGTTAACAATTATATTAATCATAACAATTAAAGGGTTAATTGTCAAAAAATTCGATTTTTAACATGTGTAAAAGGACTGTTTAATCGCTAAAGATTCATAACTATTGGCGGCTAGATAGTGGGGAGATTGTTCACGATATGTACAAAATGTAAGAAGAAATAATATGAAATATTGCATTTTATATTGTTGTATCTAGATTTTATGTTAAATTCGTGAATGGAATATTTGAATAGGGGGCAAGGATATGAACAAGAAATCAAAAATTAATAAAGTAATGCTTAGTATTAGTACAATGGCTCTATCGCTGGGGGCAATTCAAACTCATGCATCAGCAGAAGAAAAGGTGCCATATAATGTATTGCATTCGAAACCAGTTGGAATTGAAAAACCAGTAGATGAGATTGGACACGTTTCTAAAGCGGAGGAAACATTATCGTTTGAAGAACGGTTAAAAGTAGGAGACTTTTCACAGCGACCAGCATCTATTACGAACAAAGCGACAGTAAAGCAAGTTAAAGAAAGCTATTCAATGGCTGATTTAAACAAGATGAATGATCAAGAATTAGTTGAAACGTTAGGCAGTATTAAGTGGCATCAAATTACAGACTTATTCCAGTTTAATGAAGATGCAAAGTCCTTTTATAAAGATAAAGGGAAAATGCAAGTCGTTATAGATGAATTAGCTCATCGAGGTAGTACATTTACGAAAGATGATTCAAAAGGAATTCAAACGTTTACGGAAGTGTTACGTTCAGCTTTTTATTTGGCATTTTATAATAATGAATTAAGTGAATTAAATGAAAGAAGCTTCCAGGACAAATGTTTACCTGCTTTAAAAGCAATTGCGAATAACCCAAACTTTAAGCTAGGTACAGATGAGCAAGATACAGTCGTATCTGCATACGGAAAATTGATTAGTAACGCTTCAAGTGATGTTGAAACGGTTCAATACGCAGCTAATATTTTAAAACAATATAATGATAATCTTCATACGTATGTAGACGATCGTATGAAAGGACAAGCTGTATACGATATTATGCAAGGGATTGACTATGATATACAGTCTTACTTAATTGAGGCTCGTAAAGAAGCGAATGAAACGATGTGGTATGGAAAAGTAGATGGGTTTATTAATGAAATAAATCGTATTGCTCTTCTAAATGAAGTAACACCAGAAAATAAGTGGCTCGTTAATAATGGAATTTACTTTGCTAGTCGTTTAGGGAAGTTTCATAGCAATCCAAATAAAGGATTAGAAGTTGTGACACAGGCAATGCATATGTATCCACGTTTAAGTGAACCGTATTTTGTCGCAGTAGAACAAATTACAACAAATTATAACGGAAAAGATTATAGCGGGAATACAGTAGATTTAGAGAAAATACGTAAAGAAGGAAAAGAGCAGTACTTACCAAAAACGTATACATTTGATGATGGATCTATCGTATTTAAAACAGGAGATAAAGTATCGGAAGAAAAAATTAAGAGACTATACTGGGCTGCAAAGGAAGTAAAAGCGCAGTATCATCGTGTAATTGGGAATGATAAAGCGTTAGAGCCGGGCAATGCAGATGATATATTAACGATCGTAATTTATAACAGTCCAGAAGAGTACCAATTAAATAGACAACTGTATGGATATGAAACGAACAACGGTGGAATTTATATTGAAGAAACAGGAACATTCTTTACATATGAACGCACGCCAGAACAAAGTATTTATAGTTTAGAAGAATTATTCCGCCATGAGTTTACCCATTATCTTCAAGGGAGATATGAAGTGCCAGGTTTATTCGGAAGAGGAGATATGTATCAAAATGAAAGGTTAACTTGGTTCCAAGAAGGAAATGCAGAGTTTTTCGCAGGGTCTACTCGAACAAATAATGTAGTACCGAGAAAGAGCATCATTAGTGGATTATCATCTGATCCTGCAAGTCGTTATACAGCAGAGCGTACATTATTTGCTAAATACGGTTCTTGGGATTTCTATAATTACTCGTTCGCATTGCAGTCTTACTTATATACGCATCAGTTTGAAACATTTGATAAAATTCAAGATTTGATTCGTGCGAATGACGTAAAAAATTATGATGCATATCGTGAAAATCTAAGTAAAGATCCTAAGTTAAATAAAGAGTATCAAGAGTATATGCAGCAGCTAATCGATAATCAAGATAAATATAATGTACCGGCAGTAGCAGATGATTATTTAGCTGAACATGCCCCAAAATCATTAACAGCAGTAGAGAAAGAAATGACTGAAACGTTGCCGATGAAAGATGCAAAAATGACAAAACATAGCTCCCAATTCTTTAATACATTTACATTAGAAGGTACGTATACAGGTAGTGTAACAAAAGGTGAGTCAGAAGATTGGAACGCAATGAGTAAGAAAGTAAATGAAGCTTTGGAACAACTTGCGCAAAAAGAATGGAGTGGCTACAAAACTGTTACAGCATATTTCGTCAATTATCGTGTAAATAGCTCAAATGAATTTGAATATGATGTAGTCTTCCACGGTATCGCAAAAGATGACGGAGAAAATAAAGCTCCAACGGTTAATATAAATGGCCCTTATAATGGACTTGTAAAAGAAGGTATTCAATTTAAAAGCGACGGCTCAAAAGATGAAGATGGAAAAATCGTTTCTTATTTATGGGACTTTGGAGACGGAAGCACAAGTGCAGAAGTAAATCCGGTACATGTATATGAAAGAGAAGGTTCATATAAAGTAGCGTTAATAGTAAAAGATGATAAAGGAAAAGAGAGCAAAAGCGAAACAACGGTTACGGTTAAAGATGGAAGCTTAACAGAATCAGAACCAAATAATCGCCCAGAGGAAGCAAATCGTATTGGACTAAACACTACTATAAAAGGTAGCCTTATCGGCGGAGATCACACTGATGTTTATACATTTAATGTAGCATCAGCGAAAGATATCGATATTTCCGTTTTAAATGAGTATGGAATCGGGATGACATGGGTACTTCACCATGAATCAGATATGCAAAATTATGCTGCTTACGGTCAAGCAAATGGAAATCATATAGAGGCAAACTTTAATGCAAAACCAGGTAAATATTATTTGTATGTATATAAATATGATAATGGCGATGGAACTTACGAATTATCAGTAAAATAAATGCTTTTCCAATGTATGTTTAACTTTACTTTTTGTGGAAAATAATATATTATATAGATATATAATATATCGGTTATTTACTAGGAGGAGCCTGTCACAATAGGCTTCTCCTGTTCTTTTTTAGGGGGCCTGTCTTACAGGCTTTTCTTTAAAAGGTAAATGACTGAAAATTAAGAACAATAATCTTTGAAAGAGGTGGGGCATACACATAACAAAAAAGGGATTGTTTAAGAGAGGGGGATAAGAAATGGTTTTGTTTGGTTATCCACTTGAAACAATTTATTTATACGGATTTATTGTTGCTACTATACTCACTGTGATTTATATCTTTTTTGGAGATATATTTGAATCCATATTTAGTTTTGGAGGCGGATCGGTATCCGTTGTTACTTTATTACTTAGTTTTTTCGCCATGTTATGTGGACTTAGTTATATAGGAGAATATTTATTTTCCTTTAATAGCATTCTTATTTTCGGGGCTGCATGTGCTATATCCTTTATTGGTGTATTCATAATGAAAATACTAATTTTAAAGCCAATTGCAGAAGCAGAACAAAATACTGTGCAACGTATGGATGAATTCATTGGTTGCAAGGGAGAAGTCATTACGACAATTCCTAAAGAAGGATTTGGTGAAGTATTAATTTCCTCCCAATTTGGAAGTAATGCAATTCCAGCTAAAACAATTGGGAAAAAAGATATTTCACAAGGAACTGAAGTTATTATTGAGGGAGTCCAAGATGGTGTTTTGCTTGTACAAAACATCGCTTATTCTTTAAAAAAACCAAAATTGTAAGGGGGAATTTACATGACGATTCCATTAATTATTGGTGGAGTTTTACTCGCAATTTTAATTCTACTCATTTTAGTATTCATTACGAAGTATCGAACAGTTGGACCAGATGAAGCGTTAATTGTTACAGGGAATTGGCTTGGTGGTGGGAAAAATGTAGTTACCACTGATGATGGAAAGAAGATTAAGATTATTCGCGGTGGCGGTACATTCGTAGTTCCAATTATGCAAAGAGCAGAACCTTTAAGCTTACTAAATTACAAGTTAGAAGTGGGTACACGCGATACGTATACGAAGCAAGGTGTTCCAGTTACAGTAAATGGTGTTTCTATTATTAAAGTAGGTTCTACAATTGAAGAAGTATCGACAGCAGCTGAGCAATATTTAGGAAAAGAAACAGAAGAGTTAAAAGTAGAAGCAAAAGAGGTTTTAGAAGGTCATTTACGTGCGATTTTATCCTCTATGACAGTAGAAGATGCGTATAGTAATAGAGAGCAATTTGCTCAAAAGGTGCATGAAGTAGCTTCTACAGATTTAAAGAAAATGGGTCTTCGCATCGTTTCCTTTACAATTAAAGAAATTATGGATAAGAACGGTTACTTAGATGCACTTGGTCAGCCACAAATTGCGACGGTTAAGCGTGATGCAACAATTGCAAATGCAGAGCGTGAAAAAGAAGCTCGTATTGAAAAAGCTCGTGCTGAGAAAGAAGCGAAAGAAGCTGAATACCAACGTGATGCGCAAATCGCTGAAGCTGAAAAACATAAAGAATTAAAAGTACAATCTTATAAGAGAGAGCAAGAACAAGCTCGTGCAGACGCCGATCTTTCTTACGAATTACAACAAGCGAAAGCGCAACAAGGTGTTACAGAAGAGCAAATGCGCGTTAAAATCATTGAGCGTGAGAAACAAATTGAATTAGAAGAAAAAGAGATTGCGCGTCGTGAAAAGCAATACGATGCAGAAGTAAAGAAAAAAGCAGATGCCGATCGCTATGCTGTTGAGCAATCAGCGGAAGCAGAAAAAGTAAAACAAATTAAAAAGGCAGATGCGGATCAATATAAGATTGAGGCTGAAGCGAGAGCGCGTGCGGAAGAAGTACGTGTGGAAGGTTTAGCGAAGGCGGAAATCGAAAAAGCGCAAGGTCAAGCAAAAGCGGAAGTACAAAAAGCACAAGGTACGGCGGAAGCAGATGTTATTAGGTTAAAAGGTTTAGCAGAAGCAGAAGCGAAGCAAAAAATTGCAGAGGCATTTGAGTTATATGGCCAAGCGGCAATTATGGATATGGTACTTAAAATGCTTCCAAGTTATGCGAAGGAAGTTGCTAGCCCACTTAGCAATATTGATAAAATTACAGTTGTCGATACAGGCGGCGGTGGTAAAAATAGCGGCGCCGGAAAAGTTGCAGGTTATGCGACTGATTTAATGGCAACGATGCAAGAAACATTAAAAGCTTCTTCTGGCATTGATTTAAAAGAGTTATTAGAAGGATTTGCTGGAAAAGGAGCGGTTCAACAATTATCAAACGATAAACCTATTGTATCTGTAGTAGAAGATGAGAAAAAAGAAGTAGAAAAAGATAAAGATAAAGATAAAGAATAGTATAGTGGGTGGAACCTCTAGTAAGTGAGATACTAGAGGTTCTTCTGTGAATTATTCGAATAATGTACATTTTAATATATTGTTTTAATTATTTAATTTATATAGAATGAAAAGGGTATGTATTAATTCTTTAATAGAAAAAGAGATAAAGAGTTGATATATTTTAATCGTATAATTTATATAAAGAAATTAAATGTAAGGTAATTACATTTAAAACGGTATGGAGGGGTAGAGATATGCTTCAAGGGAAATTAAGGAGAAGTAGTTTAAAAGCAAAGTTACTTGTGTCATTTGTTATCATTTTAGTTCTTCCAAGTATTGTAATTGGTTGGACGTCTTATCAACAAGCGAAGACAAATTTTAATGAAACAATTTTACAATCAGCGGAAGATAACGTAAAGATTTTAAATAATGTTATTAATAAAGAGATAGACAGTAAAAAGGTAGACGCAGTATATTTTACAAAGTTATTTAACGGAGTAAGTTACGGAACTGATCAGCTCCAAAATGTGCAAAATAAATTAGAAGAATATAATAAATTACATCCAGAAATAGAAGCAATTTATACGGGATCTAGTACGGGGCAATTTATTCAATCACCGTCTATTCAAATGCCAGATGGATACAATCCTACCGAAAGAGATTGGTATAAAGAAGCAGCGAAAAAAAGCGGAGAAGTGGTTATCACAGCCCCATATAAGTCAAGTACAACAGGGAATATTGTTATTACAATAGCAAAACAAAATGAGGATAAGAGCGGTGTTCTCGGTATTGATTTAATTATTAATGATATTGTAAATACTTCAAAAATGGTCAATATCGGCAAAAAAGGATATGTAGCAATCTTCGACCAATCTAAACATGTAATAGCACATCCGACGATGAAACCGGGTGACAAAATAGAAGAAAAACTTGAGAAGGAATTGTACAAACAGGAAACAGGCGATTTTAAATTCAAACTCGATGGTGATGATCGTAATGTTACCTTTATAACAAATAAGCAGACTGGATGGAAAATAGCAGGAATTATGCCTTCAAAAGAAATTATTGAAGCAGCTAATCCTATTTTCTATAAAACGCTAACTGTTATTGGTATTTCATTAATAATTGGTGGGATTTTAATTTACTTCATAATTGCTTCTATCATTAGTCCGTTAAAACAACTTGTTATATCATCGAAAAAGATTAGTGAAGGCGATTTAACAGAAACAATTACAGTTCATTCTAAAGATGAAATTGGACAGCTAGGAGAAAGTTTTAATGAGATGGCGGCATCATTACATCAGGTCATTTCCAATATAAATACTTCAGCAAGTCACGTGGCGGCATCTTCAGAAGAATTAACAGCTAGTATGAAGCAGACAAGTGAAGCGACGGAACAAATTACACAAGCAATAGAGCAAGTGTCGAGTGGGGCTGAAATACAAACGAAAGAAGTTGAAGAAGGCGCAACATTATTAGAAGAAGTTACAGAAGGAATTCAGCGTGTTGCAGATAGTTCTTCATTAGTATCCACAGCATCTATGTATACGAAGAAAAAGGCTGAAGATGGTGGGAAGTTAGTTGAACAAACTGTGAATCAAATGCAATTAATCCATGAGTCTGTTTCACAATCAGATAAAGTGATTGTTTTGTTAGATGATAAATCAAAACAAATTGGAGCAATTCTTGAGGTGATTCAACACATTGCAGAGCAGACCAATTTATTAGCGTTAAATGCGGCAATTGAGGCTGCAAGAGCTGGAGAGCAAGGAAGAGGATTTGCAATTGTAGCAGATGAAGTACGAAAATTAGCTGAGCAATCAGGACAGTCTTCTACGGAAATTGGAAAACTAGTGAAAGAGATCCAATTTGATATAAAGGAAACGGTAAGTTCTATGAAGCAAGTTGGGACAGAAGTACAATCAGGGCTTGTAGTTGCAAATGAAACGAAGCAAAGCTTTGCTGAAATACTGAAATCTACGGATGATACAGTTGTACAAATTGATAACATGGTAGATGTAGCGAAGCAAATGACAGTAGATGCAAGACAAGTAAGTGCATCCATTAATGAAATTGCAGCTACGATTGAAGAAAATGCAGCAAGCGTTCAAAATATTGCTGGTTCCTCTGAAGAACAATTAGCTTCAGTAGACGAAATAAATGCAGCAGCAGTTCACTTATCACAAATGGCAGAGGAATTACAAGAGATGATTGGTAAGTTTAAAGTGTAATAATAAATGTTAAGAAACGAGGTAATAATTTTACTTCGTTTCTTTTTTTACGAAGAGAAAAAGAAAGAAATATAGAGTAACCGTGTTATGATTTAAGTATAATTAAAAAAGACTGTATATTCTTTAAATTGTACTTTTAATCATGTTAGGGGAATGGTTTTGAAATTGAAAAAATTAAAACTACAACCGAGAATTACTTTAACAATTAGTACACTTATTTTAGTTGTACTTCTGTTAACAAGCTATTTATTCTATTACATATTGTCTGAAACGGTAGAAGAGCAAATTGGGAAACGTGCTTTGCATGTTGCGAAAACCGTTGCTGCTATACCTGAAATAAAAGAAGCTTTTCAAAAAGAAAACCCAGCTTCTATCATTCAGCCAATAGCAGAGAAAATTCGAATTGATACAGATGCTGATTTTATTGTAGTTGGAAACAAAGAGGGGATTCGATATGCGCATCCAGAGCGAGATAAAATAGGAGAAGCAATGACTGGTGGAGATAATGAAGGGGTTCTATTAGAAGGGAAATCTTATGTTTCGAGAGCAACTGGATCATTAGGCCCTTCATTACGCGGGAAAGTTCCAATCCGTAATCAGGAAAATGAAATTATAGGTGTAGTGTCTGTTGGATTTTCAATGGATGATATTCATGGAGCAGTAGAAGTATATGGAAAGCGTGTATTTTGGATTACAATAATAGGTCTTTTAATCGGGGTAATTGGTTCTATATATTTAGCGGGAAGTATAAAAAGAATGATGTTTGGGATGGAGCCAGAAGAAATTTCATCTTTATATGAAGAGCATAGTACAGTGATTCAATCTGTACGGGAAGGGATTATTGTTATTGATCAAAATGGAATGATTAGTTTAGTCAATCAAGCAGCTTACGATATTCTTTCGCTAGATGAACAACGAAATATTATTGGAGAATTCATTTTAAATATAATTCCTAATTCAACGATATTAGATATACTTCAAACTGGTGAAGAACAGTTTGATCGTCAATTAAATATAAAAGGGCAGGCTGTTATTGCGAATCGTTTACCGATTAAAGTAAAGAATAGAGTAACGGGTGTTGTATCGAGCTTACGTTTGAAATCTGAAATGGATCAGTTAACAGCAGAGTTATCTCAGACGAAGCAATATACAGAGGCATTACGAGCGCAAACACATGAATATAACAACTTATTGTATACGCTTTCAGGACTTATTCAGTTAGAATCATATGAAGATGCTTTAGAGCTAATTCATAAGGAAACAGCGATATATCAAGATTTTGTCCAATTCATTATGAAGCGAATTCAAAATCCATGGTTAGGTGGAATTTTAATTGGATTCTATAATAGAGCAAGAGAGTTGAAGATTGATTTTATGCTAGATCGTGAAAGTAGCTTAAAAAAATTAAGCCCGCATATTGAGAGTAATTATGTCGTTTCTATTTTAGGAAATTTAATTACGAATGCATTTGAAGCAATTGAAGGAAATGAAGAGAATGATAAGAAAGTAAGAATGTTTGTAACTGATATCGGAGAAGAAATAGTAATTGAAGTGGAAGATTCAGGAGAAGGGATTCATGATGAAGTCATTACTAGCATATTCTATAAAGGCTTCTCGACGAAAGAGGGCGGGAAGCGAGGATATGGGTTAGCAAAAGTGAAAGAGTTAGTAGAAGATTTAAATGGAAGTATTGCAATCGAAAAAGGGGATTTAGGTGGCGCATTATTTATTATCGCATTACCAAAAGAGAGAGGCGAATTGTAATGGGTGAGGAGATTGAAGTATTGATTGTAGAGGATGATATTCGAATTGCGGACATTCATCGTCGTTTTACTGAAAAGGTTGAGGGGTTTAAAGTAATTGGAACAGCAACGACTGGGGAACAAGCGAAAGAATGGTTAGATCTTGTGAAACCACAGCTCGTTTTATTAGACGTGTACTTACCTGATATGCAAGGAACGGAACTTGTCACATATATTAGGCATCATTTACATGATACAGATATTATTATGATTACAGCTGCATCGGAAACAGATGTAGTGAGGCACGCCCTGCGGGGCGGAGTAACAGATTATATCGTAAAGCCACTTATGTTTGATCGATTTAAAGCAAGTTTGGAAAATTACCAAAAAAAGCTTGTGCAGTTAAAGAAAAATAACCAATTATCTATCGAACAAATAGAACATCTATGGTCTCAAAGAGGCGTAAAGGGAAATGAAATAGAATATGCGCCGAAAGGTATAGACCCTTTAACTTTAGCAAAAATAAAAAAGCATATGTTAACAGTGAATGAAGAAGGAATTACAGCAGAAATGTTAAGTGCGATGGTAGGAGTAAGTAGGTCGACAGCGAGGCGTTATTTAGAGTATTTAATATCAGGAAAGAAAGTACATGCGGAACTTACATATGGGAGTGTAGGGAGACCGGAGAGACGGTATTTTCTTGTTTCTTCATAATAAAAAAGAGAGTAGAGGATATGTGTCCTCTACTCTCTTTTTGTCTTATATTGGAATAATCCCAATTACTATCCCAGTAATCAACATCACCATTGTCGTTCCAACTGCCCACAATAAAGTGAAGCGTTGATGTTCACCAAAATCAACTTTGGCCATTCCGACTAATAAATAAGTGGATGCGACAAGAGGGCTTAATAAGTGAACAGGTTGCCCGAGTAAGGAAGCGCGTCCCATTTCGGCTGCACTAATTCCGTAAGCAGCGGCAGCTTTCGTTAAAATAGGTAATACGCCGAAATAAAAAGCATCGTTGGACATGAAAAATGTGAACGGCATACTAAGAAGTGCCGTAATAATTGGCAGTTGTGGTCCAAGAGCATCTGGTATAAGAGTGACTACACTTTGAGCCATTGCATCTACCATTTTCGTTCCTGATAAAATACCAGTGAAAATTCCAGCGGCAAATACGAGAGAAACAACCGCTAATACATTTCCTGCGTGAGAAGCAATACGTTCTTTCTGTTGTTCTAAGTTCGGATAGTTAAGCATAACAGCAATAGCGAAAGCAATTGTAAATAAAACAGGTAACGGCATAACTTCTAGTATGAGACAGACAAGTAAAGTAGCGGTTAATAAAAAGTTAATCCATAGAAGTTTAGGGCGCTTATGAACAGCAGATTCCACTGTGGCAGCTTGCTCATCTGTTGTTTGCATTTGTTTTAAATATTGTATATCCATAATTCCTAAACGCTTTCTTTCTTTTTTTCCAAGATAGTAAGCAACGAAAACGACCCAAAGTGTACCAGCAATCATTCCTGGTATAAGTGGTGTAAAGAGCTCTGATGCGTCTAGTCCAAGTGCACTCATAACACGAGCTGTCGGTCCACCCCACGGTGTAAGATTTGTCACCCCTGCACCTAACATAACAACCCCAGCTAATATAAGTGGATTCATTCCAAGGCGTTTATATAGTGGGTACATTGCGGAAACAGTAATCATATACGTTGTTGTTCCATCTCCATCTAATGAAACGATAATCGTAAGAATTGCTGTACCAACAACAATTTTTAAAGGGTCTCCTTTTACAAATTTCAAAATCCGACTAATGACAGGATCAAATAAACCGCTATCAATCATAATTCCAAAATACAAAATAGCGAACATAAGCATAATACCAGTAGGTGCTAGTTTTTGAATTCCTTCTAACATCATAGGTCCCATATTTGCATAAAAACCACCAATTAATGCGAAAGTAATTGGAATTAATATTAATGCGACTAGTGCAGACATACGTTTCGTCATAATTAAAAACATAAAGACAAATACCATCGCAAATCCAAGTAGTGCTAACATGTAATCTCCCCCTCAAAAAATGATTGCGCTTTCAAAATGGAATGAAAATTCAGAAAAAGATTTTTTGTTTATCATAAAAGTATCCATCCAAATGGTAAATAATTTGAAAAATAACATCATTAGAAGCATAATTTTTATTTTGGTCATTTTGTTCACGGTAGTTAATTTGAATTTTTAAAAAGTAAGCTGCTCTCCGTAAGAATGGTAGAATAAGATGAAAATATTGAAGTGTGAAATAGGGAGTAGGTTTTATATGAAAACAAGAATGGAAGAGATTTGTAGTTCTTATGAAGGAAAAGTAGAAGAGATTTTTGTTAATGAATCTTCTTACGTATATGAGTGGGAAAAATTAATGATGATCCGAAAAACTAACGGTGAGCTTGAAAAGGTTGCAGTCGGCATTAGTGGAAATATAAGATTAGTAAATGTAGTTGTTGGGCAGCAAATTTATACAGGTACATTATTAGTTAGGTTGGAAGATGATTTATTAATTACAGGTTGTGAATGATGAGAGGTGTGTAGAGAGAACTACACATCTTTTTTGTTCCATATATTACAAAAGACACATCATTTTTTCACAAATCGCACACAAGTTTTTGATATGCTTCTTGTAGAAGATAGGGTTAGGGGAGAATAATACAATGAGAACAAAGTATGTAATGCTTGCTATATGCTTATTCTTTGTCTTTACAATTGTAGGATGTGGTAAGAAACAAGCAGAGGCTGTGGCAATTGATGAGAAGCATGATAAGTGTGATATTTGCCAAATTGGGGTAATGGATAATCAATTTGCAACAGAAATCATTTTAGAAAATGGAAAAGCATTAAAGTTTGATGATATCGGTTGTATGTATAAATGGATGGAGATTAATCCAGGCGAAAAGACAAAAGAAAAATTTGTTCGAGATTATGATTCGAAAGATTGGGTTTCGTTAGAAGACGCTACTTATGTATATGATAAAACAATTACAACACCAATGGCTTATAATGTCATTTCATTTAAAAACAAAAAAGATGCAGAGAGCTTTGTATCTAACTATAAGGGGAAAGTTCTCTCGTATAAAGAGCTAGCAGAGCATAAATGGGAAATGAATAAAGAAATGATGGGGAACCCGAAAAAGGGAAATCACGGTGGGCATCATTAATACTAGAAAAAGACAACTGCATAGTTGTCTTTTTCTAGTATTATTCAGGTGCAAATATAGAAAAGGTGTAAAATTTTTAGAAGAACGGTTACAATGGAATATAGTAACCTAAAGCAATCATTTACCCCGTATTAACGGGCAGTAAAACTCCCACCTCAGAATTAGGCAGGAGCAAAGAAGTTAGGTGGGAGATCAACAGCCCGTAAATACCCGATTGGTTCAACTAATAATCAGTGGGGTGAACCCTCCCACTGATTAAAGTTTCACTTTATGTACTTTTTAGAAATGTATACAAATACGGTAAAATCGTGCTAAACTAATTGCTTCGCTAATATAAGTTGAGAAACTTAGGTATAAGTTTAGATAATCCGATTAAAGAAGGAATATAAAGGGCTTATGGATAAATGTACTCAAGAAGAGTTATTGTATGTGATGGAGGAATGGTTAAGAAAACATTATCTTTCATAGGAGCTGTAGTTGTGAGAAAACAAAAAATTTTATTATGTATGTTATTAGGACTTTTAATGACGGTAGTGGCTTGCGATAAGCAAGAGGAGCCAGAATCGAAACCGGTTCATGTGAAAAACGAAAAGAAAAAAGAACAGCATAAAGAACAGGAAGAATCTAAAGAAGAAAAAAGTATAAATTTAATGGACAAACAGTTACTACTTTCTGCGACCCTTGGAGACACAGAAACAGCTATGAAGCTGATTCAAGATGGGGCTAATATAAACGTAGAAGGTGACAACGGAGAAACACCTATCCTTGCAGCAACGTATCAAAATCATGTAGAGACAGTGAAAGCATTAATTGGTGCAGGTGCTAATATTGAAAGTAAAGATGAGAAACAAAGTAATCCATTTCTTTATGCAAGTAGAGAAGGATATACAGACATTGTAAAGCTACTAATTAATGCAGGAGTTAATACGAAAGAAACGACTAAATCAGGTGGAACAGCACTCATTTCTGCATCTGAGCGTGGCCATGTAGAGGTCGTAAAAGAATTGTTAGAGCATACAGATATTGATGTGAATTATAAAAATGCTCGTGGTGGAACAGCTTTAGTAGAAGCAATCGTATTAGGAAATGGTAGTGAAAACCATAAGAAAGTAATTCAAATGCTTATTGACCACGGGGCAGATGTAAATATGGCCAATAAGGAAAATATTACGCCACTGCAATATGCTGAAAAAAGAGGTTTTAAAGATATTGCAAATATGTTGAGGGCAGCTGGAGCGAATGAAGTAGTACAGCCACAACAACCAGTAGAATAAAAAACGAAAAATAATCCCATTTAGATAGACAGAATGAAGAAATCAGTTAGCATGATGGATTCAGTAATGTGTATGTAAATGGGTTTTTTGTTTTGGAAAAAATTATTTGAAGAGGGGGGGGATAGATACACAGTAAACAAGGAGGAGAAAACAATTTAAGCAGAAATTTTACTTGTTTATAACCAACTAGGAATAATAAAGTATGTAAATGAACATGGAAATAAGAAAGCCGTATCCAAAAGGATACGGCTTTCTTTAGGAGATAAGGGATCAAAAAAATGAAGAAGTCTTATCTCTTTTATATGAGTAAAGGGTCTAGAATGAATCTTGTCCTTTTCATTATTTGTTTAACTCCATTGCAACTTGTTTGCCATTTACGAAAACCTCTGCCACTGCTACCATAACTTCCATCACTTTTTTCATTTCTCATCTCTCCTTGTTTTTTTGTTTCATTTCTTACTTTTAGTATAAGGAAATATAGCAATTGCAACTATCGAATTGGATGACAAGAGACTTACATTGTTGTAAGGATAATCGCTTTGTTTGTAATAAAAGTGATTCTGAATATGATTTCGGAAATTTCTGTCGTTTTGAACTATAATTATAAAGAGAGTGGTTTAGAAAGAAGGGGATAATATGAAAAGAATTCTTGTTATTAGTGATATTCATGGAGAGATAGAAAAGTTCGAACAGTTATTGGTAGAGGCTCAATACGATGTAAGGCAGGATCAATTAATTTTACTGGGGGATTATGTAGATCGTGGTCCAAATGCGTGTGCAGTAATTGAAAAAGTAAAAGAGTTAAAAGAAGATGGAGCCTTCGTTCTAAAGGGCAATCATGAAGATATGATGATTAAGGCGTTAACGACAGATGAGGAACGTTCATGGAACCATTGGGTAAAAAGGAATGGTGGAGATAAGACTTTATATAGTTATGGATTTGTAGAAGGAGATATTGTGGTTAATGAGGGGAATTTCAAAAAACCGATTTTACAATCTCGTGTATTAGATGAACATGTAAAGTTTATTCAAGAATTAGATCATTACGTTGAAACAGAAGAATATATATTTGTACATGCTGGTGTTGAGCCATTGAAGCATGTTTCGGAATGTGAACCATATACGTTAATGTGGATTCGTAATGAGTTTCATAGTGGGTATAGTGATGAAAAGGTTGTTATATTTGGTCATACGGAAACAAAAACGCTTCATGGTAGTGAGAATTGTGGCGTATATTTTGGGAGCAATCGTATTATAGGAATTGATGGCGGTGCTGTATATGGCGGCCAGCTAAATTGTTTAGAATTGCCGAGTAAAAAGGTATACGTAGTAAAAAATTGAAAGAGATAAGAAGAATCTTATTTCTTTCAATTTTTTATTAAGCTAAATTTAAGGAAGAGCTTGTATAATAAGTCTTCCAAATTTTATGTCGAGAAAAACGTTAAAATGTAATTATAAATAGAATTGAACAATATGGTGGAAGGTGAGAATATGCGCTTACTCGTAGTAGAAGATAATGCTTCTTTATTAGAATCTATTGTCGAAATATTACACGACGAATTTGAAGTAGATACAGCATTGAATGGAGAAGAGGGATTATTTCTAGCATTACAAAATATATATGACGCAATTTTGCTTGATGTGATGATGCCAGAAATGGACGGTTTTGAAGTAATTCAAAAAATACGTGATGAAAAGATTGAAACACCAGTCCTGTTTTTAACAGCGAGAGATTCTTTAGAAGATCGCGTAAAAGGGTTGGATTTTGGTGGAGATGACTATATCGTTAAGCCGTTTCAGGCTCCAGAATTAAAAGCAAGAATTCGTGCTTTGTTACGAAGAAGTGGTAGTTTAACAACAAAGCAGACTATTCGCTATAAAGGGATTGAACTGTTTGGAAAAGATAAAGATGTTCAAGTAGATGGACAAAGTATGAAGTTAACATTAAAACAATATGAGCTTCTAGAGTACCTCGTTCAAAATAGCGGAAAGATTTTAATGAGGGAACAAATTTTTGATCGTGTTTGGGGATTTGATTCAGATACGACAGTGGCAATTGTAGAAGTGTATGTACATCATTTACGTAAAAAATTAGAGCCATTCGGTTATCAGAAAGATATTCAAACCGTTCGAGGTATTGGATATATATTAAAAGAACAATGAAAAAGGGAAGTATGTTTCAGAAGACGCGTATTCGATTGACTATATTGAATTCATTAGTATTTATCATTTTGATAGGCGTATTAGGTAGTATCATTTATTCTTACACATATAAGCGTATTTATAGTGGAGTAAATGAATCGATAGAAAAAGCCGTTCAACATAGAAAGAATGCAGATGATAAAAAACTACCTAAAAAAATTAGGGGATATCCTCCAATTGGGGATCCAAGGATAATGGAGTTAACTTGGCTGGGAAACACGGTGGAGATAGATATTGAAAACGGCAAACGTCGTTTTATCTTTGAAGATAATTTGGAAAAATTTTCTCCAAAGAAATTAGGAACTTTACAAGATATAGAAGTACAAGGACAATATTTTAGAATATTTGCATTTCAGAAAGATGCAAAAATAGTTCAAATTGCAAGGGATATAACAGCTGAAAAAGAAATGTTACATACTTTATTTTTAATTCTTGTGATAGGTTGTAGCGTAGGAAGTTTATGTGCAATAGGAATTGGCTTTTTCTTAGCTGGCAGGGCACTCGTACCCATTCAAAATTCATGGGAAAAACAGCAGCAATTCGTTTCTGATGCATCACATGAACTAAGGACACCGCTTGCAGTTATTCAATCAAAAACAGATGTTTTATTCCAGTCACCATCCGCTACGATAGAAGAAAAAGCGATGGATATTTCTACAATTTCAAAAGAATGTAGGCGGTTATCAAAACTCGTTAGTAATTTATTATTGCTAGCGCGTTCTGATTCTAATCAAATTGAGATGGATAAGAAAACATTTGAACTCGATAAATTGTTAGAAGAAATAGTAGCTCCATATAAGGAGATTGCTTCTTATCAAAAAAAAGAAATGATATTAAAAGTAGAACGTGGCGTATCTTTTATGGGTGATAGAGAGCGGATTCATCAAATGATGGTCATACTGTTAGATAATGCGATGAAGTATACGAATGAAGGTGGTCATATTCAAATCGATTGTACGCAAATGAACAGTTCAATTCGTATACGAGTGAAAGATGATGGGATAGGAGTGAAAGATGAGGATATCCCCAAACTATTTAATCGTTTTTATCAAGGGGATAAAGCGAGAAGTACGTCAGAAGGAGCTGGATTAGGTCTTTCAATCGCAAATTGGATTGTAGAAAAACATTACGGAAAAATATCAGTAGAGAGCAAATGGGGAGATGCTACTTGTTTTGAAGTGATTTTCCCTAAAAACCAAAAAATATAAGTAAGAAGACGATCTTGTTTTTACAAGGTCGTCTTTTTTTAAGGGAAAGTTAAGAAACTATTTTTAACATGTATTGTATACGGAAAGTTCGCCCTATAAAGAAGCGATTATAAAAAGGTATTTGAGTAGATTACATCGATCATAATGTTATTTCGATTATGAATAGGGAATGATGGAAAAGAAAGTGTAAGAGGGAGGAATTAATTTTGAAAAAGAAAATGATGATGGTATTCACTATTGGAGTAATGAGTTTAAGTATATTAGGGGGTGCCTCTCCTTCTGAAACATCAAAAGGAAAGACAGATTACAAGCAGCGCAGCAAAGAACAATTAAACAATGGAAAGATACATGTTGTACATACAGAAGAAAAGGCGGAGAATTTAGGGATTGAAACGGCAGGGAAAGAACAAATTACGCTAGAAAAAGAAATCCATGAGACGGAAGTAGGAAGAGAAGCAGAACAGTTAGGAATTTTGATTGAAGGAAAAGATGTTGGAACTCTTTCAGAAGAAATCTATGAAACAAAAGTGAAGCAAGAAGCGTTAAAGCTAGGCATATCAATAGAAAATACATCAATTGTAAATTTGATTACTCAAATTAATACGATTAAAATTAGCGATGAAGCGGATAAATTAGGTATTTCAACAAATGGAAAAGAAATAGAGGAAATTGCGGAAGAAATCTATGGAACGAAAGTAAGAGAGGAAGCAAGGAAGTTAGAGATTTCACAAAAAGGAAAAGAGATAGAAGAGTTAGCACAAGAAGTGTACGAACAAAAAGTGCAAGAAGAGGCAAAAAAATATCATATTGATTTGTATGGGAAAGATATATATCAAGTATTAAGTGAAATTAATGAACAAAAGGTGTTACAAATGGCAGATGAACTTAATATGGATAAAACGAATAGGAACACTCAAGAACTAGCAGAAAAAATAAAAAAAGATCAGCCTGAAAAAGGAAAAGAACTAAATTTTGTACCGGTAATTCGCACGGATGCTGACGCGTTTTATTCTTATTTAACGAACTAAGAAGGGCGTGAGAGTGATACGAAGGTTTAAGTGGTATATATGCATAGCATTACTAGCTATAGCAGTATGGAACGTATATACAAATGGAATTACAAAGTATGTGGAGAAGTTAACATTCTTCCATATACGAAGCGGAAAACAAGTGGAGTTTGATCGTGATGAAAAGGTCATCTTATCAAATGTACCTTTCATTCAGCAGTTACCAGAGTTAGATAGAGGCTGTGAAGTGACGAGCTTAGCGATGATGTTACAATACGCAGGTATTACAGTGGATAAGATGAAATTAGCAAACGAAATAAAGAAAGTTGATTTTATGAACGATGGTATACGTGGGAACCCAAATGAAGGATTTGTAGGGAATATTTATACCTTTTCTGAATCTGGATATGGTGTATATCATGGACCGCTATTTCAATTAGCGAAACAGTATTTACCTAATAAAGCTGTGGACTTAACGGGGAAGAGTATAGGAGAACTTTATAAGAGTGTAAAATCAGGACAACCGGTAGTTATGATTACAAATGCAACATTTGCGCCATTAGATGAAGATGAATTTACTACATGGGAAACAAATAGTGGAGATGTTTCTATTACGTATAATGAACATTGTGTAGTACTTATTGGATATGATAAGGAATTTGTATACATTCGAGATCCTCTAAGTGATAGTTTAGATGTAAAAGTACCGAGAGAAAACTTTGAACAGGCATGGGTGCAAATGGGGAGTCAGGCGATTAGTTATGTGAAAAGCAATTAGTAAGGAAAGGGATGTAAGGAATTGTAAGAGGAGTTTTTGTGGGGGCTTTTTGTTACGAAATAAGAGAACTTCAGCATATATAATAAGCTGAAGTTCTCTTATTTTTTATGATTACATCTTTAGAAGTAGTGAATATGTAAAAATGCATAATTGACAAAAAAATTACATTTTATCATTATATATTGTTTTATATATGTTGCTTGTATAAAATTACACAAGTATTCACATTCCATAAAGGAGGCTTATTATGCAAAAAATATTTAACTGGGTTAAATGTATGAGTATCAAGAAAAAATTAATCATTTCATTTTTTCTAATTTTAACTATACCAGGACTTATTATCGGTGGTGTTTCATATCAAACTGCCAAAACAAATTTTGAACAACAAATCACAGGTAAAGCAAAGGAAAATATTTCGATTTTAAATACTGTTATTTCTCAAAATATAGAAGAGAAATTTGTTGATGCAGCATACTTTGCAGACATCTTAACAGAGGATACATATCCAAACGGACAAGAAGAAATAGTAAGAACGAAGTTAGCGCAATATATAAAACTTCATCCAGAAGTAGAAGGTATTTATATTGGAACGCAGACAGGAAAGTTTATAAGAGAACCATTTATCAAAATGGATGATGGGTATAATCCAACAGATAGATCTTGGTATAAAGAAGCACATGAAAATAAAGGGAAAGTAATTGTTACTGCACCATATCAATCAGCATCTACAAAAAATATGGTAGTGACAATTGCAAAAGAAGTAAAAGATGGTAAAGGTGTTATAGGAATTAACTTGAATTTAGATAACATCTTGAAAATTTCCAAAATGATTAACATTGGTGAAAAAGGTTATGCAGTTATTTTAGATCAAAATAAGCAAATTGTTAGTCATCCATCTAGAAAACCAGGTGCAAAAGTTACTGACCCTTGGATTAAACCGATTTATGAAGAAAAACAAGGAAATGTCTCTTATACAGAACAAGATGATAAAAAGAATTTAATCTTTGCAACAAATGAGAAAACGGGCTGGAAAGTAGTTGGAGTTATGTTTGATGAAGAAATTACCCAAGCTGCGAATCCAGTATTTTATAAGACTTTTATTGTTATTGCTATCGCTATTGTATTTGGTAGTGTATTAATTTATTTCATTACAAAGTCTATTACAAGACCATTAAGAAAAATAGCTGACTCGGCACATAAAATTAGTAAGGGAGATTTAACAGAGAAAATTACAATCTATTCCAAGGATGACATAGGGAAATTAGGGAATTCCTTTAATGAAATGTCTGCCTCTTTACAAGATGTGATTACTCAAATTAGTTTTTCAGCAGAACATGTGGCGGCATCGGCTGAAGAGTTAACAGCGAGCGTACAGCAAGCAAATGATGCGACAGATCAAATTACAATTGCAATGGAACAAGTATCAGGTGGGGCTGAATCACAAAGTCAAGGTGTTGAAGAAGGTGCGGCTACATTACAACAAGTAAATACAGCAATTCAAGATGTAACTGGAAGTGCAGAATCAATTTCTATCTCCTCATTGCATGCGAGAGAAAGAGCTGAAGAAGGGGAGGAATTGGTTGAACAAACAGCAAAACAAATGCAGTCTATTTCTAGGTCGGTATCCGAGTCAGATGCCATTATTAAACTTCTTGATGAGAAATCAAAGCAGGTAGGAGCTATTTCTGAAGCAATTCAAAATATCGCTACTCAAACGAACCTTTTAGCTTTAAATGCGGCTATTGAAGCAGCAAGAGCAGGTGAACAGGGCCGAGGGTTTGCTATTGTAGCAGATGAGGTTAGAAAATTAGCGGAGCAATCAGGAGAATCATCTGGAGAGATTGCGAATTTAATTGCAGAAATTAAGGCTGATATTGAACATACTGTTAAAGCGATGGATAATGTGAATGAGGAAGTTCAACAAGGTCTTGATGTTGTAACAAAAACGAAAGTAAGTTTTACGGAAATTTTAAGTTCTACTACACATATTGTTTCTCAAGTGAATGAAATGGTAGAAACAACGAAGAGAATTGCTGGAGATGCAAATGAAGTGACAAATGCTATTGATGAAATTGCAGCGGCTGCAGAAGAAAATACAGCTAGTATGCAAAGTGTTGCTGCTTCAACAGAAGAACAAGTGAATTCAATGGAAGAAATTAGTTCAGCTTCACAAAACTTAGCTGAGATGGCCGAAGAACTACAAGCGATGACTAGTAAATTTAAAGTATAATAACAGCAGATAAGTAAGGTGAGAATAATATCACCTTACTTATTTTTCTATTCAGCAATTAGGGGAGTCATTAACGGGATGAAAAAAAGAAAAAGACTATGGAATTTATGGAAAACGATTACATTGTTAGTTTGTACAGTTGTAATTTTTTCTTTACTTGTGACAGATATATTAATTAGTCACAATGTAGAACGGACAACGGAGGATAGCCAAGCAGAGAAAGCAAAAACAATTGCACACATTGTGGCGAATGATTCAATTGTAATTGATGGTTTAATTGGGAAAACAGATACTGCTGCAATCCAAACGTATACAAATAGAATATTAAAAAACACAGGTGTTCAATTTATTGTAGTTATGGACATGAATGGAATAAGAAAGTCACATCCAAATCCTCAAAAAATAGGTCATCATTTTATTGGGGGAGATGAAGGGCCTGTATTGAAAGGAAAGGAACATGTATCGCTGGCAGAAGGAACTTTGGGTATTTCAATGCGAGTGTTTGTACCTATATTTTCTGAAACAGGTGAACAACTTGGAGCGGTGGCCGTTGGTATTTCAGCAGATAATGTAAAAGAGAGAGTTAAGGAAAGTAGACATATCATTTATATTGGAGTTGGAGTTGGGGTACTAGTCGGAATGATAGGAGCAATATTGCTAGCTAGACATATAAAGAAAAGTTTATTTGGTCTTGAACCTCACAGGATAGCGAAAATTCTTGAAGAAAGAAATACGATGCTACAATCTGTAAAGGAAGGTATTATTGCTGTAGATAAAGAGGCCAATGTAACTTTAATAAATAATGAGGCAAAACGATTGTTTAAGAAAAGTGGACTTGAAGAAGATTTTATCGGTAAAGACGTTGAGTTGTATATGCCTAATTCGCGTATAAAGGAAGTATTACAAACTGGAGAGGTACAATTAAACGAAGAACAAAATATTTATGGAATTACGATTGTAACGAATCGTGTTCCTTTATATGTAAAAGGAGAAATAGTTGGCGCGATTGCAACATTTCGTGATAAAACAGAGATTAGAAAATTAGCAGAAGAATTAACTGGTATTAGGTTATATGCAGAAGCATTACGGGCACAATCGCATGAATTTATGAATAAAATGCATGTCGTATTAGGGCTTACACATATGAAACAGTATGAAGAATTACAAAAGTATATAAGTGGTATGGTATCAGAGCATCAATATGAAATTGGTGGGATTATGAAAAGAATAAAAAGTCCAGTATTTGCTGGTTTTTTACTCGGAAAACTGAGCTATGCTAGAGAGAAAAATATAAAATTAATTATAAGTGAAGATTCTTACATGCCAGAAATAGATGATGAAAGTATTACTCATGAACTAATTACGATTGTCGGAAATTTAATTGATAATGCATTAGAGGCAGTGACGAATTGTGAAAAGAAGCAAGTTGAAGTTGAGATACGATATGGGAATACATTAATTATTACAGTGCAAGATACGGGAAAAGGTATACAAGAAAAAGAAATAGAGGCATTATTTACGAAAGGTTATTCCACAAAGGGAGATAACCGTGGTTATGGTTTGTATCTTGTAAAAGAAAGTATACAGCGAATAAATGGGGAAATTCATATGCATTCATTAGTAGGAAAGGGAACAAAGATAACAATTGAAATACCTAAAGGTAGGGATGAGAGGCAAATATGATTAAAGTTTTAATTGTAGAAGATGACCCGATGGTAGCAATGTTAAATACGCATTATTTAGAGCAAGTAGGAGGGTTTGAACTTGTTCAAGCAGTTAATTCGGTAAAATCGGCGATAGAAGTATTAGAGGAATCAAGAGTAGATTTAGTATTACTTGATATTTTTATGCCTGAAGAGACTGGATTTGAGCTTTTAATGTATATTCGGAATCAAGAAAAAGAAATCGATATTATGATGATTTCAGCTGTACATGATATGGGGAGTATTAAAAAAGCATTACAATATGGCGTAGTAGATTATTTAATTAAACCATTTACATTTGAACGATTCAAAGAAGCATTAACTATATATCGAGAAAAACTTACTTTCATGAAAGAACAACAAAAAATTAGTCAATCGGAATTAGATTCGTTAATTTTGCAAAAGGAAAAAAGAGAGCCTACTGTTACTAAAGAGCTTCCGAAAGGATTAACGAAGCAAACGTTGCAATTAATTTGGCAGAAGATCGAGTCGCTGAATGGACGAGCGTTTACAACAGATGAAATGTCACAATTAGTTGGGATTTCAAGAGTTTCTATTCGGAAATATGTAATGTTTTTAACTGACATTGGAGTGTTAGAAAACGAAATGATGTACCAACATGTGGGGAGACCTGTAAGTAAACTAAGATGTGTTGATCAAAAGAAAATAGAGTTTTACGTATAAGCGACTTATTATAAGTCGCTTATACTTTTTTTAATTACAAAATCAATTACAAAACTTACAAAAACTATTTTTACTATTGAAAGCGTTTTAATATTGTTATTAAGAAAATAAGGGGGTGCCATATGGGAATTCAAAAGAATGTGGAAGCGGTATCATTTTCTGAAGGAAATGAAGTACAAAGAGAATCTTTCGCTTCTAAAATTATGAATGTAAAAATCGGTGTTATACCTTTACCGTTATATGTAGTATTGGCTGCTATTATTTATGGGGCATCTGTATATAATAAATTACCAGCAGATATGATTGGTGGATTTGCGGTTATTATGATCATGGGTATTTTCTTAGGTGACATTGGGATGAGAATTCCAATTTTAAAAAATATCGGTGGTCCAGCAATACTTTCGTTATTTATTCCATCATTACTTGTATTTTTTAACTGGATGAATCCAGCTTCAATGGAAGCTGCGACTATGTTAATGAAAAAATCGAACTTTTTATATTTATATATTTCTTGTTTAGTAGTCGGAAGTATTTTAGGAATGAACCGTAAAGTGTTAGTACAAGGTTTCGTTCGCATGTTTATTCCTTTAGTGGTAGGAACGTTAGCTTCTGTAGCGGTAGGATTATTGGTCGGTTCATTATTTGGATTTGAAATGAAGCAGACATTCTTCTTTATCATCGTACCAATTGTGAGTGGTGGTATCGGGGAAGGGATTTTACCATTATCGCTAGCTTATAGTGATATTTTAAACGAATCATCAGCAACATTTGTATCACAGCTTATTCCAGCGGCTATTATTGGAAATATGTTCGCTATTGTGAGTGCAGGGTATATGAAGCGTTTAGGTGAGAAGAAACCGGAGCTTAGTGGTAACGGTGTATTAGTAAAAACAGATAATCAAGCCGAGTTATTAAAAGAACAAAATACAGAGAAGCCAATTGACTTCTCATTAATGGGAGCAGGTTTATTAATCGCGTGTACGTTCTTCATCTTCGGAGGATTTGCTTCTAAGTTCATCGGTATCCCTGGGGCAATCATTATGATTTTCTCAGCAGCACTTGTGAAATACTTTAAATTAATGCCCGCAAAAATGGAGCAAGGAGCATTCCATTTATATAAATTTATTTCGAAGAATTTAACTTGGCCGTTAATGGTTGGACTAGGATTGCTATATATTCCGCTAAAAGACGTAGCAGCAGTTCTTTCAGTAGGATATGTTGTCGTATGTGCATCGGTTGTTCTTACAATGGTAGCGTCAGGTTTTCTTGTAGGGAAAGTGATGAAAATGTATCCAGTTGAATCAGCAATTGTAACTGGATGTCATAGCGGTTTAGGCGGAACTGGAGATGTTGCTATTTTATCAGCTTCAAATCGAATGGAATTAATGCCGTTCGCGCAAATTTCGACTCGTTTAGGCGGGGCAGCAATGGTTGTAACAGCGACAATTTTATTAAAAATGTTTTCATGATCAAACAAGCTAGCTATATAAATATAGCTAGCTTGTCAAATTAAGGGGAGATTATAAGTATGTTAGAAAATCAAATTAATGAGAGATCATTGTTATTGCATAAAGAATTAGTAGGAAAAATTGAGATTACAAGTAAAGTAGAAGTAAATTCAGCGGATGATTTAAGTCTGACATATACACCAGGTGTAGCGGAGTCTTGCAAAGCAATCGCAGCAGATGAAGAAACAGTGTATGACTATACAGCACGTGGAAATATGGTGGCAGTTGTCTCAGACGGAACAGCGGTACTTGGTTTAGGAAACATTGGACCAAAAGCGGCTATGCCTGTTATGGAAGGAAAAAGTATATTATTTAAAAAATTTGCGAATGTAGATGCTTTCCCGTTATGTTTAGGTACGACTGATGTGGATGAAATCGTTACCCTTGTGAAAAATTTAGAGCCTACATTTGCAGGGATCAATTTAGAAGATATTGCAGCACCGCGTTGTTTTGAAATTGAAAAACGATTAAAAGAAGAAACGAATATTCCTGTATTCCATGATGATCAACATGGAACAGCTATCGTCGTCTTAGCAGCTGTTATTAATGCATTAAAAGTTGTTAGCAAACAAATGGATCATGTGAAAATTGTTATTAACGGTGCTGGTTCGGCAGGAATTGCAATTGGAAAATTATTATTAAAGGCTGGTGCAAAGCACATTACGTTAGTTAGCTTAGAAGGTATTGTTTGTGAAGGTGAAGCATGGATGAACGAAGCGCAAATTGAAGTTTCAAAAAAGACAAATCGAGAACATGTGCGTGGAACGTTAAAAGAAGCGATTTATCAAGCTGATATTTTTATCGGTGTATCTGCCCCTAACGTATTAACGAAAGAACTTGTACAGATGATGAATGAGAAAGCAATTGTGTTCGCTATGGCGAATCCAATTCCAGAAATCTTCCCAGAGGATGCATTAAAGGCTGGGGCAGCTGTAGTAGGAACCGGGCGCTCAGATTATGCGAATCAAGTAAATAATGTATTGGCGTTCCCAGGAATATTCCGCGGTGCGTTAGATGTGCGCGCGACTGATATTACAGAAGAAATGAAATTAGCGGCAGCGTATGGGATCGCTAACATCATTACGGACGAAGAACGTAATGCGAATTATGTAATCCCGAATCCATTAGATAAAAGAGTTGTTCCAAGTGTTGCTGAAGCTGTGGCGAAGGCAGCTATTGATTCAGGCGTGGCGCAAATTACGAAAATACCAAGTTATTAATAGCTAAAAGCAGTGCCTAAAAGGCACTGCTTTTTTGAGATAAGAAATCAAAATAATGAAGAAGTGTAAAATTATTTATTTATGTTTCTTCACTATTTATTTAATTCCATTGCAACTTGTTTACCATTTACTAAAACCTCAGTTACTGCTACGATCACTTCTATCATTTTTTTCATCTCTCATCTCTCCTCGTGTCATTTCTTATTTTAAGTATAAGAGAAGAGAGTTACTTCAACTATCGAAGTACATGACGTAGAAATTACATTGTTGTAAGGAAGTGTTTTAGCTTTGTCACTTTACTCAGCAGTAATTACAAACTGATCATAATATTTTTCATTCACGTATATATTTAATACCCATAATCCAGATGAAGGTAGTGACATAGTGAGTGGGAGTTCGGTTGTAGTAGAATCAATTGTATTTGAAGTAGTCCAAGTTGGTTTAGAAGTTTCTTGTTGAAAGAGTACGGGTGTTGGGGTTACTGATCCTTGTTTTAGTGCAATAATAGATAGTTTTCCAGTTGGCATTTCAGGATCTAAAAAGTACCACATCATTTCATTTTTTTCATTTGCGATAATAGGGCTATCAGCCATTGCGATTTTTTCTTCGATACCTTTTAAAGGTGTTTTTTCTTGTATGAAGGAGGGTGTTTCTTCCCAATTTACATCTTTTAAAACGCTAAGATGAAAGAAGGAAGGTGCATTAACTTGGGTGGATGACGTGGCGATAGCTTCTTTTTTAGGTGCTTCTGAATCAGGCTGCAATTGCGAGCATCCAGTGATGAGAAAGGAGAAAAGTAGCATAGTTCCAATTTTTTTCATGGTGTCACACTCCTAATTTTTACTGTTAGTGTAATTGTATTTGCCAGAAAGAGGGACAATTCCTTTAAAGTATAAAAAGAGGTCGTAATTTTTGTACGACCTCTTTTGACATTTTTTATATTTGTTCAGTTGAAAAGGTTGGTTCTCGTTCTTTTTGTGGCATCGTCAAAAAAATAACAGAAAGAACGATACATACGCCGCCTAGTAATTGATACGCTCCAAATGATTCATTTAGCCAAGCGATTGAAACGATAGCTGCTACAAGTGGTTCAATGCTAGATAAAATGCTCGTTTCTGTTGCTGCTAAATATTTCAGACTACCGATATAAAGGAGGAAAGAAAGGGTGCCACTTATGATGATAAGAATAAGCATAGAAAAAGTTTTTAGTGTAAAAGTTTGTGAAAGCTGATCCCATTCAAACGAACGATTACAAATAAGCAGTGCAATTCCTCCAATTAACATCCCCCAGCCAATTACTATGGTTGTTCCGCATTCTTTAATAAGAGAAGCTGGATGGAGAGTATAAAATGCAAATCCAATTGCTGTTAATAGGCCAAAAATAATGGCTTCTTTCGATAAAACAATATTTTCAATTGAACCGTTTGTAATAATAAAGTACGTTCCCGTTAGTGCAGTTATAATTGCGAGTAGTTGCATAGAAGCAGGGAATTTTCGTTGTTCAAATGCGACATAAATGGTAATGAGAACAGGACCTAGAAATTGAAATAATGTTGCTGTGACCGCATTACTGATATGAACTGTTTCGATAAAGGCGTATTGTGCACCGAGCATGCCGAGAATAGAGAAAATAATAAGTTGTATAGAATGTCTAGTGTGTTTCCAAATTTGAAAAATGTTTTGTTTCTTTATCCGTAAAAAAGATAAAATAAATATTCCTGCAAGCAGTAATCGAATTGTTAAAAAATCAATTGATGATAAGTTAGTATGTTGAAATAGCCACTGAATCATCGGGCCAGATAACCCCCATAAGGTAGCTCCTGTAATAATCATAATGAGTCCAATCCGTCTACTATTGTTCATAATCATGCATCTCCTCTCGAGTATTTGATTTTTTATGTGTGACATGATAAAAGGAATTATATATATAATCTGGCACTGTAAAAAGTATCAGATTTCAGTTTTATTAAGGGGTCAGATGTTATGTTAGAATTAACGCCTAATTTAAATACGCAAAGTAAAATAGCGTTATACGTGCAATTGTATGAGTATATAAAAAAAGAAATTAAAGATGGAACGATTCCGGCTTTTACAAAATTACCTGCAAAAAGAAAACTGGCGAGCTATTTACAAGTGAGTAAGAATACAGTAGAAGCGGCTTACGAGCAATTACTTGCAGAAGGTTATATTGAGTCGGCATCGAGAAAAGGTTATTTTGTATGTAAAGTTGAACAAATGATTGATGTAGAAGGAAGCGAAGCGAAAGTAGAAGAAGTATCGTTTCGGGAGGAGAACTATACATTTGATTTCACACAAACAGGGGTTGATACGAATACTTTTCCGTTCACTACGTACCGCAAGCTTATTAATGATGTATGGCAGCCACATAATAATGAGTTGCTTTTTCTTGGACACCCTCAAGGGGAATTGAGCTTAAGGGAGGAAATTGCGAACTATTTGTATGAATCTAGAGGTGTACGTTGCTCAGCTAGTCAAATTGTATTAGGAGCGGGAACACAAATATTAGTGAAACTATTGTTTCAATTGCTAAAGGGAAGCAATTATGCAGTGGAAAACCCAGGGTATCATAGGAAAATGGTCGTTTTTGAACAGGGAGAAGAGAATGTTCAAATGTTGTCTTTAGATAGGGACGGCATTTGTATGGCAGATTTAGAACATAGCAATGCGAATGTTGTATTTGTTACACCTTCCCATCAGTTTCCGTATGGAATGATTATGCCTATTACGAGAAGGACGCAGCTTTTACAATGGGCGAAGAAAGCGAAAGACAGGTATATTATTGAAGATGATTATGATAGTGAATTTCGCTATTCTGGAAAGCCTATACCGGCGTTGCAAGGGTTAGATACAGAGGGGAAAGTTATTTATATGGGGACGCTATCTAAAGCATTATTGCCATCGCTACGGATGAGCTATATGGTGTTGCCGAAGAAATTAATTAAAAAGTATCAACAGCAATATTTATTTTATACACAAAGTGTTTCAAGAATGGACCAAGAAGTGATTAGAAAGTTTTTAAATGAAGGCTATTGGGAAAAACATATTCATAAAATGCGTGTCGTCTACCGGAAAAAGAGGGATCGGCTCGTCTTTGAAATAGAGAAATATTTCTCTAATTGTGTTGAGGTGATAGGGGAAGATTCGGGATTACACATTTTATTAAAAGTGCATAATGGAATGCGAGAAGAGGAACTCATTCAAGAAGCTGCGAAATATAGTATTAAAATATATCCTGTTTCTACGTACTATAAAGACGGTACTGCACCTGAAAATGTAGTTTTACTTGGGTTCGCGATTTTATCAGAAGAAGAAATTGCGAAAGCGATTCAATTATTGCATAAGGCATGGTATACAAGAAAATAAAAAAACATCCTCCAAGCATGAGGATGTTTTTTTATTATTTATTTTCATCTAAGAATAAGACCATATGCTCTTCGTCCCAATATTGTCCGTTATATTTTAATGAACGTTCTTGCACACCGAATGTTTTAAATCCTAATGATTCATAAAGTTTTTTTGCTCCATCGTTGCCAACAACAACATCAAGCATAACTTGTTCCACCTCTAAAGATTTAGCAAGCTCAAGACATTCTTTAATAAGTGCTTTTCCTGCTCCAAGTCCGCGTGCTTTTGGAGATACATATACAGAACCAATTTTAGCTTTATGTTCTTGTTTTACATATGGTTTCGTTTCCAGTGTTGCAACCCCGATTAATTTTCCATCTTTGAATGCGCCTAGCGTATAGTTTTCATCTTGTGCTAATTTTTGTGCTTTATATTCAATCGCACACTCTTTATTAATAATATCTTCATAAGAAGAGCTAAAAGCTTCAGGGTTTTGCTTTAATCCTTCTACACGAAGTTCTAAGTAAATTTCCGCTTCGTCTTTTGTTAATACATGGATATCCAATTATATCACCCTCCAAATCTTTGACAAATGTATCTTTACCCCGCATTAACGGGCAGTAGACTCCAACTTTAAAATCCAGCGAATGCGCGGAAGCTAGATTGGAGATAACTGCCCGTAAATGCCCGATTGGTTCAACCAATAATCCATGGGGTGAACCATTCCATGGATTAAAGTTTCACTTTATTTTATATTGAAATAAGAATAATTTCAAAAGCTTAGCCTAAATGAGCTGATTTTATGAACAAAATAACACCAGTAGTGTTTACTACTACTGGTGTTTTCACACACATATTATTCAAAAGGTAGCTCAATTATAAAGGTTGTTCCTACCCCTAATTTGCTTGTTGTTAGAATGGCACCGTTATGCAATTCCACAATTTCTTTCGCAACAGCTAGCCCGATACCTTTTCCTCCAGTAGCTCTCGTTCTAGATTTATCAACACGATAAAAACGATCGAAAATATGCGGAATATCTTCCTCAGGAATACCTTCACCTTCATCTTGTACA
Organism: Bacillus cereus group sp. BfR-BA-01453; assembly: GCF_022662915.1. Lineage (NCBI taxonomy): Bacteria > Bacillati > Bacillota > Bacilli > Caryophanales > Bacillaceae > Bacillus > Bacillus cereus group sp. BfR-BA-01453. Next base: position 147,543 of record NZ_JAKUEN010000010.1, on the reverse strand, counting down.
CTTATTGTAAAAGAATTTGTTTCTGTGAGTACGCGTATTGTAATAGTGGTGTTTTCTAGCGAATGTTGATAAGCATTGTGTAATAAATTTAACATAACTTGTTCCATACGTCTTTCGTCTATGCAAACTTCTAAATCATCTTTACAATATACATGGAGTTGCATTTGCTTATTCGTTAATGTTGTTTTTGTTTTTTCAACCATTCGCTCTAAAAAAGGCCTAAGAAGCACTTTTTGTTTTTTTATAACAAATTGGTGTTGTTCTAATTGTACAAGCATAAATAAATCTTGAACGAGATCAGTTACACTATCTGTTTCATCCTCAATGATTTGTAAGTATTCTTCTCGCTCTTCTTTCGTTAAAGTGTCTCTCTTTGCTACTTTCGCATAACCTTTCATATAGGTCAATGGAGTTAATAGTTCATGGGCGACACTAGCAAGAAATTCATTGCGTTCTTTTTTCATATAAGTTAGTTCACTGGACAAATCTTCAATCGTTTTTGCTAAGCTTCCAAGTTCATCATTCCGTTTAATACCTAATTGAATTGGCTTATTTAATTTTGACATTTTTTCTGTTGCCCTCTTCATTTTTATAAGCGGTTCTGTAATAACACGAGAAAAAACAAAGACAGAAATAGTCGTTAGAATAACAGTCAAAACACTAATGATAAGAAATTGGTTCATGAGTTTAAGTAACATATTTTCTAAAAAAGATGTTTTTAATAACATATATAACTTTCCTTGAAACTCTGCTGTATTAAGTGGGCTTACCGTTGTGATGAATTTTGATTTTTTCCAGTTCTTTTCGACAACTAATCCGTTGGCTGGAATATGTTCTGTTTTACAAGTAAGTTGTTTTTGCATCGCCTTTGTTACAGGTTCTGAAGTGGAAATGATTTTTCCATTATTGTCCGTTATAATGATAGCTATATCAGAGTTAGCAATTGATTCTGATTCAACTAAGTGTTCAGCCTCATCAGCGATATCGAACTCTGGGTATATAGGACGCTTAGGATTTTTATTGTATTCAGCGCGTTCGCCGTGTTTCTTTTCTTTAGCAAATGCACTCCACTTTGCGCGTTGTGTAATTTTGTTACTATAGCGATTACCTTTTTCTAAAAGAGCTAGTGTTTCTTCCTCAATCCGCATTGTTGAAATACTTTTGTAAAAAGATACGAAAGCAATTGTTTCAATACATAAAGCTAGTATTAAAAAGTATGTCCCAATTTTAAGTGAAAGTTTACTCATTTTCTCACCATACCTTATTTCATATAAAGTGAAACTTTAATCAGTGGTATGGTATTTTCCACTGACCGAAGTAATTATTCACTTTTCCATTTATATCCGACTTTATAGACAGTTTCCAAGTAATTTTCAACTGGAAATCCTTTTTTACGTAATTTATCACGGATATTGCGAATATGTGAATCGATTGTTCTATATTCAATGTCTGTTTCATAACCCCAAATTTTTTCGATTAAATCATCTCGGCTATAAGCACGGTTTGTATTTTGTAAAAATAGTCCAAGTAACGAAAATTCGATAGGAGTCAGTGAGATTTTTTCGTCATACACTGTGACAGTATGTTTCGTTTTATCCCACTCAATACCATTGAAGCTAACAAACCCATCTTTCTTTGTACGGCGTAATATAGCCTCAATTCGTGCAACTAATACATGCTCATCAAATGGTTTTGTAATATAGTCATCTGCGCCGATCGTAAGGCCTTTTACCATATCGTAATTTTGATTACGAGCTGTTAGCATAATGATTGGAACGTTGGAAATTTGACGGATTTGATAGCAAGTATCCCATCCATCCATATTCGGCATCATTACATCTAACAAAACAATATCAAAGTCTTTTTGTTCTATTAACTTTAGTGCTTCAAGGCCAGAGGTAGCTTTCATACAAAAATAGCCACGAGGACTTAAGAACAAATCTAATAATCGTAACATACGTTCTTCATCGTCTACTAATAAAATTTTCACCATAATCTTGTGCACCCCAAACTGTTCATTCTACTTGTATAGTTTACATGAAAATGATAAAAAACTCTTTTTATGTGATTGAGTGGAAGAGTGATTTCTCGCTCAGAGTAATTGACATAAAAAATGCACTAGTTTTGCACAACTATTTTTTATAATAGAAAACGTAGCGACACAAAATACCCTATGTTGCGACATAACGTCATGTCATTTTATTTATAAAATGACAATTCCATTCTATTGTGTATGTGAGATAGAGAGGGTTTTCGTATTCACCTCGCATCGGATAAGAAAAATTTCCTATCTCACACTTTTTTTAAAAGGAGATCATACACATGAATCCAAAAGAAGAAATTTCAAAAAAAGAAAAGCAAGATCGTAATACGGTTGTCATGTGCGTTGCCGTATCTATGGTTATTATTATAAGTTGTGTAAATAAAATTTTGGGGATTTTATAATATAAAAAAAGCTTATTGCTTCTTAAGAAGCAATAAGCTTTTTTCGTTGTTAGGGGGAGTATTTTTATATAATAAACCAAGGTAAAATTGCTAATCCAGAAGTTACAATTGCTGTAGTAAATATTAAAAGCATAGCTCGTTTGTTTTGTTTCATGTCACATTCTCCTCTACATATCAAGTACATGCGATCAGCGTGGGATGTAGTTCCCCACTGAGTAAAGTTTCACTTTATATTTTTAGTATAATGAATGGAAAGGTTTGGTACGATCGATAAAGGTGACATGAAGATTACATTGTTGTAATGAAAAAAGCATCTTTCTTAATAAAAAGATGCTTTTGGAAAACTAGATTGAAGTATTAATCATTTAAGAATAGAACCATATGTTCTTCGTCCCAGTATTGACCGTTATGTTTTAATGAACGCTCTTGTACGCCGTAAGTTTGGAAACCTAATGACTCATATAATTTTTTTGCTGCATCGTTACCAACTACAACATCGAGCATAAGTTGTTCTACATGTAATTTATCGGCATTTTCAATAATTGCTTTAATAAGAGCTCGTCCTGCTCCAAGGCCACGTGCTTTAGGGGAAACAAAAACGGAACCGATTTTTGCTTTATGTTCTTGTTTAATGAAAGGCTTTGTTTCTAAAGTAGCAATGCCGATTAAATCGTTATCTTTGAAGACACCTAGAGTATACTTATCCGGATTGCTTAATCGTTTAGCCATAGCAGCCACAGGATTTTCATGTTTAAGAACATCTTCATAAGAAGAGCTAAAAGCTTCCGGGTTCTTCGTTAAACCTTCCATACAAACTTTTAAATATATTTCTGCGTCCTCTGTCGTTAATAAGCGAATTTCCATCGTTGTAACCTCCTTGGTCGATTTTAAATCAAATAAATCCATTACATATATAAGAATGTGTATGCGTTTTGTTAGCAGTCTCTTTTAATGTGTAAAAGAATGAAAAGATATATGCTACAATATTTTGTTTTTAATTATGTAATGAAATTATATATTAACTTTATTAACTATTCAAGTGTTTAATATATTACATTTTCATAACTAAAATAACTCCTCGATTGAGGAGTTATTTTAGTTATTCGATCGATAACCATCAATTCGATGTGGATGTGTGTAAATATTGCAGGATTCATTTCTAATAAATCCTACGACTGTAATGCCTAAATCATGGGCGAGTTGCAATGCTAGTTTTGTTGGAGCGGACTTAGATAGAACAATTTCACATCCGATTTTTGAAACTTTGAGTAAAATTTCGGATGAAATACGCCCGCTAAATGCAATGATTTTTCCTTTGACAGATATATCGTTACGCAAACAATGTCCATATATTTTATCTAATGCATTATGTCTTCCAATATCCATTCTTGATAGGAGGATATTGTTTCGATCACATAGCGCGGTATTGTGAACACCGCCAGTTTGGCGAAAGGTAGTGGAAGATTGTTGTAAAGTATTCATTAAGTAAAAGCATTCTTCAGGAGTAATTTTTACATGTATATCATGTAAATCTTTTGCTTTTGCTGCATCGTTAACGAAAATAAAACCTTGTCTACCTTTTCCGCAGCAGGAAGTGATGTATCGTTTATTATATAAATTTTGATAGAGCGGATTTATTTTTGATGATGTTACATGGACAATTCCGTTATCTTTTTGCACCCATAGTTCTTCAACATCTTTATAAGAAGAAATAATCCCCTCAGAAATTAAAAAACCAATGACCATATCTTCAATATAATTTGGTGTACATACGACTGTTACATATTCTTCACCATTCAATTTAATTGTAATAGGAGATTCTGTAACAATCTCATCAGTTTGTTTTGAAAATGTACCAGAGTAATAGCGTACAATTGTATAACTCTCTTGCGTAGGCCCCATATGAAATTCCCCTTTTATATGTATTTTCTCCCACATTCATCATAAAACATTGAAAAAATAAAAACAGCTGTTAGAAGGAAGGTATCAGATTATTTTGGTTATTATTGTATATATACGATATAATAGAAATGTAGAATAGTGAAATTTTCAAGCTTTCGTAGTGATGCCTTATAAACATCTAGAATCGACTTCAAAAGAAAAGTATTTGGGCAGGGCGTTTCAAAAATATGTACAGTAATTCATTTATGAAAACGGATTCACAAATGTGTTGTACAGTTGGTTGTAAGGAGAGGGGAAACTATGGCAGAACAGACAGTCCGTGTAACCGTAGATGGTAAAGAATTTTCAGCATCAGGTGAAAAGACGATACTACAATTATTTAACGAGAGTAATTTGGAACATCCTCAAATTTGTCATGTACCAGAAGTAGATCCAATTCAAACTTGTGATACGTGTATTGTAGAAGTAGATGGGAAGTTAATGCGTGCTTGTTCAACGAAATTAGAGAACGGTATGCATATTGAAAGACAGTCACAGCGTGCGAAAGAGGCGCAGACTGAGGCGATGGATCGAATATTAGAGAATCATTTATTGTATTGTACCGTATGTGATAACAATAACGGTAATTGTAAGGTTCATAATACAGTACACATGATGGGAATTGAAGAACAGAAATATCCGTATGAGCCGAAAGTAAGTGCTTGTGAAGTGGATATGTCACATCCGTTTTATCGGTATGATCCAAATCAATGTATTGCTTGTGGACAGTGTGTAGAAGTATGTCAAAACCTACAGGTTAATGAAACGATATCGATAGACTGGAGCTTAGATCGTCCGCGTGTTATATGGGATCATGGTGTAAGTATAAATGACTCATCTTGTGTAAGTTGTGGGCAGTGTGTAACAGTATGTCCATGTAATGCGTTAATGGAAAAATCAATGTTAGGTGAAGCTGGATTCATGACAGGATTAAAATCAGATGTGTTAGATCCGATGATTGATTTTGTAAAGGATGTAGAGCCTGGATATAGTAGTATTTTAGCAGTTTCAGAAGTAGAGGCTGCGATGCGTAAGACGAAAGTGAATAAAACAAAAACTGTTTGTACATTTTGTGGTGTCGGTTGTTCATTCGAAGTATGGACGAAAGATCGCCATATATTAAAAGTGCAACCTGTTTCTGATGCACCGGTTAATGGCATTTCCACATGTGTAAAAGGTAAATTTGGATGGGACTTTGTAAATAGTGAAGATCGAATTACGAAGCCATTAATTCGCCAAGGAGATATGTTTGTTGAAGCTTCATGGGAAGAAGCTCTTGAAGTTGTGGCTTCTAACATGCAACATATTAAATCAGAATACGGCAGCGATGCATTTGGATTTATTTCTTCTTCGAAAGTAACGAATGAAGAAAATTATCTTATGCAAAAACTAGCTCGTCAAATATATGGAACAAATAATGTAGATAACTGCTCCCGTTATTGCCAATCTCCAGCGACTGATGGTTTATTTAAAACTGTCGGTATGGGCGGCGATGCTGGAACAGTGAAAGATATAGCTGAAGCAGGCCTTGTCATTATCGTTGGTGCGAATCCAACAGAAGGACATCCTGTACTCGCGACGCGTGTAAAACGTGCTCATAAATTACACGAGCAAAAACTGATTGTAGCAGATCTTCGTAAACATGAAATGGCAGAGCGTGCGGATTTATTTATTCATCCGCGCCAAGGTACAGATTACGTATGGCTTGCTGGTATTACGAAATATATTATTGATCAAGATTGGCATGATAAAAAGTTCATAGCTGAAAATGTGAAGAACTTTGATGAATATAGCACAATGTTAGAAAAGTATACGCTTGATTATACAGAAGAAATTACGGGAATTTCGAAAGAAAACCTGAAAGAAATGGCTCGTATGGTATATGAAGCAGATGGAACTTGTATACTTTGGGGAATGGGTGTAACGCAAAATACAGGGGGAAGTACAACATCTGCTGCCATTTCCAATTTACTGCTTGTTACGGGGAACTATCGTCGTCCTGGTGCAGGCGCATATCCATTACGAGGTCATAATAACGTACAAGGTGCTTGTGATATGGCGACATTACCAAACTGGCTTCCAGGTTATCAAGCAGTATCGGATGATACGCTTCGTGCTAAGTTTGAAAAAGCATACGGCACAACGATTCCGAAAGAACCAGGATTAAATAATATCGCAATGTTACTTGCGGCAGAAGAAGGAAAACTACGTGGTATGTATGTCATGGGGGAAGAAATGGCTTTAGTCGATTCCAATGCGAACCATGTGCAACATATTTTAGCGAATTTAGACTTCCTAGTTGTTCAAGATATGTTCTTATCAAAAACAGCTCGTTTTGCTGATGTTATTTTACCAGCGGCACCAAGCTTAGAAAAAGAAGGAACGTTTACGAATACAGAGCGACGTATTCAAAGATTATATGAAGTATTAAAACCACTAGGTGATTCAAAACCAGATTGGTGGATTTTACAAAAAGTTGCTCGTGCACTCGGCGGGGATTGGAATTACGAAAGTCCAAGTGAAATTATGGACGAAATCGCATCGCTTGCACCGTTATACTCTCAAGCAACGTACGATCGTCTAGAAGGATGGAATAGTTTATGTTGGGGTAGTCATGATGGTAGTGATACACCGCTATTATATGTAGACGGATTTAACTTCCCAGATAAACTAGCTCGTTTATCACTAGATGAATGGGTACCACCAGTTGTAGCGCCAGATGAGTATGATTTACTTTTAAATAATGGACGTATGCTAGAACATTTCCATGAAGGGAATATGACGAATAAGTCGGCTGGTATTTTATCTAAAGTATCTGAAGTGTTCGTTGAAATTTCACCTGAACTTGCTATAGAGCGCAATGTGAAAGATGGTGGTCTTGTAGAATTAGCATCACCATTTGGCAAAATTAAAGTACAAGCGCTTATTACTGAGCGTGTAACGGGGAAAGAGCTATACTTACCGATGCATGCAACGATAAATGAAGAAGCGATCAATATTTTAACTGGGACGGCAACAGACCTTTATACGTGTACACCGGCGTACAAACAAACGATGGTGAAAATGCGTGTATTACGTGAAAAAGGAAATCGTCCGTTACCATCTTCAAACCCGCGAGATAAAAAGCGTAATCCGCAAAATGGTGTTGAAATCGAGCAAAAATGGCAAAGAAAACAATACGTATCACTCGTGGACTAGGGGGCGGAGATAGTGGCGAAAGAAATTACTTTAATTAAAAAGAAAGTTGTAACAGAGGAAGAACAGAAACAGCAAGTAGCAGATGAACTTCTAAATGAGCTATCTAATAATCGTGAAGCAGTAGAAGAAACGATGCAGCTGTTAGCGCAGTTACAGAAGGCTGGAATATTAGATGCGGCGATTAGTTTACTTGCTGCGAAGGAAGATGTTTCAAAAATCGCTGTGGAGCAATTAAATCGTGAACCAGTTAAAAATGCACTTAACAACATGATGGGGGCGGGGGAAGCACTGTCCTCAGTTGACCCAGAAGTAACAAAGCAAATCACATCGAGTTTAGTCACTGGATTGCAATTTGCAACAGATGAATTAAAGAGTGGTAAAAAAACAAAAGTGATGGATTTCTTTAAAGTGTTAAAAGATCCAGATATCAATAGAGCCATTACATTCGGTTTTAGCTTTTTGAAAGCATTTGGACAAGGGTTAGAGAAAAAATAGAGTAAGTGAAAAAGTGATGGGAAATAGCCATCACTTTTTTCATTATATGTATAAGAGTGTTCATGTTAAGCGGAATATATTATTATTAAAGGGATGGATTAGAACTGGAAATGTGGAATCCATCTCAAATATCGTTTTAGAATGTGGAGGAATATATGCAACACCGTAAAAAACTATCTATACCAGGAGTAATGAGACATTCCTTTCAAACTGTTAGATTTGCCTTTTGGAATGTGTTAACATTCCAACTTGCTTATAAATTGTTAGCAGCGATTGTGTTTATCCCGCTCTTTGGTATTATTTTCAATAAGTTGTTGTACTTTGGTGGGTATGCAAACGCAACAAATGACGAGTTATTAGCATTTTTGAAAACACCATACGGAATTTTGGCGATTGTAATTTTATCTATATTGGCATTGTTCCTGATTTTTACAGAGTTTGCAGTACTTATTATCATTTCGTACTTCGCTCATAAAAGGCAAAAGGTGAGATTACGTCCAATTTTATATAAAACAGTAACGTATTTACCTTCTCTGTTTACATATTGCTTACCTGGCTTTGTTTTGTATGCAGTTGTACTATTACCACTATTAAGTATGGGATATAAATCTGCATTGATTCCTGAAATTCAAATTCCTAATTTTATTACAGGTGAACTATTTAAGACAACAATGGGGCAAGTTGGATATTATACTTTCTTTGCTGTAGTTGCCTATTTGAACCTTCGTTGGATTTTTGTTTTACCTATTATTGTTTTAGAGGAGAAGCCGTTCCGTACGGCAGCAAGCAAAAGCGCAAACTTAGTAAAAGAAAGCTTCTTTAAAGTTTTGTTCTTTTTAGTAGGTTTTTTCATATCTGTAGGAATTGTTTTTCTTTTATGTGTAGGAGTTTATTTACTTTGTCTGTGGGGAGTATATGAATTTACAAACCCAGAAGGGACATTTGCACTACTAGCAGAGTCAACTATTTCAGTTTTCCTAACAAGTACATTGTATCTATTTAGCTTTATTATGACGCCGTTCTATATTATGGCGTTAACAAGATTGTATTTACAAAAGGTTCCAGTCGAAGATGTTTTATTAGAAGAAGGATTAGATTATTCAAAGACGAAGGCAGATAAATGTTTCTTCCAAAAACATCGTTGGAAATTTATTGGTGTATATATTGTAGGAATTATTACGGCTGGAATGGTTGTTGCTTTCATTGTGACCTTTATTACAAACACATATAAAGAACCGATTATTATGGCTCATCGCGGTTATATTTCAAAAGGTGTAGAAAATACGAAAGAAGCTGTGCAGGGAGCTATTGATGCGAAAGCAGACTACGCTGAAATTGATGTACTACAAACGAAAGACGGTGAACTAGCAGTTATACATGATTTGAAGTTGAAACGTCTTGCCAATGCTAATGTTCATGTTTCGGATTTAACGATGGAAGAGTTAAGGCAGCTTACCCTTAGTCAAGATGGTTTTTCAGGACAAATCAGTACGCTGGATGAAATCATTAAGTTGGCAAAGGGAAAAATCAAACTCAATATTGAAGTGAAGCTTCATGGGGGCGAAAAAGACTTTGTAAACAAAGTATTAAAAACGATTAAAGATAATGAATTTGAGAAGCAATGTGTTATTCAAACGTTACATTACCCGCTTATTAAAGAGTTTAAGCGTGCAAATTCAGATATAAAAGTCGGATATATACTATATGCAAGTAGAGCTAACTTAAAGAATGTGAAAGCTGATTTTTATGTAGCGGAAGAATATATGTTAAATAAGAAGTTAGTAAGAGAAGCAAGGAAGTTAAACAAGCCAATTTACGTATGGACAGTAAATGATATGGAAAGTTTAAAGGGATATTATAAGTTAAACGTAGATGGTATCATTACCGATTACCCTGAATCGGCACGTGAAACAATTAAGATGTTAAAAGAGCAAGAAGAGGAAGAAAGTGATCTGTTTGATAAAATTACGGAAACAACAGATGATTTATTTTCCAAGTTATTTATAAGTTACCCAGCTGCTGGCTAAATGCCTGCAGCTGTTTTTTTACAAAAAGAATATATCTCTAAAGTATTGTGTAAATTAATAACTGTATATGTATACGGCATCATTGGTATTTCTTACATTGTTACATTATTGTCGAATAATAAATGATTGCTGCTTATTTTAAAGGAGTATAATAAAAATAGAGTGATAGATAATGAGATGGAACAAAGAGGCTAATAGAATCAATGTTTTATATATTTACACTATTCTAAATATATAAACTTTAAAAATGTAGTATGTTAGCGTTTTCATAACTTTTAAGTTATGCTAGAATAAGGACATAAGTTATTAATTATTACAAAAAGAAAAAAGACTTTCTTTTTTCTGTTAATTATAAGGGGGCATTTCATTATGCGTATTGGGGTACCAGCAGAAATTAAAAACAACGAAAACCGTGTGGCAATGACACCAGCAGGTGTTGTACATTTAATTCGTAACAATCACGAAGTATTCATTCAAAAGGGTGCAGGTTTAGGATCTGGTTTCACAGATGCTCAGTATGTTGAAGCAGGAGCGAAAATTGTTGATACAGCTGAAGAAGCTTGGAACATGGAAATGGTTATGAAAGTTAAGGAACCAATTGAAAGCGAATACAAACACTTCAGCGAAGGTTTAATTTTATTCACATACTTACACTTAGCTCCAGAACCAGAATTAACAAAAGCATTAATCGAAAAGAAAGTTGTTTCTATTGCATATGAAACAGTACAATTAGAAAACCGTTCTCTACCATTACTTGCACCTATGAGTGAAGTAGCTGGTCGTATGGCTGCACAAATTGGTGCACAATTCCTTGAGAAGAACAAAGGCGGTAAAGGAATTTTACTTGCAGGTGTTCCAGGGGTTAAACGTGGTAAAGTAACAATCATCGGTGGTGGACAAGCTGGTACAAATGCTGCTAAAATTGCAGTTGGACTAGGTGCGGATGTAACAATCATCGACTTAAGTGCAGAACGTCTTCGTCAATTAGATGACATTTTCGGAAACCAAGTAAAAACTTTAATGTCTAATCCGTACAATATTGCAGAAGCTGTAAAAGAGTCTGATCTTGTAATCGGTGCAGTATTAATCCCAGGTGCAAAAGCGCCAAAACTTGTAACAGAAGAAATGATTAAATCAATGGAACCAGGTTCTGTTGTTGTAGATATCGCGATTGACCAAGGTGGTATTTTCGAAACAACTGACCGTATTACAACTCATGATAACCCAACTTACGAAAAACACGGCGTTGTTCATTATGCAGTTGCAAACATGCCAGGTGCGGTTCCACGTACATCAACTCTTGCATTAACAAACGTAACAGTACCATACGCAGTACAAATTGCTAACAAAGGCTACAAAGAAGCTTGCTTAGGCAACTCTGCATTACTAAAAGGTATTAACACATTAGATGGCTATGTAACATTCGAAGCAGTTGCAGAAGCTCACGGTGTAGAGTACAAAGGTGCTAAAGAATTATTAGAAGCAGAAACAGTATCTTGCTAATACAAGCATTATACAAAACAAAATCGAACAATATATAAACCAACATGATAAGAGCTAAGAGTGAATATCTCTTAGCTCTTCTTGGCAAAAGGGGGCATACATCGTGGCCAACCTATTTAAAAAGAAATCCGTTACGCAATTGTTAGGGGAAAGTAAAAGTAAAACTTTAACGAAAACGCTAGGGGCATTTGACCTAACAATGCTAGGGATTGGTGCGATAATTGGTACAGGAGTACTAGTATTAACAGGATTAGTAGCAGCAAGAGATGCTGGTCCAGCAGTTATCTTTTCATTCATGATTGCAGCGATTGTTTGTGGATTTGCAGCGTTGTGTTATGCAGAAGTTGCATCTACACTTCCGGTTTCAGGTAGTGTGTACACATATTCATATGCGACGATTGGTGAGTTTATTGCCCATCTAATGGGATGGACATTACTATCTGTATATGTCGTAACAACTGCCGCAGTAGCAGGTGGATGGACAGGTTATTTTAATAACTTAGTGAGTGGATTCGGATTAGAAATTCCAACAGAGTTGTTAAAGATTCCATCACAAGGTGGGATCGTGAATTTACCAGCAGTAGTCATTACATTAGTTTTAACTTGGTTACTATCAAGAGGTACGAAAGAAAGTAAGCGTGTGAATAACATAATGGTATTAATTAAAATTGGTATTGTTATTTTATTCATTGCAGTTGGTGCGTTCTACGTACAACCAGAAAACTGGACACCATTTGCACCATACGGTATTAGCGGAATCTTTGCCGGCGGAGCAGCAGTATTCTTTGCTTTCTTAGGATTTGATGCATTAGCAACTTCTGCTGAAGAAGTAAAAAATCCACAACGTGATTTACCGATTGGTATTATTGCTTCGTTAGTTATTTGTACAATTATTTATGTTGTAGTATGTCTCGTTATGACAGGTATGGTTTCTTATAAAGAATTAGATGTACCAGAAGCTATGGCATATGTGTTAGAAGTTGTAGGACAAGATAAAGTAGCGGGTGTAATCGCAGTTGGAGCTGTAATTGGTATTATGGCTGTAATCTTTGCTTACATTTATGCAACGACACGTGTATTCTTCGCGATGAGCCGTGATGGTTTATTACCAAAATCATTTGCGAAAATTAATAAAAAGACAGAAGCACCAGTATTCTCAACTTGGTTAACAGGTATTGGCAGTGCTTTAATTGCTGGATTTATCGATTTAAAAGAATTGTCGAATTTAGCGAATATTGGAGCATTGTTAACATTTGCGATGGTAGGTGTGTCAGTTATTATTCTTCGTAAAACACATCCGAACTTAAAACGTGGCTTTATGGTACCACTTGTACCAACGCTACCGCTTATTTCAATCGCATGTTGTCTATTCTTAATGTTTAACCTACCATTAACAACATGGATCTACTTCGGTATTTGGTTAGCAATTGGAGTAGTTGTATACTTTGTTTATTCGAAAAAACATAGTCATTTAAAAGACGATGGAAGTTCGCAGGATAATTTAGAACAAGCTAATTAAAAGCTTAGTTAAAAGGGATATAAGTATAGTAAGCCTTGTGCGTCTAGGGAACGCGCAAGGCTTTTTCTTTTGTGTAAAGTGTATATTCTTTTTTGTATGAGAATGTAATGGATGCGGAAAATATGTGTAGATCTTTTTAAAATGTGAACGAAATGTTCAAAAAAATGTATGAGATTTCATTGACACATATGAATGGGCGCTCATATAATAAAGGTATAAGATATATGAATGATTGTTCATATGTTCAAATAAAGAGGTGAGCTATAATGGCTGGAAATAAAGTAGAAACACCACAAGAGACATGTTCTCAAACGATAATTCATGAAGAAGTTGTTGATCAAGTAAAACAAACAATTCCAACGGATGAAAGTTTAAGTAAAGTAGCAGAATTATTTAAAGTATTAGGCGATCGTACACGTACAAGAATATTACATGCGTTATTTGAAGCTGAAATGTGTGTTTGTGATTTAGCGTATTTATTAGGAATGACACAATCATCTATTTCACATCAGCTTCGTGTGTTAAAGCAAGCGAAACTTGTAAAGAATCGTAAAGAAGGAAAGGTCGTTTATTATTCGTTAGCTGACCAACACGTAATTCATATCTTCGAGCAAGCGTTTGAACACGTAAACGAGGAAGAATAAATAGAACGCAAGGAGGGAGAACGATGGCTGAAGCATTAGTGAAAAAGAAACTGATGTTAGAAGGTTTAGATTGTGCAAACTGTGCAATGAAAATTGAAAAAGGCGTTGGGAATATAGAAGGAGTAAATTCTTGCTCTGTAAATTTCGCGACAAAAACAATGGTTTTAGAAACAGCGCAAAATAAAGAAAGCGAAGTTGTTACAGAAGCAAAACAACTTGTTACAAAATTAGAACCGCACATTAAAGTACAAGAAGAAAAAAACACAAAAATGGCAAAAGAAGTGTTTATATTAGAAGGTTTAGATTGCGCAAATTGTGCGATGAAGATTGAAAATAAAGTTAAGGAAATGCCGACGGTTTCAGCAGCAACTGTTGATTTTGTATCAAAGAAATTACGAGTTGAAGTAGCGAATAAAAGAGAATTAGAAACGACTGTAGCCAATATAACAAATGTCGTTCAAAAGTTAGAACCAGATGTGAAAGTTGTTCGTGAAGAAAAGGGTGGTCATGACCATGGACATAGTCACGATCATGGAGAAGCAAATGTGAAAAAGATGGTAGGACGATTAGTGGTTGGCGGAATTTTGACAGCAATTGCTGCATTAGCTGGCTTACCACAAATGATCACAATTCCGTTATTCGTCCTTGCGTATGTATTAATTGGTGGAGATATCGTTTGGAGAGCAGTAAGAAACATAACTCGTGGCCAAGTGTTTGATGAGAACTTCTTAATGGCAATTGCAACACTAGGAGCTTTCGCAATTCAACAATACCCAGAAGCGGTTGCAGTAATGTTATTCTATCAAGTAGGAGAACTATTCCAAAGTATTGCCGTAAACCGTTCTCGAAAATCAATTACTTCATTAATGGATATTCGTCCTGATTACGCAAATGTAAAGATTGGAAATGAAACGAAACAAGTATCACCAGAAGATGTACAAATCGGCGATTATATTATCGTGAAACCTGGTGAGAAAGTACCGTTAGACGGAAAAGTAGTTGAAGGAACATCAATGGTAGATACTTCAGCATTGACTGGTGAATCTGTACCACGTGAAGTTGAAATTGGAAATGATGTATTAAGTGGTTTTGTGAACCAAAATGGTGTATTAACAATTGAAGTTACAAAAGAATTTGGTGAATCAACTGTATCAAAAATTTTAGATTTAGTTCAAAATGCAAGCAGTAAAAAAGCGCCAACAGAAAACTTTATTACGAAGTTCGCGCGTTACTACACTCCAGTTGTAGTAATTACAGCAGCGATCATGGCGTTTATTCCACCACTTATTTTAGAAGGAGCTACATTCTCGGATTGGATTTATAGAGCTTTAGTGTTCTTAGTAATTTCTTGTCCGTGTGCGTTAGTTGTATCTATTCCTCTTGGATTCTTTGGAGGTATCGGTGGTGCATCTAAAAGTGGTGTGTTAGTAAAAGGGAGTAACTATTTAGAAGCTTTAAATGATGTGAAATATATTGTTTTTGATAAAACAGGTACATTAACAAAAGGTGTCTTCAAAGTTACAAAAATGGAACCGAGCGAAGGTATTACAAATGAAGAATTATTAGAGTATGCAGCATTTGCTGAAGTGTATTCTAACCATCCAATTGCACAATCGATTCGAAATGCATATGGAAAATCAGTTGATGAAAAAATGATCGATGATTATAACGAAATTTCTGGTCACGGTACAGTCGTAAAAGTACAAGGAAAAGAAATTTTTGCAGGTAATGCTAAATTAATGAGAAAAGAGAACATTACATTTAAGCAACCAGAAACAGTAGGTACATTAGTTCACGTTGCTGTAGATGGAAAATATGCAGGTTATATTGTTATCTCTGATGAGGTAAAAGAAGATTCAAAACAAGCAATTCAAAAGTTAAAAGAACTAGGTATTAAGAAGACAGTCATGTTAACTGGTGATGCAAAACCAGTTGGTGAAGCTGTTGGTAAAGAATTAGGTTTAGATGAAGTTCACGCAGAACTATTACCGCAACAAAAAGTAGAAGAGATTGAAAAAATTGATGCAGCGAAGCATGGAAAAGAAAAAGTTGCTTTCGTTGGTGATGGTATTAATGATACACCGGTATTAGCGAGAGCCGATGTTGGTATTGCGATGGGTGGTTTAGGATCAGATGCAGCAATTGAAGCGGCAGATATCGTTATTATGACTGATGAGCCATCAAAAATTGCAACAGCTGTAAACATTGCAAAACGTACACGACGCATTGTGTGGCAAAATATTATCTTTGCATTAGGGGTAAAAGGATTAGTTTTACTACTCGGTGCTTTCGGTATTGCAACAATGTGGGAAGCTGTTTTCTCAGATGTTGGTGTAACACTACTGGCAGTGTTAAATGCAATGCGTGTACTAAGAGTGAAAGATTTATAAAAAAGAGGACGCAACCTGCGTCCTCTTTTTTAGGTTATTCTGTTGAAATTGACTCAATAAAATAATAACAAATATTATTTTGAAAATAAATAACGTAATATTAAAATTTACAAATGAAAAATATTTGTCTTGTTATTTTAATATATTTTTTACAAAGATATATAGCATTGAAAAAAACAGAGAAGGGCAGCTTCTCTGTTTTATCCCGCTTTATTGGGCAGTAAGACCCCCACCTCAAAATTTAGCGAAAGCAAAGAATTTAGGTAGGGGATCAACTGCCCATAAAAGTCCGATTGGTTCAACTAATAATCAGTGTGGGGATGAAGAAAACCCCCACTGATTAAAGTTTCACTTTATTTTTGTATATTTTTTTCAACTTGTTCTCGAACAGTTTGAATGTAATTCATTTTATGATCCCAGCATTCTTGACTTAAATCGACAGGGTATTCTTCAGGATTTAAAGTTCGCATATATTCTTCCCAAAATAGTGCGAGACTTTGTTCATTATATTTTTGAATATCTAATATGCCTGGTAGTTCATATGTTCTTTCACCGTTAACGAAAATGTCTTTATGCAGTTCACGCGCTTCAAAGTTTGTTACAAATTTACTTATATAAGTGTGAACAGGGTGAAACATTTTTAAGCGTTCTTCTTTTCCTGGTTCTTCATAATCTAATGCAATATAATCGCCTTCTGCATGATCATTAACTCGATTGATAATGCGATAAATTCGTTTCAGTCCTGGAGTCGTAATTTTTTCCGGATTAGATGAAATTTTAATTGTATCATTTAATTTTCCATCAGTATCTTCAATCGCAACGAGTTTATAAACAGCTCCTAAAGCTGGTTGCTCAAAGGAGGTAATCAATTTTGTTCCAACGCCCCATACATCAATTTTTGCTCCTTGAGATTTCAAATGCATAATGGTGTATTCATCTAAATCGCTAGAAGCAATAATTTTTGTATTTGTAAACCCAGCTTCATCTAATAGCTTTCTTGCTTTTTTTGATAAATAAGCCATATCACCACTATCAAGGCGAATGCCATAAAAATCGATACGATCTCCAAACTCTTTCGCGACGCGAATTGCATTTGGAACACCTGATTTTAAAGTGTCGTATGTATCAACGAGAAAGACGCATTTTTTATGAGTTTCAGCGTACTTTTTAAATGCGACATATTCATCGCGATATGCTTGAACGAAAGAGTGAGCGTGTGTGCCGGCTACGGGTATTCCGAAGCGCTTCCCGGCCCGTACGTTACTCGTAGATGAGAAACCACCGATAAAGGCAGCACGTGTACCCCAAAGGGCTGCATCGAACTCGTGGGCACGTCTTGTGCCGAACTCTAAAAGTTCATCGTTATTTGCAGCGTGCTTCATACGAGCTGCTTTCGTTGCAATTAATGTTTGGTAATTCACAATGTTTAACAGGGCAGTTTCAATAATTTGTGCTTCGCCGAGTGGTGCATCAACACGTAATAAAGGCTCGTTATTAAATACAACTTCACCTTCTTGCATACTTCGAACTGTCCCAGTGAATTTCATATTTTTTAAATACTGAAGGAATTCTTCTTCAAATTGTAATTCTGCTAAATAAGCGATATCACTTTCGGTAAAGCTGAAGTTTTCTATGTACTCTACAATTTTTTCAAGGCCAGCAAAAACAGCATAACCGTTCTCGAATGGAAGCTTTCGAAAGTATAAATCAAACACCGAGCGGCGATTGTGAATACCATCTTTCCAATATGTATAAGCCATATTAATTTGATATAAATCTGTATGTAAGGCATAGCTATCGTCTTTATAATAAGTCATCGCGAAAACACCTCCATAATTTGGTTATAGTATACCAATTTTTCACCGCTCGTAGCAAAGAATGGATATGAAAGAAGAGTCAAGAGGGAAAAAAATGAAATATTGCATATTTTTTAGAAAATTAACATTTATCAATTTATATTTCTCAAGATTTTATGTATTATTAAAGTAATGGGGGTAAATGAGAATGGAGGAGGACAATGCAACAAACATTAGAAAAAATAGGCAAACAAGTCTTTTACAAACGGCTACAGCAAAAAATGACACAAGAAGAATTATGTCAGGGCATTTGTTCTGTCTCATACTTAAGTAAAATCGAAAATGGAAAGATCGAAGCATCAGAAGAGATTCTACAATTGCTCTGCGCAAGATTAGAAATTGCCGTGACGGATTTGAGGGATGTAGAAGAAGATGTGAAGGGGAAGCTGGATGAATGGTTAAACGCATTAGTTCATTTGGACAAGCCACAAGTAGAGCGCATATATGAAGAATTACAAGGTGAAATGAAGCATGTTTTGGATTTTGAAATTATAAATTATTATAAACTGCTTTATACGCGTTATTTAATTATGAAACGAGATTTTCCTGCTGTTGAAGAAGAATTAGAGAGCTTAAAAAAGATGTACAAAAAGTATTCGCCATTCCAGAAATTATTATATACGTATAGTAAAGGTCTATATTATTTTTTACAGCATAAATATAAAACGGCCCTAGATTATTTAGTTCAAACTGAAGTGATGGCGAAAGAACAAGGCTATTATGAAACTGGGATCTATTATAATTTAGCTCTCGTTTATAATGAATTAGAAATAGAACATATGGCTTTACATTTTGCTCATTTAGCTATGGAAGGCTTTAAGAATGAATATAAATTTCGTCATGTGATTAATTGCCAGTTATTGATAGGGTTAAGTTATATACAGAAAAAACAATATAACGAAGCTTTAGGAATTTATAGAAATATTTTAAGAGAAGCTAATTCTTTTGCGGATAAAGATAACATAACAGCGATTGCTCTAAATAACATGGGATATTTACATTACCATTTAAAGGATTATGCAAAAGCGAAAGAGTATTATTTACAATGTTTACAATACAAGAAGGAAGAAGATTTAGATTACATTGATGCTGTATATGAGATTGCATTGCAATGTATTGAATTGAAGCAATTTGAGGAAGTAAAAGAGTGGATTAATAAAGGGATAGAAGTTGCGAAAAGAGATGAGAAGTATAAAAGTATGTTATATACACTTTTAATACTTCAATATAAATATTTTGAAGAGAAGGAGGTGTATAAAAAGTTTTTAGAAACAGAAGCTTTAACATTTTTTAAGCAAGAGGAAAATAAAAAAGATTTAAAAAAGGTATATTTAGAATTAGCAAAATATCATGAGGAAGTATTAGAATTCCAAGAAAGTAATCGATATTATAGACTAACTATTAATTTATTAGAAGAAAAGGGAGGAAGATGAATATGAAAAAAATGATTTTTGGTGCATTAGCATTGGTGGCTATATTAGTAGTGTTAGAACCTCAATATGCTTGGACTGGAGATATGTATGGTCAAGCTAAACAAGTAATAGAAGTAATAAATTCTTAATAAGAACCCCTTTCCAACCGGAAAGGGGTTTTTCAATATTTGTTCCCCAAAATTCTACAAAACTTGAGAAATAAATTAATTGAATTTTTAGTATATTAATAGTGAAAACATAATGCTAATATGAAACTACTCTTTTTCAAAAAAATTTTATTAGGGGGAAGGTTCATGAAAAAGAAAAGTTTAGCGTTAGTGTTAGCGACAGGAATGGCAGTTACAACATTTGGAGGGACAGGCTCTGCATTTGCGGATTCTAAAAATGTGCTCTCTACGAAGAAGTACAATGAGACAGTACAGTCACCTGAGTTTGTTTCTGGGGATTTAACTGAAGCAACTGGTAAGAAAGCAGAATCTGTTGTGTTTGATTACTTAAATGCAGCAAAAGGTGATTATAAGTTAGGGGAAAAGAGTGCGCAAGATTCTTTCAAGGTGAAACAAGCGAAGAAAGATGCTGTAACTGATTCAACAGTATTACGTTTGCAACAAGTATACGAAGGAGTACCTGTATGGGGGTCTACGCAAGTAGCTCATGTAAGTAAAGATGGTTCTTTAAAAGTATTGTCTGGAACAGTTGCGCCTGATTTAGACAAAAAAGAAAAATTGAAAAATAAAAATAAGATCGAAGGCGCAAAAGCAATTGAAATTGCGCAAAAAGATTTAGGGATTACACCTAAATATGAGGTAGAACCAAAAGCGGACTTATATGTATATCAAAACGGTGAGGAAACAACATATGCATACGTTGTAAATTTAAACTTCTTAGACCCAAGTCCAGGAAACTACTACTATTTCATTGAAGCAGACAGCGGTAAAGTGTTAAATAAATATAATAAACTTGATCATGTAGCAAATGAAGATAAGTCACCAGTTAAGCAAGAGGCACCTAAACAGGAAGCGAAACCAGCTGTAAAGCCTGTAACAGGAACAAATGCAGTGGGTACTGGTAAAGGTGTATTAGGAGATACGAAGTCGCTTAATACAACGTTATCTAGCTCATCTTACTACTTACAAGATAATACGCGCGGAGCAACGATTTTCACATATGATGCGAAAAATCGTACTACATTGCCAGGAACTTTATGGGTAGATGCAGATAATGTTTTCAATGCAGCGTATGATGCAGCAGCGGTAGATGCTCATTACTATGCAGGTAAAACATATGATTACTATAAAGCTACTTTTAATAGAAATTCTATTAATGATGCAGGAGCACCATTAAAATCAACAGTTCATTACGGAAGTAAGTATAACAATGCATTCTGGAACGGATCACAAATGGTATACGGAGATGGTGATGGTGTAACATTCACTTCATTGTCTGGTGGAATTGATGTAATCGGACATGAATTAACGCATGCTGTTACAGAGTATAGCTCAGATTTAATTTATCAAAATGAATCAGGAGCATTAAATGAAGCTATTTCAGATGTTTTTGGTACTTTAGTAGAATTCTATGATAACCGTAACCCAGATTGGGAAATTGGTGAAGATATTTATACGCCTGGTAAAGCAGGAGATGCACTTCGCTCTATGAGTGATCCAACGAAATATGGTGATCCAGATCATTATTCTAAGCGTTACACTGGTACTAGTGATAACGGTGGGGTTCATACAAACAGTGGTATCATTAACAAACAAGCTTATTTATTAGCAAATGGCGGTACGCATTACGGTGTAACTGTAACTGGTATTGGTAAAGATAAGCTAGGTGCAATCTATTACCGTGCAAACACACAATATTTCACGCAATCTACTACATTTAGTCAAGCGCGTGCTGGCGCAGTACAAGCTGCAGCTGATTTATATGGTGCGAATTCTGCTGAAGTAAATGCGGTTAAGCAATCATTTAGTGCAGTTGGTATTAACTAAGGATTTAAAGGGTAGCTATTAAGAAAATACCTCAAAAATAAAGAAGGAGCCTATGCTCCTTCTTTATTTTTTTCTCCATTTTTTCCACAAATAATATAATCCGATACAACCTGCGATTGTCACAATCCACTTCGCTTCATTTGTTCCGTTCATAACACGATAGGCCGAATATACTTCGATTAACAAAGCCGGTATTTTCCCTATCGTACTGGCAATACTGAAGGATAGTAATGACATTTTGCCTAGAGCGGCAAATAAAGTCACGATACTTGATGGGATGAAAGGTATGAATCGAAACGATAGAACGAGTAGAAAGGCCTCTCTACCTTCTACATAAAGTAGGCGTTCTACCTTTGGGTACTTATTTACTTTGCTGTGAGTGAATTTCTGAAGGCCTATACGATAAATATAAAACGAGATAATAGCCCCTAATGCCTCACCTGCGATCGAAATAAGGGTTCCATTTGTTACACCAAAGAGCTGTATGTTAATAGCGGTCAAAAAAATACTAGGGATAACACCTAAAAGGCTAATGACTATGTTGATTAAGATACTAAGTGGAATTGCGATTGAATAATAGTCTGTTAAGAAGTTTTGAATTGTTTCAGCCATTGTTTAAAATCCTTTATCTTTTTTTGCATTACACCATATTTCCATTGTATAGGCAAGTGCAAATTTACATAATGTAGAAAACGTTGATAAAACACCATTAATATACCTTATATAGGTATTGGGTATATGTGATAAGGGGTATATTTCAGTGACTTAAAAAACACCAAATAAACCCTTTATTTAAAGGATTTATTTGGTGTTTTTATAGGTGTTTAAACTCGGGAAATAATTATGAAAATATAGGGGTATATTTATAAAAGGTCAAAAATAGCGGTTTTATGAAAAGTAGATGAGGAATTTGAAAAATGCATATGTTTTTTCGGTGTGAAATTGACTTTTAGTGAAGTTACGATAATAATCATGAAAGAGGTGATATGATGAAACGAATAAGTAGTCTTTTCTTGAGTAGTTTATTGGCATTAATACTGATCTTAAGTGGATGTGCAGGAAAAGAACAAAAAACAGAGAAACAAACAGGGAATCAATCGACATCAGTAGAAAAAATTAGTGATAATATTTTAGACGAAATGGAAGGGCCACCTAAAAATGGTCACACGATTGAAAGACATGTCGGTAAATCAGAAGAGGATTTGAAGAATCGCTTGAAGACAGATAAAGTATCAGCAGCAAGTACATACTATGACAAGGAAACAGCGACGAAAGCTGTAAAAGATAGTTTGAAGCAGCATAATAAGGAAATTCAAGATTGGTTAAAAAATTCTAAAGAGGCTCGTCTCGTATTAAATACAACACATTCATTCCCGGTTGGAAAAACGGTAATAAAGAAAAATATGAATGTAAAAGACAAGTTAGTAAAAACCGTTACTGTTTTAGCGAGAGATAAGTCAGGAGATTTAGGATATAAGATCATTACTTCTTATCCATCTGATAAATAAGAAGGGGGAGTAAATATGTATACGACATTACAATATTTTTTCAAATCGTATTGTACGTTAAGTATCCATGAAGATGAAATAGTAGGCGTGATGGAAGAGTTTATAGAGCAAGAAGACGAAGAAATTGTTTTGAAATTACGTGATGAATTATTATATATGAAGAAAAAGGATGCTTGGGAAGAGGCGTGCGTATTAGCTGCGAAGCAAGGAAATCGTATGTGGTCTTTAGAAGAAACGAAAGATCATCTTACAACCTTTTTAGTATTATTGCAAAAGAAAAAGGCGTGATTTACTCACGCCTTTTTTGTTTTTGAAATGTGTTCTTTTAATGGGGTCTTATTGTTTTGGAGCACTTTTATATACGCTTCTTGAAATTTGGCCATTAGATATTACTTCACCGTTTTGTGTTACTTTTTTATACGTAACTGCTGTTATTTTATCATTAGTTCTACTAATTACTTGAGAAGAAACTTCAACATTTTTACCAGTATTTGTACCAAAAATACGTGTAGTAATACTACCTCCATTTGAAAATGCTTGAATATAAATATGATTGCCTGTATTGTTTTTAAATTTTAAATCCGGACCATAATCTGCCACTGCTGCATCTTGCCCAAGTGGTAAATAATTTACGGGCATAGAATGATTGCTTCGAGAAACAATTCCTAAATCTGCTCTTAAAGCTGCGCTATATAAAGTACTACTAACTTGGCAAACGCCTCCGCCTGCACTTTGTATAACCTTACCTTGTGAATATACGGCTGCGGATTTATAACCATGTGCAGCATCCGTTACGCCAACGCGGCCATTAAAACTAAACGTTTCATCAGGTGCGACAATAACGCCACTTAAAGTATTAGCTGACTTATTTACGTTAAAGGATTGATTCCCGTTACGACCAGCCATTGGAGTCGAATATTCAGCGATTACTTCTTTAATCCCCATTTTCTGTATATCTTCTGTAGAGCGTTCAGGTTTTAATAGTGTAACTGGTAACGTAATGTCAGGTGTGCCAGAAGTAATGGCCTGTTTCGTTAAATCAGTTAGCTTTCCTTTATCGATTTTTTCTCCATTTTGACTTTGGCTAATATTTACTGTAGTGCCTTCAATACTTAATTCTGCATTAACAGGATTTTTTAATGTTTCATTATATTTATCCTTCATAAAGCTTTCATAAGCAGTTGTATTTAATTGAGGTGTTAATTTATAGTTACGTTTTAATTCACCGTTTTCAGCCTGCTTCCGCATTTTGTAACGATTTATTGCGTTGCCTTCTTGTTCTTTAAAGATTTTGTCGATAATATCTTTTTCTTTATAATTTATCCCTAAATCTTTCCATGTGTAAGTTTGTTTATCATTTTGGAATATGTACGTAAGTGATTTTTGATCTAGTTCAGTTATTTTTTGATTAATAATGGCTTGAATATCTTTTTTATTTTTTCCGTCGAGAGAAATACCTTCAAATGTAGTATTTGGTAATGCAGTAGTATCTAATTGATTATTTAGTTTGGATACATATTGATATCCACTAACACCGCCTACACAAAGTAATATGCCTCCAGCAATTGCAGAACCGATCAGTATTTTACTTAGCTTCATTTATTTCCCCCCAGAAATTTTTGTATAAATATATGTATTACATTTTTTGTATAAAAATGATGAAAATAACATTATGTACGTACTAGTATACTATTATTTTCACTATGTGTGTAATGTTTTTATAAAAAATGTTACACTGTTGTAATAATTGTCTCTTTTTGTCACAATATGCATGAAAAATATGTTGAAAATTATAATAAAAAGGCTGTCTAGAAAATTCTAGCAGCCTTTTTATTATAATTTTTTATGTTCATTTTTATTCGTAACACCGAGATGTTCTTGTAGTGTTGTCGATATATTATTGACGCTTTTTTCATTTGGAACGTAATAATAAATACCACCTATATATTTATCAGTACCTTCTACTTGCAATTTGTCCATTTTTAAGTTTGAACCCATTGAATTTTTTGCAATTGTCATCATATCATCAAAAGTTAAATTTGTTTTTAAGTCTTTATCGACAGCGTCTAATAGACCACCGATCTTATTAATGGAATTAAGTGATAGTGCTTTTTGAGCGATAGCTTCTAAAACAAGTTGTTGTCGTTGACCGCGCATATAATCACTATCGATATGACGAGTTCTTGCTAGTGCCAGTGCTTCCTCTCCATTTAAATGTTGACGTCCCTTTTTAAGGTGAACAGCATCTGCTTCATCTTTACTATTTTGTTCTGTGAACTCCACTGGAACATCTACAGTAATTCCACCAAGGGAATCGACAATTTTGATAAAGGATTTAAAGTTGAATTTTACATAGTAGTCAACTGGAACATCTAAAAAGTTCTCTACCGTATCAATCGTGCTATCTACACCACCGAATACGTGCGCATGTGTAATTTTATCGTATTTATCACGTGATTTAATGTATACACGTGAATCACGTGGAATACTGACAAGCTTAACAGATTTATCGTTTTTATTAATTGTGGCAAGTAATAGTGCATCTGTACGAGTTGCTTTTCCGTAATTTTTGTCCCTGATTTCACTTTCATCAACTCCCATAATGAGTACAGAAATGTTATCAGTCATAGGTTTAACGGCTTTTTCACGTTTGCTGGATTTATCCCCACGGCCCAGTTCAGAATAGGCATTACTTAACACAGACTTTGCTTTACTGTATATATGGAAGGAATAGCCTCCGGCTCCAAGTGCTACAACCAGTAATGGAATAAGCAGGAACCAAAGTAGGCGTTTTTTCTTTGAGCGTCCTTTTTTGGCTCGAGTATCTTTATTCATATCGGATTTCATCATTTTTTCTCCTTTAAAACTATCAAAGTATATACATCTAGAAGCGCATTTAAACACATAAAAAATATTGTACGCTAAATAAAAGCGATTGTACATGTATAAAAAATAGATGTCTTGATTATTTATAAAGACATCTATTCGTTATTGTATACAAAAGATAGGGAGAAGAAAATGATAAAATTTTACCTAATTACAACATAATGCTTACGATAATTGCAGATAAAATGCTAACGAGAGTTGCTCCGTATAGTAATTTAAGGCCAAATCTGGCAACGACGTTTCCTTGTTCTTCGTTTAATCCTTTTACCGCACCTGAAATAATGCCGATAGAAGAAAAGTTGGCAAAAGAGACGAGGAAGACAGAAATAATACCAACTGTACGAGGAGAAAGGCTATTAGAAATTTTACTAAGATCCATCATGGCTACAAATTCATTCGTTACAAGCTTCGTTGCCATAATGCTACCAGCTGTGACAATTTCAGAACTTGGTACACCGATAAGAAACGCAATTGGTGCAAAGACGTAGCCGATTAATTGCTGGAAAGTAATGCCGAATATAATGAGGAATAGATCATTAATGCAGCTCATTAATGCGACGAATCCGATAAGCATAGCACCGACAACGATAGCTACTCGAAAGCCATCTAGAATGTACTCTCCAAGCATTTCAAAAAAGCTTTGCTTTTCGCCTTTTATTTCTAAAATATCTTCGTCATCCCTCACGTCGTAAGGGTTAATGATAAGTACGATAATAAAGCCGCTAAATAAATTGAGAACGAGTGCGGTTACTACATATTTAGGTTCGATCATTGTCATATAGGCACCTACGATAGACATAGATACAGTTGACATGGCAGATGCACAAAGTGTATAAAGACGGTGTTTTGGAATTTGAGCTAATTGTTTTTTGACCGTAATAAAAACTTCTGATTGGCCGACAATGGCAGATGCGATAGCATTGTAAGACTCTAATTTCCCAAGACCATTTATTTTGCTAAGGAAGTAACCAATCCAACGAATGAGAAATGGTAGTATTTTGAAATGTTGCAATATACCAATTAAGACGGAAATGAAGACAATTGGTAATAAGACAGTAAGGAAAAATGGCATTTCACCTTTATTGGCAAGGCCGCCAAATACGAAGTTTATACCATCAGCAGCATACTCGAGTAGCTCTGTAAACAGACTAGAAATGACCCGAATAAGTATGAGGCCAAATTCTGTATTTAATAATAAATAGGTTAAAATTAACTGTATAATAAGCATGATGAAAATAGGTTTCAATTTAATATGTTTTTTATTGTTACTAGCAATATAAGCAAGGAAGAAAACAACGATAAGTCCTACGAAAAAAGTAATAAATTTCATAGTAAGCCCCCTAATAGAGATATTCTGCTATATATGTTTTTCATTTCAAGGGAGAATATGCATCTTTGGTAAAGAAAGGAATAGAGAGAGTATGAATATATGTAGAGTACACCACGTTGCAATTATTTGTTCAAATTATGATGTGTCAAAAGATTTTTATACTAGGATATTAGGTTTTGAAGAGGTAAATGAGGTATATAGAAAGGAACGAGATTCTTATAAGTTAGATTTATGTGTAGGGGGAGAGTATCAAATTGAATTATTTTCATTCCCAAGTCCGCCTGAGCGCCCGAGTTTTCCAGAAGCGTCTGGACTTAGACATTTAGCATTTGCTGTTACAAATATAGAAGAGGCTGTAAAACATTTAAACGAATGTGGTGTTGAAACTGAGTCGATACGTATTGATGAAATAACCGGAAAAAAATTTGTTTTTTTCCAAGATCCGGATGGTTTACCTTTAGAATTGTATGAGGTTTGAAATTGGTGAATTTTATATAGGGTTGCTTTTGAGTAAATGAAGAAACTAAAGTGAAACTTCTTTTTTAAAGGAGGTGTCACTTTAGCTAAGAAAGCTAAAGGATATATGTGGATATTTTAAAATTACTGATGGTAGTCATTCTTATTGCATTAACAGGTTTTTTTGTAGCTGTTGAGTTTGCAATTATTAAGGTGCGTAGCAGTCGTATTGACCAACTCGTTAGTGAGAAACGACGAGGAGCATTGGCAGCAAAAAAAGTAACTTCAAATTTAGATGAATATTTATCAGCATGTCAGTTAGGTATTACCATTACCGCTTTAGGGCTTGGGTGGTTAGGCGAGCCGACTATAAAACATTTACTAGAGCCGTTGTTTTTAAAACTACACCTATCTTCTGCAATTGCAAGTACCGTTTCATTTATTATTGCTTTTGCAGTTATTACGTTTTTACATGTTGTTATTGGTGAACTTGCTCCTAAGACGTTCGCCATACAAAGAGCAGAGCAAGTTAGCTTATTATTATCGAAACCACTTATTTATTTTTACCGAGTAATGTATCCGTTTATTTGGGCTTTAAATGGTTCAGCAAGGCTTGTAACAGGGTTATTCGGATTACATCCGGCTTCTGAACATGAAGTTGCTCATTCGGAAGAAGAATTACGATTAATCTTATCTGAGAGTTATGAGAGCGGAGAGATTAATCAAAGGGAATTTAAATATGTAAATAATATTTTTGAATTTGATAATAGAGTGGCAAAGGAAATTATGGTGCCTCGTACGGAAGTTGTAGGTTTATATGAGGACGAACCATTTGAAACACATATTAAAATAATCGCACAAGAAAAATATACGAGGTATCCTGTATTTGGTGAAGATAAAGATGAAATCATTGGAATGGTTAATGTAAAGGATTTATTTATTCGTTATATGGATGGTAATCGGGACGAGGAGTGCTCAATTATGCCATATACAAGGCCGGTCATTGAAGTGCTAGAAAATATTCCAATTCATGATTTACTATTACAAATGCAAAGAAAACACATTCCATTAGCTGTGTTGTATGATGAATATGGTGGTACAGCTGGGATTGTTACATTAGAAGATATTTTAGAAGAAATTGTTGGGGAAATTCGAGATGAATACGATGAAGATGAACACCCGCCTATAGAGCATATAAGTGAAGGGTGTAAAATCGTAGAGGGGAAAGTGCTTATTAGTGAAGTAAATGATTTATTTGGCATACACTTAATCGCTGATGATGTAGATACAATTGGTGGGTGGATTATGGTACAAAAGCAAATCGTTGCTGAAGGAGATATTATTGAAAAACACGGCTTTTCTTTTAAAGTTCTGGAAAAAGATATGCATCAAATTAAACGAGTGGAAATAAAGAAGGGAGAAGAATGATTTTCTATAAAAGGTATATATAGAAAATTAAATGTTTGCGCTTTCAAAAAAGGTACTATATAGTGAAGGTGGACACTGAAAAATTCTTCTGAATGATACTCGTATTTTTAGAGGGCGAATTTTTTAAATAGGGATTTAGAATGAAAAGTATAGGTGATGAAAATGATAGCAACGAAGGATATACGTATAGAAAAAGATTTTTTAGGTGAAAAGGAAGTACCAAGTAGAGCTTATTATGGTGTACAAACATTACGTGCGGTAGAAAACTTCCCGATTACAGGATATCGCATCCATCCGTCACTCATTACGGCAATGGCAATTGTGAAAAAAGCGGCGGCACTTGCAAATATCGATACTGGTTACTTAGCGAAAGACATTGGGCACGAAATTGCAGAGGCAGCGCAAGAAATTGTTGATGGGAAATTTCATGATCAATTTATCGTAGATCCAATTCAGGGCGGTGCTGGAACTTCTATTAATATGAATACGAATGAAGTAATTGCTAATCGAGCGTTAGAACGTATGGGATATGAAAAAGGCGAGTATGCAAAAATTAGCCCAAATACGCATGTAAACATGGCTCAGTCAACGAATGATGCGTTCCCAACGGGAATTCATATTGCAACTCTTATGATGTTAGAAGAACTTCTTATTACAATGGAAGAACTTCATGCTGCTTTCCGTGCAAAAGCAAACGAGTTCGATCATGTCATTAAAATGGGACGTACGCATTTACAAGATGCTGTTCCGATTCGTCTTGGACAAGAATTTGAAGCGTATAGCAGAGTGCTTGCGCGTGATATAAAAAGAATTAAACAATCTCGCCAACATTTATATGAAGTGAATATGGGGGCGACAGCTGTTGGTACGGGATTAAATGCAAACCCTACCTACATTGAACAAGTAGTTAAACACTTACGAACATTTAGCGGATTCCCACTTGTTGGTGCAGAGCATTTAGTTGATGCAACGCAAAATACAGATGCATACACAGAAGTATCTGCAGCGTTAAAAGTATGTATGATGAATATGTCTAAAATTGCGAACGACCTTCGTATTATGGCATCTGGTCCACGTGTTGGATTGGCGGAAATTCAATTACCAGCTCGTCAACCAGGTTCATCTATTATGCCGGGTAAAGTAAATCCTGTTATGGCAGAAGTAATTAATCAAGTCGCTTTCCAAGTAATTGGTAATGATCATACAATTTGCTTAGCGTCAGAAGCAGGACAACTGGAGCTCAACGTAATGGAACCGGTGCTCGTATTTAATTTAATTCAATCTATTAGCATTATGAATAACGGATTCCGTGTATTCCGTGAATATTGTATTAAAGGAATTACAGCAAATGAAGAATTGCTGAAGCAATATGTTGAGAAAAGTGTTGGAATTATTACGGCAGTTAACCCTCATATTGGTTATGAAGCAGCATCTCGCATTGCACGTGAAGCAATTGAAACAGGAAAATCTGTTAGGGAGTTATGTTTAGAACATGGTGTGCTAACAGAAGAAGAATTGGATATTATTTTAGATCCATTCGAAATGACGCATCCTGAAATTGCTGGAGCTTCTTTACTAAAGAATAAGAAGATGTAATGTAAAAAAAAACCGATCCATTTGGATCGGTTTTTTTTTAAAAGATATTAAATACAGCGTTTAATTGAAGTAAGCTAATGATAGCTAAGAAGATTAGACTGTATTTCATTGCTGTTTTAAATAGGGCAGATTCTTTACCAACTAGTCCAACTGCTGCACAAGCAACTGCTACAGATTGTGGTGAAACCATTTTTGCCATTGTACCACCTACTACGTTTAATGCAACAAGAGTAGAAGGAACGATGTTTAATTGATCTGCAGTTACTGCTTGAAGCGGTGCGAATAATGAACCACTTGATACTACTGAACCTGTAATGAATACGCCAATCCATCCTAAGATTGGAGAAAGAACTGGGAATGCATTACCAGTAGAAGAGAATGCAAGTCCAAGTGTAGATGACATACCAGAGTAGTTTTCCACGTAAGCTAAAGCGATAACACTACAGATTGTATACACTGGAGCTTTTAGTTCTTTTATTGTTTCAACCATTAATTCTTTAACCATTTTACCTTTTACGCGGTACACGATAAGTGAAACGATAATCGCTAATACGATTGCAGTAGTTGTAGATGAGAATACATCAAATTTGAAAACAGCTGCGAAAGGTGTGTCAGCTTTTGTAATTGGTGTAGTTTTCATAACAGCGTTATGAAGACCAGGGAATTGAATGTTAAATACTAAGTTTGCTAGTGCGCCATCCGGAGCAAATAACGCTTTAATTGGTTTTAAATTAAAGATTGTTACGAATGCAGTTAAGAATACGAATGGAGACCAAGCATATAAAATTTGATTGAATGTATGTGATACTTTTTCTTCTTGTTTTTCTTCTTTAGCAGAAGATTTTGGCTGCCAAACACGTAAGAATAATGCAAGAGAGATCATACTTACAACGGCTGCGAAAATATTAGTAAGTTCTGCACCTAAGAAGTAAGTTACAACGAACTGAGTAATTGCGAAAGAAATACCACTTACAAGAATACCTTGCCAAGTTTCTTTAATACCTTTAATTCCATCGACCATTGAAACAAGTAAGAAAGGTAATACAATACTAATGAATGGTAGAATAAGAACAGTTTGACGACCGATAGTTAATGCATCTAATTCAGTTAATTGTGCTGGTACTGTAACTGGGATACCCATAGCACCCATAGCACCACCAGCGATGTTTGCTACTAAACAAATACCTGCTGCTTTTAATGGGTTAAAGCCCATACCTACAAGTAGTGCAGCTGTAATAGCAACTGGAACACCTAGACCAGCTGCGCCTTCTAAGAAAGCACCGAAAGAATAAGCGATTAATAATACTTGTAAACGTTGATCATTTGTAATACTTGAAATACTATCACGAATGATGTTGAATTGCTCTGTTTTAACAGTTAATTTGTAAAGGAAAATTGCTGCGATAACGATAGTACAAATTGGGTAAAATCCGGATAAAATACCGAATCCGGCAGATGCTACAGCTACTGTTGCTGGCATTTTATAAACGAATATAGCAAGAATAATAGCGACAATCACACTGTAAAGCCCAGCGATATAACTTTTCATTTTCAGTCCCATTAAACAAATGATGAAGCAAAAAATTGGAAGTGCTGCGATTAGAGCAGATAACCAAATATTGTTTAATGGGTCATAAATTTGTGTCCAAGTACTCATAATAATGACAACTCCTATCTATTTTATGTGAAGAAATTCACATTATTTGTGAAACTATTCACAATCAACTTACATGCTTAGTATATTCTCCTTCAACACTATTGTCAACGTAAAAAAGTATAATTATTCCATAATAGTGTTAAAAGAAATGCTTTGTTCATAAAGTAGACAAAAAGCCCACTCAAATCTATTTGAGTGGGTGAGATAAATGATTTGCATATTCTTTTCTTAGAGTTGTTTATACATTATTGATCTTACAGCTCTATAATAGAGACCGTCTTTGTTTTAAATATAGAGTTGCAGAATGTAGCGCTTGCCCTATTTGATCAAATTAGGAGTGGGACAGGAAATGTATTTAATAGGAAGTATTCCATCATAGTTCAAGCTAGTGAATATGAATTAAAAAGTAATAAGTTAATATTTAATGTTACGGCAGCTTTTTT
This sequence comes from Bacillus cereus group sp. BfR-BA-01453, assembly GCF_022662915.1. Classification (NCBI taxonomy): domain Bacteria; kingdom Bacillati; phylum Bacillota; class Bacilli; order Caryophanales; family Bacillaceae; genus Bacillus; species Bacillus cereus group sp. BfR-BA-01453. The sequence continues at coordinate 114,794 of NZ_JAKUEN010000010.1, read as the reverse complement.
TACTGAAAATTCCTTTTAGCGTAACAAAGAGGTTAAATATAACCCAAATACGTTACGATAGGTTATCAATTATAGACGGTATTTTACAATATCATTACTGCACATTGCAATGAGGTAAAAATATAACAAAAAGCCTGATAAAACAACGTTTGCAAGCAAAGTATTTGCAGCCCGTTGTTTTGCTTTTTCGTTATATCGTATAGTATAATATTCAAAATCAGCAAGGAATTTTTCCTGAGTCCTTTGCTGGTTAAGGTGGAAAAAATTTTCAGCTTTATAGGTTGATAAAGTTATGTCGTAACAGGAAATATAAGAACAGATATATAAATAAATAAAAAGAAAATAAAACGAAAATGAGGGGAACTTTATGAGCCAAAATCAATTCGAATGTCGTATTTCAGAAGAAGATGTACAAATGTTAAGAGCGTTAGCGCATCCGTTGCGTCTACGCCTAGTAATGGAACTAATGCAACGTGGAACATGTAATGTAACACAATTACAGGAAGTGTTAGAAATTCCGCAATCAACAGTTTCGCAACATTTAACGAAATTAAAACAAAATAAAGTAGTACGCTTTGAACGACGAGGACTAGAAGTGTATTATCAAATTCATAATGATAAAGTAAGTGAAGTAGTAAAAACATTATTTTCTTAAAATTTGAATATTATGGAAAAAGACGTATGGAACATGCGTCTTTTTTTATTTGTCAGAAAGGTAACATGAGGGAAAATGTTGGAATGTAAGGAAGAAAAGACTATTAATTAACATGCTGGCTATATGGAATATATTCTAAAGGGAAAAGAAAAGATAGAAAGGAGTGTAGCAAGTAAAAGGAGGAATGGTAGTATGGATGTAAAACGTGTGAAACAAATTTTATCTTCTTCAAGTAGAATTGACGTTACATATGAGGGCGTACCAGTATGGATTGAGAGCTGTGACGAGCAGAGTGGAGTTGCTCAAGTGTATGATGTATCTAATCCTGGAGAAAGCGTCCACGTGAACGTGACGGCTTTAGAGGAGAAGTAATAGAAAAGACGCTTCTAAATGTTTAGAAGCGTCTTTTTATTTCTTATTCCATCATATGTGCAATTTTCTTAGAGAACATAAGAAGTACTAATCCGAGTACGATTACGATAATACCGATACTTGCGAATACTTCTAAATATCCTAAAGATTGAGTGAAAGCAGCTAATTGTCCTGCTAGTAAGTTTGCAAAGCCAGTACCAGCTAACCATACACCCATTAATAATGATGCTAATTTAACAGGAGCGATTGCACTTACCATAGATAATCCGATTGGTGATAAGAATAATTCACCAATTGTATGGAACATGTAAGTGAATACAATGAATAGTAAGTTTGCTTTCATTGTAATGTTACCTTCGTCGCTACCAGTTTTTAATACAGCTAAAGTTAGAACTAAATATCCAATCCCTAGTAAAATCATACCAAATGCCATTTTTGTTGGGATTTTTAAATCACCATTTTTTGTTTTCGAAAGTTTAATCCATAATGCAGAAACAGGTAATGCTAGTAAGATAATGAATAGTGGGTTTACAGATTGGAACCAAGGTGTTGGAATTGTAAATCCACCAATTGTACGATCCACAAATTTATCTGTGTAAAGTGTTAAAGAACTACCTGCTTGCTCAAATCCTGCCCAGAAGAATACTACGAAACAAGTTAAAATTAAAATTGCAGCAGTACGTTTTTTCTCTTGTGTTGTTAAAGGTTTTTTCTCGATTGCTTTTGCGTTTTTTTCTTTAGATTTTTTCCCTACAACAGTTGTTCCGATAGAACCTAAGTAACGAGGTGCTAAGAAATTAAAGGCAAGTTGTCCAATAATCATACCGATACAAGCTGTTAAGAAACCGTATCTATAATCTGCGAAGTAACCGCAAATGAAAGGAGCGATAAGAGCACCTAAGTTAATTCCCATGTAGAAGATAGTGAAGGCACTATCACGACGAGAATCGTTTTCGCTATATAATTGACCTAATAAAGTCGAAATATTTGGTTTGAAGAATCCGTTACCAATAACTAATAATCCTAATCCTAAAAATAGTCCAGTTTTTGTGTTCATTGAGAATAGTACAAAGTTACCAATTGCCATGATAATACCACCAATAGTAATGGCATGGCGCTTCGTAATGAAATGGTCAGTTAACCAACCACCGATAATCGGTGTGAAGTATACTAACATTGTGAAAATACCGTAAATTTGAACTGCAACTGCTTTATCAAATCCTAAACCGCCGCTTACTAAGCTCGTTGTTAAATAAAGAACTAATAAGCCACGCATTCCGTAATAACTAAATCTTTCCCATGCTTCTGTAAAGAACAACAAGTATAACCCTGGTGGATGTTTTTTTGGTGATTGTTGCTCTCCAGCTTTGTCTAATTTTAAAGCTGCATCCATTTTTGTTTCCCCCTAATCCTGTATAACGGATATTTATGTAATCATTTTAATTTACAAAATATTTAGAAGTCAATAGAATTATATGGAAATAGAAAGAAAATTTCTAAAAAAGTTCTATTTTACTTCGGCCGTTACTGTATTTTGCCCTGAAAACAAGATGATAAGCGTTTTCAAATGTAATAATTGAATTCTAAAAGAAAATAAAATAGTGATTAATCAGAAAATTTAGATTAAAATATTTATTCTGATATAGAGAAAATATATTCTATTTACTTTTATAATATAACATATTGGGAATAAAAATACAAAACGAAATAATGTGACATTTAAGTGAATTGAAAAATAACCAGCTCCACAGAATGGGAGCTGGTTAAGGAAATACTATTTAACAAAGCGTTTTTCGATATCATCTAATAGTAAGTTAGCAGCCATTACGCCACCAGCTGTATTCCAAATCACATCATCAACTTTGTATGCTTTACCATTTTTCACTGCATTTAAGTTTTTAAATAGTGGATCATTGATATATTCTTTTTCTAATTCAGAGCCTTTTTTCTCGTTTCCTTTATCGAATGTGAAGTAGAACAATACATCGCCATCCATTGCAGAAATACGTTCTTTAGATACGTTACGCTCTGCGAAGTCATCTTTATTTTGATCGCCAGGACGTTTAAATCCAAGTTCTTTTAAAATAACACCAGAGAATGTATCACCATGATAAATACGAACATCACCAGGCATGAAGCGAACCATAGAGATTTCTTGATTTACTTTATCACCTAGTTTGGCTTTTAAATCTTTCATACGTTTATCGTAATTAGCTAAAACCTTTTCGCCTTCTTTTTCTTTATTTAATGCTTTCGCATAAAACTTGAAGTTATCTTTCCATTCACCGCGTAATGTTTCAGAAAACACAGTAGGTGCAATTGCTTTTAGTTGCTCGTACACTTTTTCGTGACGCATTTTGTTACCGATAATTAAGTCTGGTTTTAAAGAAGCGATAGTTTCTACGTTCACTTGTCCTTCATCACCAACAACTTTTACATCTTTCATTTTATCTTTAATATGTGGATACCACGGATCACCAGTCCAAGATTTTACAGCCCCAACTGGTTTAACACCTAATTCAAGTAAAGCTTCAGTACCTTCATTTGTTAAAATGACTACACGTTTTGGATTAGCAGGAACTTCTGTTTTACCCATTGCATGTTCCACAGGAATCATTTCTTTTTTCGTATCTTCTTTTGTTTCTTCTTTCGTATTTGATTTTCCACAAGCACTTAAAAGTAGTGAAAATGCTAATAAAAATACAAATACTGTAAACGATTTCTTTCGCATGAATTTCATTATGTACCCCCTACATATTGAGAAGTTTTTTCAATAGCAAGCATGATATTAAGCCTTTATCTTCTGATTGTCAATACATATGGTTGAAAATAATTCTCATTTCCGTTGACAATGCGAATTAAGTTGAAATACACTTACAACGTATCATTATACATTGAAGGGGAAACGCTGCATGTTATTAAAAACAAATCGAGCAAAATGGATTGGATTATTTGTTGGGATCATTGCAGTCATTACTTGTATTTGGGGAAGTATTATTTTCGGATATACAAATACGAGTTGGAAATTAGCGTTAGATGCTTTTTTCCATTTTAATGGGTCCAATGAACATATTATTATTCAAAATGTGCGTCTACCAAGGGCATTAATTGCAGCGAGTGTTGGTGCTAGTTTAGCCATTGCAGGTTGTCTTATGCAAACTTTAACGAAAAATCCACTTGCTTCTCCAGATTTTATTGGATTAAATTCAGGTGCTGCTTTCTTCATAGTTGTAGCAATTGTTATTTTTTCCGTGACATCATTATCAGCTTTCACGTGGATTGCCTTCTTAGGTGCAGCAATTGCAGCTGTACTTGTATTTGCTTCTAGCTCTTTAGGAAAAGAGGGGACAACGCCTCTTAAATTAACGTTAGCAGGGGTGGCAATTAGTGCGTTATTTTCATCATTAACACAAGGATTACTTGTTTTAAATGAAAAGGCGCTTGAAGAAGTATTATTTTGGCTTGCCGGATCTGTGCAAGGAAGAAAGTTAGAAATTTTACAATCAGTATTCCCGTATTTATTAATAGGCTGGATTGCATCTATTATGATGGCAGGGAAAGTAAATACATTGATGATGGGGGAAGACGTTGCAAAAGGACTTGGTCAAAGAACGATTTTAATGAAATCATTCGTACTACTTATTATTGTCCTGTTATCCGGTGGTTCAGTTGCGGTCGCTGGTCCGATTGGGTTTATTGGTATTGTTACTCCGCATTTTGCCAGATTTCTTGTTGGGGTCGATCACAGATGGAGAGTACCGTATAGTGGTTTGTTAGGTGCAATACTATTGATTTTAGCTGATATAGCAGCAAGATATGTCATTATGCCACAAGAAGTACCAGTAGGGGTTATGACAGCATTTATTGGGGCCCCATTCTTTATTTATATTGCACGTAAGAGAGGGCTTAGCAAATGAAGAAGTATATTCCGTTTCGTATAGGAAAAGGCGGGCTCTCGTTTTTAATGTACAAACGAGCTTGTCTCGTCTTATTCAGTTTACTAGTTGTTTTAATAGGATTGTTTTTTGCGAGTGCAGGTATGGGAGACATGAAAATTGCTCCTTATGATGTATGGCAAGCGATTACTGGAAATGGCGATGCGATGTCCAATATGGTTGTAAATAAGTTTCGTATGCCTCGTATTTTAATTGCTATCCTTGTAGGAATCGCACTTGCTGTAGCAGGATGTATTTTACAAGGCCTCGTTCGAAATCCACTTGCTTCACCTGATATCATCGGGATTACAGGTGGTGCAAGTGTTGCAGTTGTATTATTTTTAGCTCTATTTAGCGATAAAAATAACGCGCTAACTGTAAGCATTCATTATATGCCGTTAGCAGCCTTTGCTGGGGCAACGATTGTAGCGCTTTTTGTATATTTATTTGCATGGAGAAATGATGGGTTATCACCGATTAGCCTTGTTTTAATTGGTGTTGGGTTTTGGGCATTAACGAAAGCAGCAACGACTTTGTTTATGTTGTTAGCACCAATTTATCAAGCGAGTCAAGCGAATGTATGGATTACAGGTACTGTGTACGGTTCTTCATGGCAAAATGTTATGGTACTTGCGCCGTGGGTTCTCATCTTAACGGTAATATCATTTATAGTTGCTAGACATTTAAATGCGCAAGAGCTAGGGGATGATATTGCGGTAGGACTTGGTGTTCCTTTAACGAAATCACGAGTATTCATGTTATTACTTAGTACAGCTTTAATTGGTGGAGCAGTTGCCTTTGCCGGAGGAATTGGATTTGTCGGTTTAATGGCACCTCATATTTCACGAAGACTAGTTGGTTCTTTATACGGTGCATTACTCCCAGTTGCGGCGATCGTTGGTGCAATTTTAGTACTTGCTGCAGATTTAATTGGGCGTACAGTTTTCACGCCACTTGAAATTCCAGCAGGGGTATTTACATCAGCAATTGGTGCACCTTATTTTATTTATTTACTTTATAAAAGTCGGAATTCATAAAGGGAGATGAATATGCAAAAAGCATTGGAGACGAAACGTTTGACGTTGTCTTATGGTGAAACAATTATTATTGATGAGTTGAATTTAGAAATTCCAAAAGGCGAAATTACAATCTTTATCGGTTCTAACGGCTGCGGGAAATCAACTTTATTACGTTCGCTAGCTAGATTATTAAAACCAACAACTGGTGACATTTTGTTAGATAATCAAGCCATTCAAAGTATGCAAACGAAGCAAATTGCTCGCCAAATGGCAATTTTACCGCAAGGACCGCAAGCGCCAGAAGGGCTTACAGTATTGCAACTTGTAAAGCAAGGACGTTATCCGTATCAAACTTGGTTGAAACAATGGTCAGAAAAAGATGAGGAAATGGTACAAAAAGCACTTGCTGCAACAGGTATGACAGAATTTGCTGAGCGTGATGTGCATGCTCTTTCAGGTGGACAACGTCAACGTGCTTGGATTGCAATGACGCTTGCACAAGATACAGATATTATTTTACTGGATGAGCCTACTACCTATTTAGATATGACTCACCAAATTGAAGTGCTAGATTTATTATTCGAATTAAATGAAACAGAACAAAGAACAATTGTTATGGTACTACACGATTTAAATTTAGCATGCCGTTATGCAGATAATATTGTAGCCATTCAAGATAAACAAATATATGCACAAGGTAAGCCAGAAGAAGTAGTGGATGAGAAACTAGTACGTGATGTATTCCGAATGGAATGTCAAATTAGTACGGATCCGTTATTTGGGACGCCACTTTGTATCCCGCATGGAAAAGGAAGACGTGTACGTAAAGAAGTTGCTCATGCAATGAGATAATGAAAAAGACGATGAGAGGTTCATCGTCTTTTTATTTTCGGCAAGAGAATAAGAGGAAGAGGGGAATACGTAAACGTCGTTCATATTCTTCCGTATTTTGAAAATAAGTTTGGTTTGGTGTAGCTTCTTTTATGTTTGTAATCGTAAATCCAGTTTGTTGTAATAATGAGAAATATTCTTCCATTGTACGATGATATTTAATAACTTCTTGATTAATCCAAGGTTCAACGCGTTTACCCAGTTTAAAATAATCATCGACGAGCCAGTTCGTTCTTTTCTCGCTCGTTTGTAAGCTTTCAAATGAAGAGGTAATAATAGGATGTTGAACGCTAAAAGTAAAGGTTCCATTTGTTTTTAAAGTTTCGTACACATTTTGAAAAATGATAGGAAGATGTTCAATATAATGTAAGGCGAGTCTAGATGTTACTAAATCAAAAGTAGCAGGAGGGTATGTGTAGTCTTTGAGGTTTAAAAAATGGACGATCCCATTTTTATCTTCTAGTTGTTTTTTAGCTTTTTTATACATAAGTTCGGAGCCTTCAATACCAGTGTAAGAGTGGCAGTCTTTTTCTAATAATTCCTTGCCAAATTTTGCGTCACCGCAGCCTAAATCGAGAATTCGCTTTCCTTTCACATCACCAATGAGTTGAAAAAAGGCTGGCTTTTCAAGTGATTCATTTGGGCTATTTTCTCGGTATCTTCGTTTCATATATTGTTCAAAAAATGCTTCGTTATTATACACATCAGATTCAGTAAATGCCATGATTGAAGCCCCCTTACATATTTTTTTTATTCTACCAAATATGAAAAGTAAATGATAGATTTCTTGTAATGAATCATATATAATCTAGAATTGTAAGCGGTTACTTTAAACTATTTTTCTATAATAAATTCTGAAAACGTGTTAAGCTAGTAGAGGGATTATTAGAACTATTAAGACAATAATTCGCTTACATGAATGATGGGAGGCTTCACGATGTCTAGTAAAACACTTGCAAAATTTTTAGAAGAAAATTTAGAGGATTTAAAATCAAAGGGGCTTTATAACGTAATTGATCCGCTCGAAAGTTCAAATGGACCGATTATTACAATTGGCGGAAAAGAATATATTAACTTATCTTCAAACAACTATCTTGGATTAGCAACAGATAGCCGTTTGCAAGAAGCTGCAATTGGTGCAATTCATAAGTACGGCGTTGGAGCAGGAGCGGTTCGTACAATTAACGGTACTTTAGATTTGCATATTAAATTAGAAGAAACAATTGCAAAGTTTAAACATACAGAAGCAGCGATTGCTTATCAATCAGGATTTAATTGTAATATGGCAGCGATTTCAGCTGTTATGGATAAAAATGATGCGATTCTTTCAGACGAGTTAAACCATGCTTCTATTATTGATGGTAGTCGTCTATCAAAAGCAAAAATTATTGTTTATAAACATTCTGATATGGAAGATTTACGCCAAAAAGCAATCGCAGCGAAAGAATCAGGACTTTACAATAAATTAATGGTAATTACAGACGGTGTCTTTTCAATGGATGGAGATGTTGCAAAACTACCAGAAATTGTTGAGATTGCGGAAGAATTAGATTTAATGACATACGTAGACGATGCACACGGTTCAGGTGTACTTGGTAAAGGGGCAGGAACTGTAAAGCACTTCGGTCTGTCTGATAAAGTTGATTTCCAAATTGGTACATTATCAAAAGCAATTGGGGTAATTGGTGGATATGTAGCAGGGAAACAAAACTTAATTGACTGGTTAAAAGTTCGTTCACGTCCATTCTTATTCTCTACAGCATTAACACCAGCTGATGCTGCAGCTTGCATGAGATCAATTGAAATTTTAATGGAAAGCACAGAGTTGCACGATCGTTTATGGGAAAATGGTCGCTATTTAAAACAAGGGTTAAAAGAACTTGGCTTTAACATCGGAGAAAGTGAAACGCCAATTACACCTTGTATTATTGGTGACGAAGTATTAACACAAGAATTTAGTAAACGTCTAAATGAAGAAGGCGTATATGCAAAATCTATCGTGTTCCCAACTGTAGCTAAAGGAACAGGACGTGTTCGTAATATGCCAACAGCAGCTCATACGAAAGAAATGTTAGATGAAGCAATTCGTAAGTATGAAAAAGTAGGGAAAGAAATGGGCATCATTTAAGTAACGACATCTTTTGAATAGCTTGCAAATGAGGAGTGGGGAAAATGAAAAAAATTCTAGTAACCGGTTCTTTAGGGCAAATTGGTTCTGAACTAGTAATGAAACTTCGTGATGTATACGGCGCATCAAATGTTATTGCAACAGATATTCGTGAAACAGATAGTGAAGTAGTAACGTCTGGTCCATTTGAAACGTTAGATGTAACAGATGGACAAAAACTACATGATATCGCAAAGCGCAATGAAGTAGATACAATTATTCATTTAGCAGCTTTACTTTCAGCAACAGCAGAAAAAAATCCGTTATTTGCATGGAATTTAAATATGGGCGGACTTGTAAATGCATTAGAAGCAGCTCGTGAATTAAACTGTAAGTTTTTCACGCCAAGTTCTATCGGTGCATTCGGTCCATCAACACCGAAAGATAATACACCACAAGATACAATTCAACGTCCTACTACGATGTATGGGGTAAACAAAGTAGCAGGGGAATTACTATGTGATTATTATCATCAAAAATTTGGCGTTGATACGCGCGGTGTACGTTTCCCAGGTTTAATTTCTTACGTAGCTCCTCCAGGAGGCGGAACAACTGACTATGCAGTTGAAATTTACTATGAGGCGATTAAAAAAGGCACATACACCTCATACATTGCAGAAGGAACATACATGGATATGATGTACATGCCAGACGCTTTACAAGCGATTATTTCATTAATGGAAGCTGATCCAAGTAAGCTAGTGCATAGAAATGCATTTAATATTACAGCAATGAGCTTTGAGCCAGAGCAAATCGCAGCGTCAATTCGTAAACACATCCCGACGTTTACAATGGATTACGCTGTAGATCCAGCTCGTCAAACAATTGCTGATAGCTGGCCAAACTCTATTGATGCAACAGCGGCAATGAAAGAGTGGGGCTTTAAAGCAGAATATGATTTAGACAAAATGACAACGGACATGTTGGCTAAGTTAAAAAAAAAGCTCACAGCTGAGTTAGTGATGAATTAATAGGAAGGGTCGATTCTTAGGAATCGACCCTTTTAATTGAAGGAGGAAAGCAACATGCAAAGAGTTGACGTCGTATATGCACTAATACATGATGAAGAAACAGATAAAGTATTAATGGTACATAATGTAGAACAAAACGTTTGGTCATTGCCAGGTGGGGCTGTTGAAAAGGGTGAAACGTTAGGGGAAGCTCTAGTAAGGGAAGTAAAAGAAGAGACAGGTTTAACTGCCGCGCTTAGTGGACTTGTTGCGATCAATGAAAAATTCTTTGAAGAGTCAGGAAATCATGCGCTACTTTTTACATTCCGAGCAAATGTAGTAGCAGGTGAACTTATTGCAGAAGATGAAGGAGAAATTTCCGCAATAGAGTGGGTGGACAGAGCAATTGCAAATGAACGATTCCCATTCTACGATGGAGGATTCGATTCATTATTAGAAGTAGCCATTCCATACAAGTTTCAGCCAGAAACAAAGTGATTGAAATAAAAAAACAGGAGCGACAACGCTCCTGTTTTTCTATTCAATCGTCTTCAGTAATAATTTTTTCAATAGTGGTTTAATCTTCAGACGTAAATCTTCAGCGTGATTTGCAACTAAGAAGTGATGGTTATAAATGTTCTTCATTAATTGATAAGTTGCTTCTTTCGCTTCGCCTTCTTCGATGAAAATTCCGATTACTTCCATACCACTTTTACGAGCAAGTTTGACAGCTTCATGCGTATCTAAAATACCGTCTTGTTGGTAGTCTAGCGCAGAAGGTTCACCGTCTGTGAAGACAAGTAAGAATTTATGTTTTTCTGGTCTTTTTGCAAGCTTTTCAGAAACGATACGAATAATATATCCGTCGCGGTTATCTTCTTCTTCGCGAAGCTGCATAATTTCTGGACCAACGTTTGGTAACGTTGAGTTTTTATACGTTACAACTTCATGGATAACGTTCGGCTTATCTTCAGGTTTAGCACTAGAAGCATCTTCCCAAAATCCGCTAATAGCGTGCGGGATTTTTAAAGATTTCAACGCTTCATGGAATAGGACCACACTCTTTTTCGTTTCTTCCATTTTGTTATACATAGAACCAGAGCAGTCTACTAATAGTTGGAATGCAACGTCGAGCTCTTGCGATTCTTGCCCTTTTTTATAAAACATGCGAGGCTGCTTTTCAGTATAAATACGAAGGAATTTCTTACGAAGTCTTCCGTAATATTTATCACTATTTGCATTCGTTTTATTTTCAATCGTTTTTTCGATAATTTTCTTTAATTCTTTTACATCTTTATTAACGACTGATTTGATAGCTTGGTAATCCTTTTTCTCATCAGGATTTGGTTTACGTGCTTCTTTAAATGTATGAGAAGCGCCAGTGTTATATTTACCATATGCACCATCATTTTGACTAGAAGCGTGAGAAGCTCTTGCTTCTTTTGTGTCAGCACCATCAAAGTTAGATTGTGTACTTTTTTGAGAAGTACCTTGTACAGAGCCAAGTGCTTGGTCGCCATCTTCTGATTCGCGAGCAGTGTCACCCATCATATTTGTTTTTGTTCCGCTTTCTAATTCAAAGCGTAAAAAGTTCTCGTTTTCATTGTTTTTATTTTCACGGTGCCATGTTGAGAAGCTTTCATCCATTTTGTTTTTATTTTCATCGTCATCTATGAGCTGCGTATCATCGTTTGCTAAATCTTCGACGCGACAGTTTTTTTCATCTGCAATGACAGATAAATAAAGCGGTGCATGCCCGAAATAGTTGTTCAGCATATCACTTTCAAGAAGCTCCTCTAAGCGATAGCGAATTTTCTCAACGATATACATAATATCTTCCGTATTACGAGCTTGGAATGTTTCATGCAAAATAGCTTCAATTTGCTCGAAATATTCATTATTAAACATTTCATATTTATCGCTCGTTAATGAAAGATAGCATAGACAAAATAGACGATCACCGTGATAGTTACGAACGCGATTGATTTCATTTTGTGAGCTAAAGTAATTGCGATACATTTCTTTTCTTCTTTTAAAAACATGCTTTGTGCCAGGGCGTAAGTTTTTTACGATTTCCTCAACACGTAAATCTTCTAATAGAACAAATAATTGTGTTAAAAACTTTTTTAAGGGTGATTCTTGCAATTCAATTGCATAAGAACGAATTAAAGTCATGTCCGAGTAATGTTTATTACCAAGTGCTTTTAAAAACACTTCGCTTTTTAATCCGATTACTGTATCCTCTTCTTTTCGATCATCCCAAAAGTGACTAATGACAACCTTTTTTTCAATTTCGTCGTAGTATGCTTTATAGCCATACTCAAGGTAGGCATCATCTTCTTTGAGAAGGGCATACATTAAGTTTTCCATTTGTAGAAACAGCGACGCATCAATTTTTTTGTCACTAAAAATTTGTCTCATGAATTATCCCTCAAAGAAATAACTTTCTGCTAATTCACGGACAGTCATTTGTTCTGTTTCATCGTTTAATTTTGCGATAATACTACGTTCAATTGCACGCATAACGGGAATATATACACCTAAATCACATGCATCGATAATGCCACGAATACTTGCTGCTTCTTCACTTACGCGGCCATCACGAGCTAAAGGCATAAGATCGCTTGCAAATGCAACAAACTTTTCAATTGTTGCAACATCTTTTAATTTTGATTCTGCTAATAATAATTCTTTTAATGTATCACCTTGAATGTAAGGAACTTCAATAATAACGAAACGGTTTTTTAACGCTTCGTTTAGTTCACTTGTACCAACGTAACCTTCATTAATTGCAGCGATTACGCGATATTCGTCATCACCGTATACAACTTCTTGTGTAAACGGGTTTGTAATCATTTTACGGTAATCTAATGCACCGTGAAGAAGTGGTAACGTTTCAGGTTTTGCCATATTGATTTCATCAATATATAGGAAATGACCGTTCTTCATTGCTTTCATAAGAGGACCGTTAACGAATGCAACTTCAGATGCGCCATCTTTCGTTTGTAGTGTGTTGTATCCTAAAATACCTTCTACATCTAGGTCGACAGAACAGTTAATGCTATGCATTGGTTTTTGGAATAAAGAAGAAAGCGTTTCAGCTAGTACTGTTTTACCACTACCAGTCGGTCCTTTTAATAGAATGTTTTTACCAAGAAGAAGTGCTGTAATGGCATCTTCTATAATGCTATTATCAGATGCTTTATATATTTTTGTACCGATTAAATGTGCATTTTCACCAGCTTCTTGCTTATTCTTTTCGTGAATTGTAGAGAGCTGTTGTTTTAAATCAGCATGTATATGAAATTGTTCTAACATGTATGTCCCACCTAACATTATTTTCATAAAGTAATACATCTTATGATAACTTGTTTTAATATGGTATGCAAAGAAAAGGGGAGGGGACAAATATAAAAGAAAAAGCAATCAATTGTACATTGATTGCTTATAGTAAAGGAGAAATGAGCCTCATAAAAGACTCTAATATTCGTTTTTTGATACTTCTTTTTTGGAAAGCGTTCCATTTAATTTCAGTGGAATGCTTAAAGTCTTCTTCAAAATCACGTTTAATATCATGAACAGTTTCTGATTCATACAGTACGCTAATAATTTCATAATTCAATTCAAAGCTTCGTACATCCATATTTGCTGTTCCGATTGTTGCAATTTTATCATCAACAAGTACAAGTTTTGCATGCATAAAGCCATCTTTATAACTATAAATGGAGGCACCAGCTTTTAAAAGTGGAGTGAAGTAGGACTGGGATGCTTGATCACTAATAATACTATCACTTTTACCAGGATATAAAATGCGTACATCTATGCCAGATATTGCACTTAAACGTAATAATGTTAAAGTTTCTTGATCTGGAATAAAATATGGTGTAGCAATCCAAATAGATTTTTTTGCAGAACCCATAATAGCTAATAACGTATTACGAATGCTCTTATCATCTGAGCTTGGCCCGCTCGCTACAATTTGCACGGCACCTTTTGCACTTGAAATTTCTTTACCTGGGAAGTATTGTCTATTCATAAATTGATCCCAAGAATAGGTTTTCAAACCACTAGATGCATAGAGCCAGTCCTCTAGAAAAATTGCTTGTAATTTATATAACGCTTTTCCTTCGATTTTTAAATGACTATCACGCCAAACGGGAAACTTTTTTGAACGGCCAAGATATTCATCACCGACGTTAAGTCCTCCAGTAAAACCGATTTCTCCATCTACAATGACGATTTTACGGTGGTTACGATAATTGACGGTTTCAAGTAACCAAGCTGAAAAAATAGGATCAAATTCAACAATTTCAATCCCAGCTTCTTTCATAGGTTTTAAAAAGCGTCTTCTTAACGTATTACTTCCTAATCCATCATAAAGGAAGCGTACAATAACACCAGCTTTTGCTTTGTTTATTAAAGCATCCCGGACTTTTGTACCAATCTCATCAGATTTATAAATATAGTATTGAATATGTATATGATGTTTTGCTTGCTCGATAGCTTGCAAAATTGCTGAAAATGTTTGAGCTCCGTTTGTTAAAAGTTTTGTAGTTGTTCTATCTGCGGCAGGCCCGCCTCCAAATTTTTGTACAACTTCTGTTAAATGGGTAGAGCGTTCATTTAATGGGACTTTGAGTGATAACTCTAGTCGTCTTCCTTCTAATATTTCACGGAATAATTTTCTTTGTTCTTCTGAACGATGGAGATGCTTTTTTCTTCTCCAACGGCTACGCCCGAAAATAGAGTATAAAAGTACACCTACAACGGGAAGAAGTGCTAATACTAAAAACCATGCTAAGGTGCTTTGTGGAGATCTATTTTCGATAAAAATAACGAAAGATATTCCTATGATTGTAAGAGACCATAATACACCGAAAAAGGTATATAGTGAGAGGATAGACGTATCTAAAAGTAAGAGTACGATAGATACAATTATAAATATCAATAATAATTGAACGATAGGCTTCTTCATTGCTATAAAATTCCTCTAATCTTTCTTAAATATAGACTTCTCATATAAGAATGTACAATCCGACATTCTTATTATAAAGTGTTTTGTTTTTTTTACAAAATATAGACATTTTCCCCATGCTTTCCGCATTTGTCCTACATATAGTATATTGTTACGTTATTAGCTCGCTATTTGCTGGTTAATAAACAGTGTAGGAGGGAGAAAATCCTTGCCCCTTATATAGGAAAGGGGATAACCATATTACATGGATTCTTCCTATTATATAGGTTACCAACAAGGTCCGTACTATTCATACAATATCTATTAAGATGAGAAAATGGAAAAGGAGCGGGGAAACATGAATTATATAGAAAATAACGGATTGTATTATCGTAATCATCATCATGGAGGGCACAATTATAACGGTGGGCATCACCACCATGGAGGACACAATCACCATGATCATCACCACCATCACGGAGGTGGATGGGGCTGGGGTGGCGGCTCATGGGGCGGTGGATTTTTTCCTGGAAGTTTTGCTGGAGGTGTTTTAGGGGGACTTACAGCTGGCGCGTTAACGGGTGCAGCAGGTGGAGGCTACTATCCAGCACCGTATCCAGTAACTTATCCAGCGCCATACCCAACGCCATATCCGGGTTATCAGCAAATAACTTATCCATATTAAACTAAAAAAAGAGGCTTTCCTCTTTTTTTAGTTTAATAAAGTATTTATGAAATATTTCCAAAAAAATGGTGAAAATATGTTAATATTTTGTTATTGTAATTTTAAAACATATATACTAATTTTAATTTTTATATTCTTATTTAGGAATAGTTGTATAGTGTGCTCAAATGTCTATTTCGCTAGTAAAGTAAAAAGGTTAGATGTAAGTAGAATTAGTAGGAAACTAGGATTGTATAGAGCTAGTTATAAAGGTATGTAAAAGAATGAAGAGGTTATAATAAGGTAAGTTAAGTATAGCGATAAGAAACAACTATTTATAATCGAAACGGTATTATATTGCTTTTTATTACAAATAATATTATGTTATTTTAATCGACATATTTCAAAATGTGATTTATGTAAAGGACGATTATTAGGAAATGAAATATCTCTATTTCTATAAAAAGAAACAAGTTATGTTTTAGTCAGATAGGAAGCAAGGAGAGATGCGCATGCTAGAACAAAGAGGTCATGCATTATATGAATCTTCATTGCGAGATTTAAAGTTAGCGTTAGATGAGTCTTCAATTGTTGCGATTACAGACCGAAAGGGTCTTATTACATATGTAAATGATAAGTTTTGTGAAATATCCAAATATACACGGGAAGAGTTAATAGGGAAAGATCATCGTATTTTAAATTCAGGACATCATCCGAAAACATTTTTTCAAATGCTATGGAAGCGTATTTTGAGCGGAAAAGTATGGAGAGGTGAGATTCGAAATCAAGCAAAAGATGGTACATATTATTGGGTTAAAACAACAATTGTTCCATTTTTAAATGAAAAAGGAGAGCCATATCAATTTATTGCGATCCGAAATGATATTAGTAGTAGGAAAGAAGCAGAACAGAGGTTACGGTTAAGCGAAAGTCGTTATAGGGAGCTTGCGTATCATGATGCTTTAACGAGTTTGCCGAACCGACTACAGTTAATAACGACTGTCAACGAGATGATTGCAGGCAAAAAAGAATTTGGTATGATTTATTTTGATTTGGATCGTTTTAAATTTGTAAATGACACGTTAGGCCATATGATAGGGGATTTACTTTTAAGCGAAGTTGCTTCACGGTTGCATTATGTGCTAGGAGAGAAAGATGTTCTGGCTAGGCTGGGGGGCGACGAATTTGTGCTGTTAACAAAAAATCATACGCAAGATGAAATGAGGCAGCTGGCGACATCTGTGTTGTCGTGTTTTCAGGCACCATTCATGCTTGAAGGGCATGAAGTATACATTTCAGCTAGTCTAGGACTTTGCTCATATCCGCAAGACGGACAAGATGTGGAAACGCTATTGAAAAATTCGGATTTAGCTATGTACAGTGCGAAAGAACAAGGCAGAAATGCCGCATGTTTCTTTACAGATGAGTTACGTGCGAAAATAAATCGTAGAATGAAAATTGAATTTGCTTTGCAAAAGGCAATTCGTGATGAAGAGTTAGATGTGGCACTGCAGCCTATTATTGATTTGAAAACGAAGAAATATACTGGTATTGAAGCTTTAGCGCGTTGTTCGACAGAAGAAGGACCTATTTCACCAGGCGAATTTATCCCAGTAGCTGAAGAATCTGGACTTATTATAAAATTAGGAGACTGGGTATTAGAAAAGTCATGTCGCTTGTTTAAAACATTGCCAGAGTACGAAGAAGGACTAAAGTTATCTGTGAATTTATCCATACAACAATTAATGCAAAAGCGTTTTATTTTATCTGTACGTAGCATTTTAAGGAGAACTGGATTTCCACCGAATCGTTTAATTTTAGAAATAACGGAAAGCATTGCTGTTCGTCATTTTGATTATATTATTGCTACATTACAAGAATTAAGAAATATGGGTATTTTAATTGCTTTAGATGATTTCGGAACGGGTTATTCTTCCTTATATTATTTAAAACAACTACCGCTGGATATAGTAAAAATTGATCGTAATTTTATTCGTGAATTTCATTATGATCATGCACAGCCAGAGCGAACGATTGTAAAATCTGTTATTGAAATTGCCCATAGCTTACATTTAGCAGTAGTTGCTGAAGGGGTAGAGACAGTAGAGCAAGAAAGTTTATTACAATCTATGGGTTGTGATTATGTGCAAGGATTTTATTATGCGAAACCTTTATCTGTAGGAGAGTTAAAAGAAAAATTAACTACAGATTTCATATAAAAAAGAGAAGCGTAGCTTCTCTTTTTTAATTCATTTTTTGTGAGTTTTTCATTAGTATTGGATAGAGAATAAGACCTAATACGAACAATCCGATTCCTAAGAAGAACGTTTTTAAATCAGCAGTTCCCGTTTTGATAACCCAAATAGAATATATGAATGCTAATGTAGTAATGATGCCGTCCTTTATTCGAGAGCCAGGTATTATATCATACGTTTCTCCTGTAATAACTAATTTGAATTGGTACAGCGTAGAAACAAGGTATGGAATTAAATAAGCTAATGTTGCTACAACGATAGCGAAATTATAAGCTTCTGATACGGTACCAGAAATCGTTGAGAACAAGAAAATCTGCGTCATTACATTTGTAATCAATAATGATTTTGAAGGACTACCCTTTTTATTCGTTTTCGCGAAAAGCTTAGGGAAAAGTCCGTTCTTTGCAGCCTGGTAAGGTACTTCTGAACTAACAACAATCCAGCCCACTGTAGATCCAAATAAAGATACAAGTGCAAGTAGAGCCATGATATAGGCACCTTTATTGCCAATTGCTAAATTTAATGCGTCTACTAATGGTTTTTGAGACTCTTTTAAAGCATCTTGCGGGAGAGCGCCCATTGTAAGTAGAGTAATTGACATGTAAATAAGAAGAGCGATAATTAATCCAAAAATGGTAGCTTTTTTTACATCGCGCTGAGATTTTGCACGATTAGAAAGCATGACAGCCGATTCAATACCGATGAACGCCCAAAGTGTTGCAATAGCAGCTGAATTGATTTGTCCACCTAAAGAAATGGGTTGTCCTGCTTCATTCATAAATGTTTGCCCGTCTCCGAAATTAGAGGCGTTGAAAATGAATAATGTGATTACAATAAACATTGTAAATCCAATAATTTTTGCAATAGTAGCAAGAAGATTCATATTTCCAGCACGATCAATATTTTGAGAAAGAATATATTGAATTCCCCATAACATAAGGCTACATACGAGGAACGTTAATCCTTTTCCAAGTTCTAGTGAAAATCCGTTCGTTGAAAAGAGAATTTGCTTACTTTGTAAAACTGGAAAGAATGTTGATAAATATCCAGTAAAGGAAATAATAACAGATGCTGTTGCAGCCCAGTTCGCAGCCCAATATCCCCATGCCATACTATAGCCTGCAACTTTACCCGCTTTTTTTGAAGGGAACATCGCTTGAGCGTAACTTTGTGGCCCCGCTTTTAATTCTGGTTTTCGGATTGCTAAATTTCCAAATACGAGTGCAATCATAAATACGCCAAGTCCTGTAATACTCCATGCAAGTGTAGAACCCATTGGACCTGATACTTGTGCTAAATTTGCTGGGAGCATAAATACGCCACCGCCAACCATATTCCCGATAACAAAAGCTGTTAAAACCCATAATCCCCATTTTTTCGTTTCCATTTTTGTTAACTCCTTTGTAGTAAGATTTGCTTAAACATCATTTTTTACTAGCTTTTTGGCAATAAAAAAGAGCCATGTAGATAAAAAATACCTACATGGCTCTTCGCCTAACGTAGGTACAACGGGAATAACCCTTGTACCTACGCGTAATTTTTCCGCTAGGTTTCAAGGGTTACGTATGATGATGATGTTTTTGTGCAAATGTAACTACAATTGTTGTATAAGTAAGCATAGTTCTTTGCTCCCTTTCTCCTCTGATTTTGAAGTTAGTATACTACATGTTTTTTTGAATGAAAAGAAAAATATAAAAATTTTTATAAAAATACGTTTTAGAGATTAAATATTTACCTTTATTTTTCCTATACTGGAAAATAAGTGAGAGATTGGCAGAAGAGTGTAGCATGGTATAATACATATAGAATTAGAAGGTGACAAGGGGCTATTGTAGATGATGAGCAAGTATGAACAAATTTATACAGAAATCAGTAAGTCTATTGATAATAAACAATTAAAAGAGGGATGCAAAATCCCATCAGAAACTGAATTAATGAAACAGTATGAGGCAAGTCGAGGTACTGTAAGAAAAGCAGTGGATTTATTACAAGAGCGTGGATATGTTCAAAAGATACATGGAAAAGGTGTTTTTGTTTTAAAGCGAAAAAACATTGAATTCAACTTTGGTGGCATTGTAAGTTTCCAAGAAGAAAATGAACGTTTAGGACGCCATTGTATTACAGAAGTCGTGGAAATGGAGAAAGTAAAAGCGACAAAAGAGGTTGCAAAGCTATTAAATGTGAAAGAGAAAACAGAAATAGATCATATTAAACGCGTACGGAATATTGATGGAGAAAAAGTAATTTTGGATATTAATCATTTTGTATCGGAATATATTCCTGGATTAACGAGTGAAATTGCAGCGCAGTCCATTTATAAATACATTGAGAAAGAACTAGGTCTTCATATTAGTTATTCGCAGAGAGTAATTGAAGTACAGCCATGTACAGAGGACGATAGAAAGTATTTAGATTTAAATGGAACAGACTATGTTGTTGTCGTGAAAAACTTTACGCATTTTTATGATGGAAGTCAGTTCGAATATACAGAATCCCGCCACCGCTTAGATATTTTTCATTTTTCAGATGTGGCGCGGAGAAAATAAGGAGATGGAACGTAATAACGTTTCATCTCTTTTTTTATAAAAAAATCGCAAACTCGTATATACGAGTGTTGACTAACTTATATATACGAGTTAATATGTAATTGTAAACGGTATCAAAAAAAGAAAAGAGGGACGGGAATATGGGGAAAGACTATCGTAAAACAGCAGAGGAAGTGTTGCAGTATATTGGTGGGAAAGACAATATTGAACAAGCTGCACACTGTGTAACGAGACTCCGTATCGCTTTAAAAGATGAAAGTAAAATAGATAACGATAAATTACAATCTGTTTCATTAGTGAAGGGAGCGTTCCATAACGCTGGGGTATTTCAAATTGTAATCGGTCCAGGAGATGTTGATCGAGTATATGCTGAATTGATAACGCTTGCAGGTATGAAGGAAGCGACAGTAGCTGATGTAAAAGATTCTGGAAACCAAAAGTTAAATCCAGCTCAAAAGTTTGTAAAAGTATTTTCAGATGTATTTATGCCGATATTACCAGCAATCGTAACAGCTGGTTTACTAATGGGAATTAACAACCTATTAGGGGCGAAGGACTTATTTTTTGAAGGTAAAAATTTATTAGATGTGTATCCAAACTTAGGCGGGCTTTGGGATTTAATTAATATGATGGCCAATACAGCATTCGTATTCTTACCAGCACTTGTCGGTTGGTCAGCAACAAAACGCTTTGGTGGTAGTCCGATATTAGGGATTGTTATGGGATTAATGCTTGTGCATCCAGCATTATTAAACGCGTGGGATTACGGAAAAGCAGCAACTGGTTTAGATGGACAAAAGATTGAGTACTTCGATATTTTAGGATTATTTCAAATTGAAAAAGTAGGGTATCAAGGTCAAATCTTGCCGGTCTTAGTAGCAGCATTTGTATTAAGTAAAGTAGAAATCTTTTTAAAGAAACATGTACCAAATGCAATTCAATTATTAGTTGTACCAATTACAACAATCGTTGTGACAGGTGTATTAGCATTAGGAATTATCGGTCCGGTTACACGTCATATTGGAGATTTATTAACAGTAGGATTAGTAGGTGTATATGAAACAGTACCAGTAGTTGGAGCAGTATTGTTTGGAGCATTATATGCACCGCTTGTCATTACAGGTATGCATCATATGTTTATTGCTATCGATTTACAATTAATTGCGCAGCACGGTGGTACATTCATTTGGCCAATGATTGCCCTTTCTAACATTGCGCAAGGTAGTGCGGCACTTGCGATGTTCTGGATTTCTAAAAATCAAAATGATAAAAGCATGGCATCTACATCAGCAATCTCAGCATATTTCGGTATTACAGAACCAGCTATGTTTGGTGTAAACTTACGAAATAAATTCCCGTTCTATGCAGCGATTATAGGATCTGCTGTGGCGGCGATATTCATTACATTAAATGGTGTATTAGCACCTGCTATCGGAATTGGCGGATTACCAGCATTTATTTCTATCATTCCGAAATCGATTCCGATGTTTATTGTCGGAATGGTTATCGCAGTTGTCATCCCATTCACGTTAACGTGGTTATTTGCAAAACGAGTAAAACAGAAGTAGGAGGAAGTTAAACATGAAGGATTGGCATAAAAGTGTAGTTTATCAAATTTATCCGAAGAGCTTTAATAGCTATTACAATAAAGAAACCGGTGACATAAAAGGGGTTACAGAGAAACTAGATTATTTAAAAGAACTCGGAGTAGATTATATTTGGTTAACACCGATATACCAATCACCACAAAATGATAATGGATACGATGTAAGTGATTACTACAGCATTGATCCATCTTACGGGACAATGGAAGAGTTTGAAGAGCTTTTAGAAGAAGCAAAGGCACGTAACATTGAAATTATGCTCGATATCGTTGTAAATCATAGTTCGACGGAGCATAAGTGGTTTAAGGAAGCGAAGGAAGATAAAAATAGTCCATATCGTAATTACTATATTTGGCGTGATGAAAAGAACAATTGGCAATCTAAGTTTGGCGGGTCTGCTTGGAAATATGATGAGAAGACAGAGCAATATTTTTTACATCTATTTGATGAGACGCAAGCTGATTTAAATTGGGAAAATGAAAAACTTCGTGAAGAAGTGTATGAAATGATGCGCTTTTGGCTTGATAAAGGGGTAACTGGATTCCGATTAGATGTTATTAATTTAATTTCAAAAGATCAACAATTCTTAAATGATGATGGAAGTACGGCAACAAGCGATGGACGTAAATATTATACAGATGGCCCGCGTGTTCATGAATATTTACAAGAAATGAACCGAAATGTTTTTGAAGGGAAAGAGGTAATTACAGTTGGAGAAATGTCATCTACGACAATTGATAATTGTATTAAATATTCAAACCCTGAGCGTAATGAATTAAGTATGACGTTTAGTTTCCATCATTTAAAAGTAGATTATCCGAATGGTGATAAGTGGACGAAAGCGAATTTTGATTTCATTAAATTAAAAGAGATTATGTCTAATTGGCAAATTGAAATGCAAAAGGGCGGGGGATGGAATGCATTGTTCTGGTGTAATCATGACCAACCTCGTATTGTATCACGCTTCGGTAATGATGGAAAGTATAGAAATGAATCTGCAAAAATGTTAGCGACAGCTATGCATATGTTGCAGGGGACACCTTACATTTATCAAGGCGAAGAAATCGGTATGACAAATCCTAAATTCGAATCCATTGAGCAATATCGCGATGTGGAATCGTTAAATATATACGATATCAAGCGAGAAGAAGGACTATCAAAAGAAGAGATTATCGGGATTTTAAAACAAAAATCTCGTGACAACTCCCGTACGCCGATGCAGTGGAATGAAGAGATAAACAGTGGCTTTACAACAAGTACACCTTGGATTTCAGTGGCTGAAAACTTTAAAGAAATAAATGTAGAGAAGGCACTAGAAGATAAAGAGTCTGTATTTTATCATTATAAAAAACTAATCCAACTTAGAAAAACGTATGATGTAATTACAGAAGGAGAATATGCTATTTTAGATGAAAACCATCCTAACATTTGGGCATATACTCGCATTACAGAGAGTGAAGTGCTGCTTGTTATTAATAACTTCTATGGAGAAGAAATAACGTATTCAGTACCAGCGCACGTTCGATTAAATGGAATGAAACAAGAAGTACTACTTTCGAATTATAAGGATTGCAGCAAGGATATTGCAAAACTTAACTTAAGACCATATGAATCAATTGTATATCGATATACGAAATAAAAAGGTTGTATGCCTGCGTGGCATACAACCTTTTTACTTTAAGACACCACTATACAAAATATTTACGTCTACTTCTGGTTTAAACTTTACTTTTGCATAATCTTTATTCCAATTTTTTTTCTTCCATAAGTCAGGATGATAAGCGATAAGATGTCTTCCGATTCCGAAAGCATCACAATTTGCCTTTTGTAAATTTTTCGTTATTTTTTTAGCTTCTTTCGTAAGCTGTTTAGACAGTTCTTTATTTAGTTTTTTTCTTTCATCCATTTTGTAAAGATTATCTCTCGGAGCTTCAAGTGCTATAACTTTTAATTGAAGCTTAATGTGAGCATAAACATTTCCTTTTTTATCTGTTGTTATTTTCAAGTCTCGTTTTAACTTTCGATTGCTAATTTCCATTGTTAAATAATCAGATGTCTTTTCGGATTCATCGCTAGTAAGTTTTTGGGTTATACGGGCACTTGTTCCCATTTTTCCGGTTAATAACACGAATAAAACAGATTGTTTCAAAGGTAAATGCCCAGTTAATTTATCATTGTTAAATAAAGCTAACCCGTTTGTAACTACTTCTTTTCCTTTTATTTTTATAGAAGGGAGGGTAAAGTCTTTACCGGGATCTAACATTTTTGTAGCAGCTGTTTCTAAAGTTTCTTTTGGAAATACACTCATATCTTCTAAGCTTTTCACTTTTTTCTTTAAAAAATCTCCAATTAATAAATTTCCTACTTTCTTTTTTTCGAGTACCTCGGACGTTTCACCATCTACTGCAATAAGCTTTACTAAGGCAGTTGGGTTTGTTGGGTCCCGAAAGCTGACATCTAAATAAGGTAGTACCCCTTTTTTTAGAATTTTGGTTCCTAGTAATTGAACACCATATTTGAAATAACGAATGTTCCCGGTTACATTTTTTTTCAGTGCATCGCTCGTATCCCTTATGTTATGCCCGGTTGCTGAATGTATTTCATTCTCGAATGAAGATTGTTCTCCGTTTGAACTTTTTACGAGCTCGATTGTTTGTTGAAGTTTATTCTCTTCCGTAATATCAGATCCAATACTATAAGCTAACCTTGCCTCCCTTAATGGTTCTTGATCCCAACAGCCAGAAAGGAGGGAACTCGTACATAATATAAAAAGTAATTTAACTCTTTTTTGGAACATATTGTTCTCCTTTCTTCTTTCTTATTACTGAATAAAGTAGAAATAAAAGAGGGAGGACAACGATGAAAATATAGGTGAACTTATCAGTGAAAGTAGAAATTACTTTTAATTCTTCAGGTGTATCTATAAATAAGGCTACGCTAAAAGCAATAATACCAACGATTGGAACAGCTTTTTTATGATTAGCAAGGTTGAATATGTGTCCGATGCCGATAGAAGCAGCACAATAATAACTAGCAATAGAGGCAGCAACAGTTATCATCCAAATTGGTATGAAGATTAGGTCCGTTCGGTCTATAATTCCAATATGCAAGGAGCGTAATAAGTAAGCAACTGGCTCTGGAATAAGCTCAACTTGTTTTGGACTAAATACGATAAAGCAAATCCAAACGGTAAAAGTATAAAAAAGTGTTACAAATCCATTAGCGATAGAAATGGCCTTCAGTTTTGCCACAGAACTCCCGTTTACTTTTGGAAAGGCAATAAGAATAATTTCAAACCCATACATGGCTGTAATTGTTTCTTTCGATGCTTGAATAATATTCCACCACCCAGCCTCTGTAAGTGGGAAAATATAAGAAAAATCAGCTCGGGAAAACCCTAGGGCAATTAACAGGGCCATTGGAATAATGAGAATAGAGGCCATAACATAAAATCGTACGATGACTTTAAATGTATTATAAGCGACATAACAACAAGCTACTGTGCATAATATGAGAATTGCAGACCACGGAGTCGCTTGTAAAACCCATACTTTAATGACATTACAAGCATTTAACATAACCGTCATACCAATAAGGATAAAATAAAAAACATAAGCAAAACCTAATAGTTTTCCAAACTTATTACCAAATAGCATACAAACACTTTCATACATATTTGCATCAGGAAATCTTTTTAAGAAAAGCCACATCAGTAAAATAATAAGTTGAATTGCAAGACCAGCGATAAGAGCAGAAATCCATCCACCACCTTTTGCTATTAGGTGAAGACGGTTCGGTAGAGAAAGTATGCCCACTCCGATTTGGCATTGAATAACGAAAAAGGTAAATTGAACTAGCGAGATTTTACTTTGCGTGTTTGTCACCGTCCTCATCCTCTCTCGTTACATGTTGGCGTTGCATTTTTTTCGGCTTTGGATCATGTGGTCTTTCCCAAAATGACCAAATTGGTAGTCTTACGAAAGAATCTTTCATATCTTTTATCCGCATCGGGGCAACAGGAGAAAGATATGGTGTATGAAATGAATGTAGCTGACATAAATGAACGAAAGTTATAATGAGGCCAAATGATATTCCTAAATATCCGAATATAGCAGCAAGAATCATTAATGGAAAACGGAGAATTCGAACTGCTGAGCTCATATCATTTGATGGAACGAGAAAAGATGAAATTGCAGTTAAAGCTACAACGATAATCATTGTGTAAGAAACAAGGCCAGCTTTTACAATTGCATCACCAATTACTAAACCACCTACAATACCGATTGTTTGTCCCACTCGGCTCGGCAAGCGAATACCAGCTTCTCGTAATAATTCAAAGATTAATTCCATTAAGAGAGCTTCAAAAATAGGAGGAAGCGGTACTTTCTCTAATGAAGCTTTAATTGTATATACAAGTTCAAGCGGCAACACATCCGGATGAAAAGCGACAGTTGCAATATATAAAGCTGGCAAGAGAAAGGCAATTAAAAAACTTACTAAGCGAATCATTCGGACGAAAGAACCGACAATCCAGCGGTTATTATAATCATCTGGTGATTGATAAAAAGCGAATAACGTAACAGGTACGATGAGCGCTGTTGGATCTCCGTCAGATAAAATGGCAACCCGTCCTTCCATTAAATTAGCAGCGGTCCTATCTGGACGCTCTGTATTTAATTGCTGCGGAAATGGCGAGAAGGACGTATCCTCTATAAATTCTTGTATGTATCCTGGAGGCATAAGTGCATCTGTCTTAATTTTTTCTAACCTTCTTTTCACTTCTGCAACTAGATCGTCATTGGCTATATTTTGCATATAAGCAATTGCCACTTTCGTGTGCATCTCTTCACCGATTGTAAAATACTTAACAACTAAATTTGGACTCTTAATGAGTTTACGAATAGAGGTTAAATTTGTTGCTAGATCCTCTACAAAACCAGTATGTGGACCGCGCACAATTCCTTCATTATCAGGCTCTGCTATATCTCTCTTTAAAGATAAAGCTGTTTCGAAAATACAAAAACTATTGACATGTTCATGAAAATATAAGGTTTTACCTTGTAATAAAACCTGTACTCCATAATTTAAATTCGTTTCTTTTTTCATATTTAACGTAGAAAAAGCTTTATCTAAAGATAAATCCGACCGCGTTAATAATGGCTCAAGAGCTAATTGATGAATTAAATTTGGATCTGCTAAAGATTCAATATATATGATCGTTCCTTTTCCGTTTTGAAAAGGGACATCTAATTTTTTTATATCATCTGAGTGGCAGAGCTTATTTTCAATGTAATTCATATTTTCCGGAAGTGATGGAAACATATGCTTTTGGTTTTTACTCTCTTGCTGTTCTTTTTGCTCTGTCATAAATTCCACCTCTTTTAGAATAAAGTTACTTCTGTTAATTTTTGCTTTTTGTGAGAATTTTATGCTTGGGTTATATGAGAAAACAAATTCTATTTTATCGGCTATGATTGCCCACGCATTATTCAATTTCATAGCAGTACTTTTAACATTTGTGTCGAATTAAGAAGATATATAGGAGGGATACATATGGAAATAGCTGTAGAACGTGTTTTTACGAAAGAGATTGTAAAAAGAGCAGTGAATTTGTTTCATGTAACAGTGGACGAAAAGCCGCTTGGAGATTTTGAGAATTATATTTTTAAGGCGAAGGGTGATAATGATGAAGATTACGTATTACGTTTAACACATTCTTCTCATCGCTCTAAACAAGAGGTAGAGGCTGAACTAGATTTTTTACGATATGTTGCGGAGAATGGGGCAAAGGTAGCAGGACCTCTTTATTCAACGTCTCAAAATCTCGTAGAAGAAATCATAGCAGAGGATGGGACTTTCTTTTTTGCTTCTTTATTTACATATGCAAAAGGTGAGCAAGTAAAAGGTGAAGAATCACCCTATTGGGGCGATATTTATTTTGAAGCATGGGGAAAAGCGATTGGTCAACTGCATCGTTTAACAATGAACTATCCTAAAACGAATCATCGTGATACATGGGAAGAAGATGAGAGTGGGATTGTTAATGAATTAGAAGATGATCAAGTGAAAAAGATTGCTATTGTATTAATGGATGAGATAAAGGCTCTTCCCATTGAAAAAGAAACGTTCGGCCTTATGCACGGTGATATTCATCCAGGTAATTTTCATTATGATGGAAAAGAACTAACAATCTTTGATTTTGATGATGCAACCTATAATTACTTTATTCATGATTTGGCAATGGTTCTTTATTACTCCGTCCTTTTTACACCTTGGACAGCGGAGGAGAAGACTACATTCGCTCGTAAACAGTTACAGGTATTAAGAAAAGGATATGAATATGAACATTGTCTCGCAGATAGTTGGTATGAATCGTTACCGTTATTTTTACGTTTACGCGATATAGGTTTATATGGCACGATCCAAAAGAAGTTTAAAGGGAAAGATATGCCAGATAATTTCCGAAAGTTATCAGAAGAGCTATACGAAAGAATTATAAAAAAAGAAGCAATTGTGAATATATAATACATTCTGTTCAAAACAAAGTATATAAAACAAATATATACTTTGTTTTTTTATACAAAAATATGTTTGTTTTATTAAAATAATATTGTCATAGATTCGGTATACACTTATAATTTTTATATATTCTGAATATTCTTGATAAAAAGGAGGGGGAATATTGGAAGCTTTCGTAAATTGGTTAAATAATATTGTTTGGAGTCCAGCACTTGTTTATTTATGTTTAGGAGCAGGTTTATATTTTTCTATTCGAACGAGGTTTTTACAAGTAAGGCACGTAGGAGAAATGGTGAAGCTGACATTTCAAGGAGAAAAATCAGAGGCTGGTGTTTCTTCATTCCAAGCGTTAGCACTTTCATTATCAGGGCGCGTTGGGACAGGGAATATCGCTGGGGTAGCTACAGCGGTTGCCTTCGGTGGACCAGGGGCTGTATTTTGGATGTGGGCAGTAGCTTTTTTAGGAGCAGGATCAGCTTATGTAGAATCAACACTCGCGCAAATATATAAGACGAAACATCAAGGGCAGTTTCGTGGTGGACCTGCTTATTACATCGAAAAAGGTCTAGGAGTTAAATGGTATGCTTTAGTATTCGTTGCAGCGACAATTCTTGCAACTGGGCTTTTATTACCAGGTGTGCAAGCAAATAGTATTGCTGTAAGTTTAGAGACAGCTTTTGGAATTAACACTACATTATCAGGGGCTTTATTAGTTGTTGTATTAGCTCTTATCATCTTCGGTGGAGTAAAGCGAATTGTTAACGTTGCACAAGTTGTCGTACCGTTTATGGCTGTTGGGTATATTTTAGTAGCTTGCGTTATTGTTGCTATGAATATTGAAAAATTGCCAGAAGCATTTATGTTAATTATAAGAAGTGCATTTGCATTAGAAGCAGCATTTGGTGGTATTATCGGTTTAGCAATTTCTTGGGGAGTAAAACGTGGTATTTATTCTAATGAAGCAGGGCAAGGAACTGGGCCACATGCAGCGGCAGCAGCTGAAGTATCACATCCAGCTAAGCAAGGCTTAGTGCAAGCATTTTCCGTTTACATTGATACATTATTTGTTTGTTCAGCAACAGCATTTATGATGATTATTACAGGCATGTATAACGTATTTGATGCAAGCGGAAAAAACTTTATCGTAAATAAATTAAATGGTGCACAGCCAGGACCGGGATATACACAGGCAGCAGTAGAATCAGTTTTCCCTGGATTTGGAAACGGTTTCGTTGCAATCTCGTTACTATTCTTTGCATTTACAACAATTATGGCGTATTACTACATTGCAGAAACGAATATCGCGTACTTAAATCGTGATAAAGACCGTCCTTGGATGTCTATGGTATTAAAATTTGTATTTTTAGGAGCTGTATTCTACGGTTGTATAAAAACAGCAGCAACAGCTTGGGCTTTAGGTGATATCGGTGTAGGAATTATGGCGTGGGTAAATATCATTGCGATTTTACTGTTACAAAAACCTGCATTAGTCGCATTAAAGGATTATGAAAAGCAGAAAAAAGAAGGAAAAGATCCAGTATTCGATCCAGGGCCATTAGGCATTAAAAATGCTGATTTCTGGGAGCATGAATACAGAAAAGATAAGAAAGAAGAAGTATCTTAATAAAATAGAAATGAAAAAGCAAAGGGAAAATCCCTTTGCTTTTTTTATGGACAAAATGAGGCTGTAAGTTATTTTTTTGCCTATTTTTGAATATAAAAAGAATGTACATGCTTTGTTAGGGGAAGGGGGGAGTATGTTGATAGAGTTTCGTAACGTAAATAAATATTATGGCAACTTTCAAGTTTTAAAAGATATTAATGTGCAAGTGAAAAAAGGTGAAGTAGTAGTAGTTGTTGGGCCTTCAGGATCAGGAAAAAGCACGTTGCTTCGGTGTATAAATCAGCTAGAGTCAATTACAGATGGAGAGTTAATTGTACAAAATACAGAGGTACACAATGCGAAAACAGATATGAATGAATTACGCCGAAATATTGGAATGGTCTTTCAACATTTTTATTTATATCCACATAAAACTGTTCTTCAAAATATTACACTAGCACCTATTAAAGTAAATAAAATTTCAAAAGAGGAAGCTGAGAAAACGGCGATGTTTTATTTAGAGAAAGTAGGAATCCCTGAGAAGGCCAGTGTATATCCACATCAATTATCTGGTGGACAACAACAACGGGTGGCAATTGCTAGAGGACTTGCGATGCAGCCGGAAATTATGCTATTCGATGAGCCTACGTCTGCTCTTGATCCAGAGATGATCGGGGAAGTACTTGATGTTATGAAAACGCTAGCTAAAGAAGGGATGACGATGGTCGTTGTCACGCATGAAATGGGATTTGCACGGGAGGTAGCTGATCGGATTTTATTTATGGATGATGGCAAGATCATTGAGGATACAACACCGGCACAATTTTTTGCGAGCCCTGAACAAGAAAGAGCACGTTTATTTTTAAGTCGAGTGTTAAATCATTAAAGGAGGAATTTTATGCTTAAAATGAAAAAGTTGTTTACCTTAATTGTATTTTCATGTTTATTCGTACTTGTCGTTACTGGGTGCGGAAGTAAAAAAGATGAGGCAAAAGAAACGAATACGAAGCAAGGCGGGGCTGTTGAGCAAATTAAGAAGCGCGGGAAATTAATAGTTGGGGTGAAGAATGATACGAACTTATTTGGATTGAAAAACCCTTCAACAGGGCAAGTAGAAGGATTCGATGTTGATGTTGCAAAGGCGCTTGCGAAAAAAATTCTTGGTGATGAAAAGAAATTGGAGCTGAAGGAAGTAACGTCAAAAACACGTATTCCACTATTGAAAAACGGCGATATTGATGCAATTATCGCAACGATGACAATTACAGAAGAACGTAAAAAAGAAGTGGATTTTTCAGATGTATATTTTAAAGCAGGACAATCGTTACTTGTGAAAAAAGGGAGCGATATTAAGAGTATTGATGATGTGAAAAAGGGCGTGAAAGTGTTAGCTGTCAAAGGTTCAACGTCTACAAATAACATTCGCCAAAAATCACCGGAAGCGACTGTATTAGAATTTGAAAATTACAGTGAGGCATTTACGGCGTTAAAAGCAGGGAAAGGTGATGTGTTAACGACAGATAATGCAATTCTTTACGGCATGGCAAAACAAGATTCGAATTATGAAGTTGTAGGGAAAATTTTCACGGATGAGCCGTACGGAATTGCAGTTCAAAAAGGTGCAGATGATTTAACGAAAGAGATCAATAGCTTAATTAAAGACATGAAAGCAAGCGGAGAGTATGACAAATTATATGAGAAATGGATTGGGCAAAAACCAGAGAAGTAAAGTGATAAATAGTAAAAGTGAGAGGATGAGAGTACTCATCCTCTTCTTGTAAAGAAAGAGGGGAGAATATGTGCCTGATTTTTCTATATTAACGAATAACATTGATATGTATTTAGAAGGATTTAAATATACAGTGATGTCTAGTGTCATCGCATTAATAGGCAGTTTTATTTTAGGCATAATATTAGCGGTAATGCGTATTGCACCGATTCGCATTTTAAATTGGTTGGGAGCAACTTTTGTAGAATTTGTAAGAAATATTCCACTCGTATTAATTGCATTTATATTCTATTTCGCTTTACCTGTAGTAGGAATTACTTTAAATGGTTTTGTAGCAGGAACGGTTACCCTTACCGTATATACTGCAGCGTTTATTGCGGAAGTCATTCGCGCTGGTATTTTATCAGTCGCGAAAGGTCAGATGGAAGCAGCACGTTCTTCAGGATTGACGTATACGCAAGCAATGTACCATGTCGTTTTACCTCAAGCGATGAAAATCGTAATCCCTCCTCTAGGAAATCAATTTTTAAATTTAGTAAAAAACTCTTCCATACTCGGAATTATCGCTGGAGCTGATTTAATGTATCAAGGAGACTTAATTTCAACGAAGACATTTGTTACGTTCGATGTGTATATATTTGTCGGGATGTTTTATTTAATATTAACAATTCCGCTCAGTATGCTAGTGCGTTATTTAGAAAAACGCTTAGCAAAGGAGGCGGTGTAAATGGATTTTAAGGGAGCAATAACAGGTGATCATATTCTATTTTTATTAAAAGGATTACTTATAACGCTAGAGGTAGCACTCATAGCAATTGTACTTAGTTTTATTATTGGTAGTGTAATAGGGATATTGCGCTACATGAAAATCCCTATCGTCTCACAAATATTAGGAATTATCGTTGAAGTCATTCGAAACTTACCACTACTTTTAATTATATTTTTCACATATTTTGCACTTCCAGAAGCAGGCTTGAAATTAGAAATTATAACAGCTGTAATTGTTGCTTTAACAATATTTGAAGCAGCAATGATATCTGAAATTGTTCGAAGTGGTCTATTATCTATCGAAAAAGGGCAAATCGAAGCAGCGAGGTCTTCCGGATTAACGTATGTTCAAGCGCTGTGGCATATTATTTTGCCACAAGCATTAAGAAGAATGGTCCCGCCGCTTGTTAGTCAGTTTATTTCATTACTGAAAGATACGTCGCTCGCAGTTGCTATATCATTACCAGAGCTTATGCATAATGCTCAAATTATTAGCGGACAAAATGTAAATTATATGATTCCAACGTTTATAGTAGTAGCTTGTATGTACTTTATTGTAAACTATAGTTTATCAATTTTATCGAGAAGGTTAGAACTCCGTTGACTCTTACAATATATGTAAGGGTTTTTCCTTGTTTCTCCTTATTTTCCTCTAAATAGAATCTAAATCTTGCAATAATTCGATTTTTTATATTATTTTATCAGAAAAGTTTTAATTTTATATAGAAAATGTAATCGCTTTCGTGTATATTTTTATTATCAGAAAATTTTAACAAGATATAGGGGTATTTGTAGGGGGAGGATTTAGATGCAGCAACCAACGAATGAGAAATTACATCGTACGATGAAGAGTAGACATTTATTTATGATCGCACTAGGTGGTGTAATCGGGACTGGTTTTTTCTTAGGTTCAGGTTACACCATTAATCAGGCTGGACCAGGGGGAGCCATCCTTTCCTATTTAGTGGGCGGATTTATTATGTATTTAACAATGCTTTGTCTTGGAGAGTTAACGGTAGCGATGCCAGTTTCAGGTTCTTTCCAAAAGTATGCGACGAAGTTTATTGGACCAGGAACGGGCTTTATGATCGGCTGGCTATATTGGCTTGGTTGGGCAGTAACAGTAGGACTAGAATTAACGTCAATCGGTTTAATGATGAAAAGATGGTTTCCGAATGTTGATGTTTGGGTATGGTGTCTCGTATTCGGTGTTATTTTATATGCGTCAAACGCAATTTCGGCGAAAAGTTATGCTGAATTAGAATTTTGGTTTTCTAGTATTAAAGTAATTACAATTCTTGCATTTGTTGTTCTTGGTGGTAGTGCATTATTAGGGTTTATATCATATGACGGAAAAGAAGCAGCACCTCTATTTTCTAACTTTGTAAGCGATGGCGGATTATTCCCGAATGGACTAGCTGCCGTATTACTTACAATGATTACAGTGAACTTCTCGTTTCAAGGAACAGAGTTAATCGGGATTGCAGCGGGAGAAAGTGAAAATCCAGAAAAAACAATTCCACGCGCGATCCGTAATACAGTATGGCGCATTATGTTATTCTTCATTTTAACAATGACGATTTTAGTAGGATTAATTTCTTGGAAAGAAGCTGGCGTAATTGAAAGTCCGTTCGTAGTTGTATTTGATAAAATCGGTATTCCATATGCAGCTGATATTATGAACTTCGTTATTATTACAGCGTTACTATCTGTAGCGAATTCAGGGTTATATGCGGCAACTCGTATACTATGGTCACTTGCAAATGAAGGAATGGCACCAAAGTCTTTCCAAAAAGTAAATAAACGTGGTATTCCAATTACAGCGTTAGTTGTAACAATTGCTGTAGCTGCGTTATCTTTATTAACAAGCTTCCTTGCAGAAGATACAGTATACATGTACTTATTATCTATAGCTGGTTTATCAGCTGTTTCAAGTTGGATCATTATTGCCCTGTCGCAACTTCGCTTTAGAAGTCAGTATATAAAAGGCGGAGGAAAGTTAGAGGACTTAAAATATAGAACACCGTTATATCCAATTGTTCCTATTTTAGCTTTAATTACAAATAGTATCGTCGTTATTAGTTTAGCGTTTATTCCAGAACAAAGAATGGCGTTATATTGTGGTATTCCATTTATCATTTTCTGCTACATATATTATTATATAAATAAGAAACGGCAGAAACCGATGAAGGTGGAGACAACAAATGAAACTAACCATCAAACAAGATGATATTGAGGCAGACTTATCGTATGGTCAATTAGCGATTGGAAAAGAAAACGGATATTCACCATTACAATTACTCATTTCTTCTATCGCAGGATGTAGTGCAATTGTCTTTCGAACCATTTTAGAAAAGAAACGTATTCCATACGATACGTTTAAAATTGAAACGGAAATTGGTAGAAGTGAAGCTTTATCAAAACCAGTGGAAAGTGTTCATTTGCACTATAAAATTAAAGCACAAAACATTACAGAAGAGCAGTTGGATAAGGCACTGCAACTGGCAGTGAAAAATTGCACAATTGTTCAATCTGTAAAGGATAGTATAAAAGTTACGGAAACAATTGAGCTAATAAAGTAAAACAGAAAAACGTGAGAATACGGCTCTCACGTTTTTCTGTTTTAGAGAGAGGGGAAAGTATGATGGAATGTTTAGGATGTAAATTAGCAAATGAAGAGGAAAAAATATATAGAGTATATGAAGATGACTATGTAACATGTTTTTTAGATCATGAACCTTTCTATCCAGGTCATACTTTAATTGTGCCGAAGCGACATGTTATAGAAGTAGACGAATTGGATGATGTGGTAGCAAAATCAATTATGGATGCTTCTAAAATTATTGCAAAAGCGATTAAGTCATTATATAAACCTGACGGAGTTACGATTTGTCAAAATGGTGGAGTCTTTAATGAACTAACGCACTATCATATGCACGTTGTACCGAGATATAAAGAGCGTTCGTTTGCTGAGTTTTATACGGTGCAGCCAGGAGAACAGCAAAATCATAACTTTGAAGAGACAAAGAGTTTGTTAAAAGAAGCAATAGAGAAAATAATACATAGCGAAAAGGCGTAAGAGGGGTTTTCTTAAGGGGACAGTCAGGAAAATTCTAATATTAAAAAGCCAAATTTCTCAGTTAAAATAGAGAAATTTGGCTTTTCTTTATTCTATTATTTAATTTTATCTATTAAAGAATTCTGCAGTGTCACAAAGTATATCGCTCATTCGTTATATAGAATGAGAGGAGGTAATAACAGTAAATAAGAATCTATAAAAAACTATAAAAATTTACAATTACAGGTTTTGTGTTTTACATAATTTAACATATAATATTTTCAGGTGATGAAAAGGGGGAAAAGGATGAAAACAACACGTACTTGTAAAATCAATTCTATTACAAAAGAACAAACGGAAGATTTAATTACTTTGATCCGTACGTTCGAAAGTGCAAAACGATATAGTTTTAATCGTTTAATTGAGGGCGAAAACGAGAAAGAATTGATAAAAAAACTACAACCTAAATATTTGTTAAATAAACGTTTTTGTGAAGATGCGATTTTACAAGCGCAAACGATCCTTTTCTCTCAAAAAGAACTTCTTCCTGTTTACCTAGAAAACAATCAAAAAAAGTTAGAAAAGACGTTACAAAAAATAGATGATTATGAACGCAGCAAAAAAAGACCTAAACAAGTTTCATTAGAAACTTGTTTAATTGGTTTAAGAAAACGAAAACAAAAATTAGAACAAAAAATTGAAACGTATGCAAAACATATTAAAAATAAAACATTACCTCCTATTATTTTTGGTGGGCGGAAAAAATTCTATGAAAGAATGAAAAACAAGATATCCAATCAAGAATGGAAAGATTTGCGGACACGACAATTATATTCTCGCGGAGATAAAAGCAAAAAAGGGAATTTGAACATGCGCATTACAGTTGATGATTGTGGGCAAGGATGGTTAGAAATTGCAAATCCATTAGGACGAACAAATGGAAAAACAAAAAGCCCACGAATCAAAGTTCCGATTATCATTCCATATCCTTTTTATCATCAAATCACAAATGTCGTTATGGGAAAGCGAATCGGTGTAAATCCAAAAGGAAAACCGATTATAGAGCATCAAAAATATAGTGTAGAAATCATTCGTAAACAAAATGAATTTTATGTAAATATTACGTTTGATGAAACAGAAATAGGTCGTGTACTAGATTTCAAGGAAACACCACAATCAGATGTAATTGCAGGAATTGATGTAAATCCGGACCGCATTGCAGTTAGTTTATGTACAAAACAAGGTAATTTTAAAGGTTCAAAAATTTTTTATCTACACAATCTGAATACGTTTTCAACAAACAAACGCGCAACGATAATTGGACAAATCGCACAACAAATTAAAACATGGTTATTGGAAAACAATGTAGGTGGAATTGTTTTAGAAGATTTAAAGTTTCAACAATCTCATGATACTGATACATACAGTAATCGTAATTTCCATCAATTTACGTATAAAAAGATGTTGAACAGTTTAATTCGTATGGGTCTTCGTAACGGATTTTCTGTTAAAACAGTAAACCCCGCTTATACAAGTGTGATTGGAAAATTAAAATACAGTAAAAATTTCGGTATTAGCGTTCATGAAGCAGCCGCCTTCACGATTGCAAGACGTGGATTAGAATTGCAAGAACAAGTACCAAAAAAGATTATATTATTATTAAAAAACCAAATTACAACAAAACTGCGTATTCTTGTTGCTTCCATGGAAGAAAGTAAAAAGAATACGAAAAAAGTATATAAAAAATGGTTACAAACAATTCAAACGTGGAAGGAATATCACAATTGGAAATTGTGGAGCATTCTTCATAAAACTGTTTATATGAGCAATCAACAATTCGTATTTAAAATTTAAATGAGAAGGGGGGGACTGGTTTATTTCTTATAACCTCTTGCATACTACTGACTTGGATGAATGGTAGTATGCAAGGACAAATCGTTCCTAACAGGAACCTGCCGTCATTCTTTCACAATAGGTGGATGAAAAGGTCACAACCCTTACGGACAGGAAAAAGGTGAGATTCCTTTTCGGTAGTTGGCATTTGACTTGGTTCGCCAACGATTTATAGATTTTTATAAGAATTTTAAACCAGGAATTATATGAAAGTTACAAACAACGATTATGAAAAGATGGAAGAGCTATACGAGTTGTACGAACAAAAAATTTATTATGTAGCTTATTCTATTTTAAATAATATTCAACAGGCTGAAGATGCGGTTCAAGAGACGTTTATTACTCTTTATAAGAACTTGGAAAAGCTCCATAGCTTGGCTACTGAAGAGCTTAAACGATACATTTTGAGGGTTGCGAAAAACAAGGCGATTGATAGCTACCGGAAAAATAGACGACATGAAACATTTTTAGAAGAATATGAAAGAGAATCAATAGAAGCAGTAGATGAAAATATTGAAGAGTGGGAAAAACGTAAAATGTCTGAAGTTCAAATTGATGCATTACTAAAAGAGTTAAATGAATCTAACAGACAGGTGTTTAAGTACAAAGTCTTTTATAACTTAACGTATCAAGAAATTTCAAGTGTTATGGGGATAACGGAAGTCAATGTCCGTAAGCAGTTTGAACGGGCTCGAAAACGAGTCCAAAATATGATAGGAGGTATACAACATGACGAATTCAAAGAACTCCAAAGAAATATATGAACTTGCTGAAAAAATTGCTTTAGATGATTTTGATAAACTTGAAGAACAACATGAATTTTCACATACATATACGCGCAAAAAGAAATTGTTTTTGGAGGAAATGAAGCTGAAAGATGGACAACCGCAGAAAAAGCGTAAAAGACATCGTATGTTAATCGCTGCTGCTTGCTTATTGATTGGTATGCCGACAACCGTTTTTGGAGCAGTGAAAGTTTATAATATGATTGTTCAAAAACAAAATTATGAAGTAAATGTTTCAGTAACAAATAAAGACTCAAAAAAGGCTGATAAGTGGTATAAGCTGAAAATCGATAAATTACCAGAAAATATGGAAGCAATTGATGATAGTGCTATGAAATATTCATTTAAAGATAACTACGCAAAGGGTGGATTTTCATTCGCTCTTCGGAGAGTAGGTGAGAATACAGATTTTCAAACTCTGTACTCGAAAAGTTACGAAGAAAAAGAGATAAATGGTAGGAAAGCAGTAATTGTCCATAAAGAAACAGGAAACAACAATATAATGTTTGACAGAAAGGTCTTTCTCTTTTTTGAGAAAGAAGGGATTATGCTAGAAAGTTATATTGGATCCGATGTAAACGAAGAACAAATGATAGATGTGTTAGGGAGTATTTCACTTGAGCCTACGTCAAAAGAAAAGGCATCATATATAGCAGATTATGATGAAAATCGCTTTACCAAAGCAGCTGAACCGAAAGAAAATAAGGTGATTCCATTGAAAAAAGATAGCAAACGACTATTTCATATAGGGCAAAAGGTTCCAGTAACGATATCTATGGATAACAGCCAAATTGAATATGTGATAGAAAAAGTTGAAGTCTTTGATTCAATCAAAGATTTTAAACAAGAGAACTTTAATGAACTTGGCCTAGAAATATTAAGCAAGAATAAGGCTTTAGATCAGACGGGAAAATTACTATCGTATAGACGAGATGAATATAAATTAGGGAATGGTAAAGAGTCAATTGATACATTAGTAGATTCCAAATTAGTTAATGTTAAATTTGTCTATTTAACAACAACAGTGAAAAATATTGGTAAAAAGTCGACAGAAGAAATCTATATGCATCCATCTATAAAACAGCTTAAATTTGAAGGGAATGCATGGAACTACGCTAAAGAAGAAGGAATGGACGCAACGCGTATTATGACGGGTGAAGTTGATTACTTGGAACCTCACGGAGACGGAAAAAGCTTTTACAATATTGGTAGTATCCGACCAGGACAAACGGTAAATGTTAAGTTAGGTTATTTTGTAGATGAGGATAAACTAGATTCCATCTTCCTTGATGCTTTCCATTACAGAGGGAATGGTGGCACTGAAAATATGAATGCGGAATATCGTTGGTGGATTGATATTCGTCAATAGTAACAAAGAGACTAAAAAGCTGCTTACATCTAGCAGCTTTTTAGTCTTCATACATATGTAAAATTTCTTTTGCACGTATACGTAAACCGTCTATCAATTCTTTCGGTTCTAAAACTCGTGCATCTTTCCCAAGTCTATAAAATAAAGGGATAATAAAGTTTATTTCACCTTTATCAATTGTTGAATGTATATATCCTGTCCCGTCTTCGTTTACTACTACGAATTCTTCAAGGTAAGGAACGCTTTTACATTGGCGTACACCTTCTGTTGTTAGTAAAACATGTAACTGAGTAGGACTATGTATTACGTTAGAGTTAGAGGCAAACCATTCTTCTAAATTCATGAACGTACTTTCATTTTCTTCTGTTGATAATATAGAAAGAATACGATCAATGCGATACAGTAATACTTTTTTTCTACTGAAGTCATAGGATGGTAAGTACCATAGCCCGTCATGCGCATATACACCGATAGGATGAACATGTTTTGTTTTTATCCCCGATTTAGATTCGTATTGAAAGTGTAAATTTTTATTTTCAATAGCCGCAGTTAGTACTTCGTTTAAAAGAGGTGTATTAATTGTTCTCTTCGGATTCCAAAAAGCGATATAAGAACGTATTTTATCAACTTTTGCTTTCGCATCATGCTGT
This sequence comes from Bacillus cereus group sp. BfR-BA-01453, assembly GCF_022662915.1. Classification (NCBI taxonomy): domain Bacteria; kingdom Bacillati; phylum Bacillota; class Bacilli; order Caryophanales; family Bacillaceae; genus Bacillus; species Bacillus cereus group sp. BfR-BA-01453. The sequence goes on along the minus strand of NZ_JAKUEN010000010.1, from coordinate 74,408 downwards.
AGAGAGCTATACAGTTTATGTGTAACGGAATTGATTTCTGTGTTAAAAGGCAAGTTTCTGTAGTAGCTTAAAGATTGAAATGCAAAAAAGATGGAGACTGCTTCTTCTTCCGTAAATAATATAGGGGGAATGACTCTATTTGTTAATACTTTATAGCCTCCATTACGACCTTGTTCAGCATAAATAGGTAATCCCATATCACTTAAATCTATAATGTATCTATGGACAGTACGAACGGAAATATTAAATTCGTCAGCTATTTCTTGCGCTGTAAATGTCTTTTTGGCAGAAGCAAATATAAGAATATCTAATAAGCGTTTAGCTTTTGACAAATGTATCACCTTTTTTCTTTTTAATATGACATAAAGTGTCATGTTTTATTGTTAGTATATTGTTTCTATCATAATGTTATCAAGATGAGATGCAAGGAGGAAAAGATATGTCACGTGAAATAGTTTTATTTATTGCGGCGAGCTTAGATGGATATATTGCGAAAGAAAATGATGATTTAGAGTGGTTAATGGAAACGGAAGGAGAGGGAGATAACGGTTATACAGAAATGTATGAAACAATTGATACAATAATTATGGGGAAAAGAACGTACGATTATGTAGTAGAGCATATAGAACCATTCCCGTATGTAGATAAAAAATGTTATGTTTTTTCTAACTCAGAAAAAGGTTCAAACGAACACGTGGAGTTTGTAAATGAAGATGTAGTGGAGTTTACAAAAAGGTTAAAAGCACAAGAAGGATCTAAAATATGGATGGTCGGTGGAGGGAGTCTCTTAAGAGAGTTCTTTAAGAATAATTTAATTGATGAATATGTTGTTACGATTACACCGCATATATTAGGTTCTGGAGTGCCGTTATTTCAAGACAAGAATCCAGAAATCCATTTAACTTTAACGGATACGAAACGTTTTGGGCAATTTGTAAATTTATATTATAAAGTAAAATGATAAAGTGAAACTTTAATCAGTGGGGGTTTTGTTCTTCCCCCACTGATTATTAGTTGAACCAATCGGGCTTTTACGGGCAGTTGATCCCCCACCTAACTTCTTTGCTTCCGCTGAACTTTGAGGTAGGGGTCTTACTGCCCGTTAATGCGGGATAAAGAAACACGACTACCATCAGTAGTCGTGTTTTTATATAGATGGCAATGAAATAATAAAGCAAGACCCGTGATCAACTGCGCTCGTTACAGTAATATTTCCGCCGTGTAGTTCTACAATTTCTTTCACGATAGATAGCCCTAAACCAGTCCCACCGGTAGCTCGTGATCTTGCTTTATCCACTCGATAAAAGCGATCGAAAATGTGAGGGAGATCTTCAGGAGGAATACCTTCGCCTTCATCTTCTATTGTAATGGTGATACGTTTATTTTCTTCTATAACAGAAATGCGGATATGAGAATGTTCTTTTGAATGTCTATAAGCGTTATTTAAAATGTTCACCACAACTTGTTCGAATCGTTGTTCATCTAAATTTACTAGCAGTGTAGGAGGACAAGAGAAAGAAACTGTAATGTATCTTTCTTTATACATGGCGTTTACTTTTTCAGATATGCGAGTAAGGAAGGTGTGTAAATGTACTTCCTTTACTTGAATAGAAAAGTTATGTTGTTCCATTTGTGCAAGTGAAAATAAATCTTGAACTAAGTTTGTAATGTAATCAGATTCGTCTTTTATAATCGATAAATATCGCAAACGTTGCTCGGAAGATGTGGTTTCTTTTAAAGCAATGTCAGCATAGCCTCTTACGTATGTTAACGGCGTTCGTAATTCGTGAGCAACACTTGCTAGAAATTCACTTCGCTCTGTTTTCATATAATGTAAATCATTAGCAAGCGTTTGAATAGACGATGCTAGTTCACCAATTTCATCATTTCGAGTAGTCGTTAACGAAACTGATAAATCACCTTTACTCATTTTTTCAGTGGCATGTTTCATGTGTAACAATGGTTTTGTTAATAAGCGTGATAAGAGAAAGATGGTGATGGCTGTTAATAGAAATGTGATAGCACCAGCAATAATGAATTGTTTTGTTAGCCCATTCACCATCTTTTCAATGGATTCTGTCCCAAGAAACATGTACACATAGCCTTCATGTTCTCCATCTACTACAATGGGGCTAACTGTACATATATAATTAGATGTTTTCCAATGATTCTCTATAATTGCGCCTTCATGATCTGTCCGTGTTTGCATCTTTTCAATATGCTTTTTTATAGTAGTATTTATTTCGTTGGATTTAGCTAGTACATCCTTATTTGCATTTGTAATAACAACAGTCGTTTCGGCTTCGGATTCCATTAGTGCAACATGGGAGATTGTTTGCTTATCAAAATACTTTTCAAGCACATCTCTGTGACTATTTCCGCGCTTTAATAAAGCTGTCATTTCTTCATTTACTCTATTGTTGACAAGGCTATAATAAAGCAAGACAAATAGAACACTTTCGATTAAAAGTGTAACAATTAAAAAATAAAATCCGAGTTGAATAGATATTCGCTTCATCGTTTTGCTCCTTAATCTAAAGTATCAATCCACCGATACCCGACTCCATAAACTGTTTTTAAATGGTGATCAATAGGGAAATTTACTTTTCGTAATTTATCACGCAAATTACGAATATGTGAATCGACTGTTCTATCTTCTGTATTTGTATTTAATCCCCAAATTCGTTCAATGAGCTGATCACGGCTTAATACGTAGTTCACATGACGTAAAAATAATCCGAGTAAAGAGAATTCAATTGGTGTAAGAAGAAGTTCTTCGTTATAGACAGAAACGAAATGCTTTGCCTCATCCCATAAAATGCCGTGATATTGGATTTGCGTCCGTTGATTCGTTCGCCTTAAAATAGCTTCAATTCTCGCGAAAAGCTCTTCTTCATGGAAAGGTTTCGTTACGTAATCATCTGCTCCGATTTTTAATCCTTGGACGACATCTACCGTTTGATCACGAGCTGTTACCATAATGATAGGAACGTTACTAAATGAGCGGATTTTTTTACACGTTTCCCATCCGTCCATCTTTGGCATCATAATATCCAGTAAAATAAATTTAAAGTTTTGATTTTCTATATGTGAAATCGCTTCTTCTCCGGATCGTGCACATATGCAGTTATATCCAATTGGAGTAAGATAAAGCGTTAATAATTCAAGCATTCTCGGTTCATCGTCTACGAGCAGTATATCAATCATAGAGAGCCCTCCATATATAATCTTTACTTAAATTGTAATGCAAAATCATGAAGAAATGGTGCAGATTGTAATGCGTCTGCATAATTTCTTCAGAATTGCTTGTTATTGTAAAAATGAAATTCCATTTTAGGTAATGATATTGGCTCGAAAATGATTTATACGGAGGCGGTATAGTGAAAAAAATGACCCGAGTTTTTGGGATAACAATAATTACAGCAGTTGGTCTTGCGGCATGTGGACAAACAAATACAGATCATAAAAATCATGAATCTAAAGAAGAGAAGAAAACAGAGCAAAAGGAAATGAAAATGAATCAGGAAGTAACTGCGCCGAAAGAAATGAACAAAGGGGCATCGAATGATTTATTAACGACAAGTTTAAAAAATGTAACGAGATTAAACACAAATGATCCTCTGCAAATGGCAGTATTAACTTCGCAAACGATATGGCCAGCAACGCATAAAGAGAATCAACCCGGTGCTATTATTTTAGTACCAGTAAATGAGTGGCAATTAGGTATTGCAAGTGCAGACCTTATTCATCATCCGAATAACGGACCGATTCTATTTATAGAAAAAGAAAAGGTACCCGAAATGACATTAAAAGAAATAAAACGATTAAATCCGCTCGGAACGAAAGATGGAACACAAATTATGGTGATGGGGGATGTTGATGCATCTATCCTTGAGCAATTAAAAGAGTATAAAGTAAAGCAAATAAAAGAAACGGATCCAGCTACATTTGCAAAAGATGTTGATAAAGAATATGCCGATATAACAGGAAGCTACCCGAATAGTGTTATTATCGGTTCGTCTGAAGAAGAAGGACGTTTATATACAACACCAGCTGTAAATTGGATCTCTCATATGCCAGAACCGCTTTTATATACAGAGAAAGATAAGGTGCCAGAAGCAACGATAGAGGCATTAAAGATGAGAAAAGATAAAGCGAATATATATGTATTAGGACCAGAAAAAGTTGTTTCAAAAGAAGTGGAAAAAGAGTTAAGCAAATATGGAAAAGTAACGCGTATTAGTGGAGAGAATCCGATAGAGAATTCTATTGCATTTGCGAAATTTAAAGATGAAAGAACAAAATTTGGATGGGGGTTCACGAAACCAGGCCATGGTGTATCATTTGTTTCAAACAAAACACCAGACTTGGCAGTTGCAGGAGCACCATTTTCACATATGGGTAAACATGCACCTGTTATCTTATTAGAGGAAGGAAAAGCTTCACAACCAGTGTATGACTTCCTTGCAAGTATTCAGCCGAAGTTTAAAGATGACCCAACGCTTGGACCGTATAATCACGGCTTCTTATTAGGTAGTACGAGTGATATTTCATTTGAAACACAAGGAATATTAGATGAGAGATTAGAGATTGTGCAAGAAAGTGGTCAAGGTCACGGTGGACATTAATGAAATGAGAGAAGACGCTATGAAGGTAGCGTCTTTTTTTAGGAAACTTTTACATAGCGCAAAATCCTCTACTCGTTATATAATAGCCTTCGTGCAGTCGGCTTAGATTTTCTTATGGAGAAAATCAAATGAGAAAAGAGTAGAGGAGTGGTATTTTGTTTCAAACGATAAAAAATGATTGGTTCTCCAACGTGAAAGGAGATGTGCTATCAGGAATTGTCGTTGCTTTAGCGTTAATTCCTGAAGCGATTGCTTTCTCAGTTATTGCAGGCGTAGATCCGACCGTTGGGTTATACGCAGCCTTTTGTATTGCTGTTACCATTTCATTTGTTGGTGGAAGAACTGGGATGATTTCAGCTGCAACAGGTGCAATGGCATTATTAATGGTAACGCTCGTTAAAGATCATGGTTTGCAATATTTATTTGCTACCACAATATTAACAGGTATTGTCCAAATTATTTTTGGCGTGTTCAAACTGAGCTCATTCATGAAGTTTGTTCCGAAATCTGTTATGAGTGGTTTTTTAAATTCACTTGGGATTTTAGTTTTTACAGCGCAATTGCCGCATTTTAAAAATGCAACTTGGCAAATGTATGCACTTGTCGCATTAGGACTTGTCATTATATATGTATTTCCACGTATTGCGACAGCTGTCCCATCGACACTTATTTCCATTATTATTGTGACAAGTATTGCAATTATGAGCGGATTACAGTTAAAAACAGTAGGGGATATGGGAAGCTTGCCGAAAGAATTACCGTTCTTTAGCATGCCTGATGTGCCTTTTACACTTGAGACATTGGGGATTATTTTACCGTACGCAGTTATGCTTGCAATTATCGGTTTACTAGAGTCATTATTAACAGCTTCAGTTTTAGATGATATGACGCATACGGAAAGTAATAAACATAAAGAAGCACGTGGGCAAGGTATTGCAAACATTGTCGCTGGTTTCTTCGGAGGAATGGCAGGATGCGCAATGATTGGACAATCTGTTATTAATATTAAATCAGGTGGACGCGGACGATTATCGACGTTTGTAGCGGGCGGATTTTTAATCATATTACTATTTGTTTTAGGCGATTATGTCGTTCATATTCCGATGGCAGCTTTAGTTGCAGTTATGATTATGGTTTCAATTGGAACATTTGATTGGAACTCTGTAACAACGATTCATAAAGTGCCAAAAGGGAATGCATTTGTTATGATTGTAACAGTTGTGATTGTCTTAATTACACATAATTTAGCATTAGGTGTAATTATCGGAACAGTAATTAGTGCGGTTTTATTTGCATTCAATATGGCAAAGATTCACGTGAAACATTTATATATTGAAAATAAGAAAATATACGAAATTCATGGCCAACTTTTCTTCGCATCTACGGCAGATCTTATCAATAATTTTTCATTTGAGGAAGATGTAAAAGAAATTGAGTTGAATTTTTCTCACGCACACATATGGGATGATTCAGCAGTGGCATCCATTGATAAAGTTATTATGAAGTATGAACAAAGTGGCGTGAAAGTAAGTATAACGGGATTAAATGAACGTAGTGCAAAACTTGTTACTAATTTAGCTACTTATAATAAAAGAATTGCTAGTTAGAAGCCTCCTTTTTAGGGGGCTTTATTATATAATACGAGTAGGATAACGAAAAGGGGATTCAGCATATGTATAAACAAATTATATTAGCATGTGACGGCTCTGAACATGCGCTTCGAGCAGCGGAACATGCAACATATATTGCGAAATGTAGCGAAGAAACAAATGTTGAAGTTGTGTACGTAGTAGATAATAGAACGGCAAAATCAGATATTATACAAGGCCAAACAGATTTAGAAACAATATCGGCTAGTCGAAAAGATAAATTAAAAGAGATTGAAGGTTTATTAAAGCAAGAGAACATTCCCTATACAATTACGATATTACATGGTGATCCTGGAGATACAATTGTTCAATATGTAAATACAGGGGATATAGATCTTGTTATAGCTGGAAGTAGAGGGTTAAATACACTGCAAGAGATGGTGCTTGGTAGTGTAAGTCATAAAATAGCAAAACGTGTGAAATGTCCGGTGATGATTATAAAGTAAATTGAATAAAATGTAAAAAGGGCCTTGGGATAGCAAGGTCTTTTTTATGTATAAATGCCTTGCATTTGTGGAAATACTAGATATATAAGTTGAGATGTTAACTTACAAATTTGTAAGTTTGTTGTTAGTGAAATCGATGTTATGAACATTATTCCATTGGTAAAATAAAAATAACGAAGGGGAGAGAGGAAGGATGAAAAAGATGAAAGCATTTCAAGATTTGTCATATAGTCAAGGTGTCGGTCTTATTTGTTTAGGGGGATTTGCTGCATCTGTTACGTTAGCTGTTGTAATAAAGATGATTCATCAAATCTTTTAATAGTAGAGTCGGGAAGGAATTGGTTGTTATTAATAGTAAGAAAAGGATAGTAAATAAAAAATAGCTCTTAGCAGTAAGTAAATGCTAAGAGCTATTTTTATGATTATTTTTCTACTTCTGGCTTTTCACTTGTTACAGTAACGTCTTTCCAATGTGAAGTTATTTGATTCACTTCAGTGTTGACATCATAATTTTTTACACGCTTATTAACACCTGTTAAATCAAATGTGTAATGAATTGGAATCATCGGTGCTTCGTCATGAATTAATTTTTGCCATTTATCGTATACTTCTTTACGATATTTTTCATCAGTAGCTTTTTCTGATAATCCTGCGTCTAATAACTTCGTATTTTCATCATTTACCCAGCGCTGATAGTTAAATCCAGCATTTTTGCCCCATAGGCCAGAAAGGTCAGGGTCAGAGCCAGTGTTCCAAGCACCAGAGAAAATATCAACTTTCGGATCATCTTTTTTAATCATATCACGCATAGCATTAAATTCATGTAAGCGTCCATCAACAAGTTCTACTTTTAAGCCGATATCTTTCCAAGATTGAATATAGAATTTAGCCAGTGGTTCACTTGTTTCACTACCGTTACTAGCTAGGAAGTTAATTTTAAATTCATTACCTTTTGGATCCTCGCGGAATCCATCACCATTTTTATCTTTATAGCCAGCTTCATCTAATAGTTTTTTCGCTTTATTTACATCTAAGTTATATGCGCCAACATTGTTATTATGATACTTTGGCATAGATGGTGGAATTGGAGAGTTAGCTGGAACACGAAGTCCGTGATATACTTTTTCTCCTAATTTTTCTCTATCAATTGCATACGCCATTGCTTGACGTAAACGAACGTCTTTGAACTTATCGTTATCCATTACAGCTTCATTCTTTGCTTTGTCCATATGTCCAAATTTAAATCCGATATAAGTGTAAGCAAGGTCAGTTTTACCAATTAGTTGTGTGTTTTTTAATTTACTTACGTTCGGATATTGATCAGCAGTAATTGCTGCAATATCAATATCACCTTTTTTCAGAGATGCACTAACAATAGATGGATTTACAACCTTTAGCGTTATATTTTTTAGTTTAGGTTTGCCACCCCAATAATCATCGAAGCGCTCATACTCAACTGATTCACCAGGGACGATTTTCTTCACCTTAAATGGTCCGAATCCAATTGGATTTTGACGGATTTTATCTGATTCAGCTAGTTTTTCAATTGGTACATCACCTAAATATTTTTTTGGTGTAGGATATGTCCAAATACCAGTTTTCAGTGAAGGGTTTACTTCTTTATAAGTAATGGAAATTGTTTTTGGATCGACTACTTTAATACCAGAAATTTTGTCAGCTTTTCCAGCGTGATATTCTTCCATACCTTCAATCATTTGCATTTGTGTATCGTAACGAATACCTGTATATTTGCTATTCCCAATAATTAAGTAAGAATATTCTAAATCCTCAGCTGTTAAAGGGTTACCATCGTGCCATTTTACATTATCTTTAATCTTAATTGTAATTGTTTTTTTATCTTCAGAAATTGTATACGTTGCAGCACCATCATTTGTAATTTCCCAGTTTTTATCTGTAGCTAATAATTGTTCATCAAAGAAATCCATAATTTCTGAATCTGGAGCAACTTCATACAATACTCTACTTAAAACACCAGCGAAAGGTGAATTTGAAACGAGTCCATAAGTTAATGATCCGTCTTTAATTTCTTTACCATCATTTTTTACAGCAGCACTAAATTTATTTGTTTCTACTTTTTTCGTATTTGCTTTTTTGCTACCGCTATCAGCACCCCCACATGCAGATAGTAATAATGTTGAAGCAGCAAGTGTACTTAATACTTTGTACAATTTTGGTTTGTTCATAACTTCTCCACCCCTTAACCTTTTCTTTGTCTCGCATCAGCCGCACGCTTTAACGCTTGACCAATAAAATTTATACACAGCATCAACACTAAAATCATGATTGATGCGGGTAACCAAATCCACCATTTTTCTTGCAATACATCTGGGTTTGTTGCATAACTTACAAGTGTACCAAGACTTGGTGTACTTTCTGGTAGACCAAATCCTAAGTAAGTCAAACTAGATTCAATCCCGATGTTACCAGCAAGATTTAATGTAATATTTACGATAATAATAGAACTTAAATTAGGTAATATTTGCTGGAAGATAATCTTCCAATTTGGTGTTCCTAATGTTTTAGATGCAGATACGTAATCAAGTTCTTTCTCCGTTAATACTTTAGAGCGTATAAGTCTTGCTTTTCCGACCCATAAGAAAGCAGTCATTATGAGAATAAATGTAGTAATATTGAAAGTTGGAACGAGTGAGATAAATACGATAACAATCATTAAGAATGGTAAAATCATCATAAAATCGATAAAACGCATGATGATGTTATCGACAACTCCTCCAAAATAGCCAGCAATTAGTCCCATCGTAAGACCGATAAGAGTTGATAAAAGAGTAATGGCTAAACCAACTGTAAAGGAATTACGTGTACCAATAATTAATTGTCCGAAAATATCACGGCCTCCATAATCAGTTCCTAGCCAATGTTCAGCGGAAGGAGGATCATAAATGGCGAACAGATCAACTCGAACGATATCTTCTTGTTTCATAATAAATGAAGTTGCGTAAACGGCTATTAATATTAAAGTTAAAAAGAATAGGGAAAACATTGCTAGTTTATCTTTACGAAATTCGCGCCACATAATGGAGAAACCAGAAGGGCTCTTTTCGTAATGAATGACTTCAGTTTGTTTTTCAGGATTTGCTAACATAACGTTTCTTCACCTCCATTAATCAATACGAATACGTGGATCAACGATGCTTAGAATAATATCGGAAAGAAGAGTCCCGAGTAGCGTTGCGAATCCAGTAAATAATACAAGAGCAGTTACGACACTGAAATCACGTTGAGTGATAGATTGGAAAAATAGTTGTCCAATTCCTGGGTAGCCGAAAATATTTTCTAGAATAATAGAGCCACCAACTAAACCTGTAATTTCATATCCTAAAAATGCTGCAATTGGTAAAAATGAATTTCGTAAAATATGTCTGGAATATACTTTAGATTCTGGTACACCTTTTGCTTTTACTGTGCGTACAAAATCTTTATGTTTCGTATCAATAATTTCACTTCGTAAATATTGTACAGTTCCTACAGTGCCAATTAATGCCCCAGATAAAGCTGGTAAAATCATATGATTTAATTTACTTAAATAGTAATCAAATGATCCGGCTGCCACTTGTGGATCAACGCTACCACTTGTAGGGAAGATCGGGTATAAAAAGCCGAATAAGAATAACATTACTAATCCGAAAATAAATAGGGGTGTACCAAATCCTAAAAAGTTATAGAGTGTAATGAGTCGATCAGCCCACGTATCATTCCAACGCCCACTTATAACGCCAAGTGGAATGGCGATTAAATAAGTAAGAATAAGAATTAGAAGAGCTAACAGCACTGTATTACCAAGGCGTTCCCCAATAATATCTGTTACTTGTATTTTATGTGCGTAAGAAATGCCGAAATCCCCTTGTACGGCATTTGAAATCCACCTTACATATTGTGTGGGAATAGGATCATTTAACCCAAGTTTCTCACGTTGTTCTTCAATTACTTTTGGATCTGCTTTTGGATTTGCTAGTTCAGCGCCACTTAATGCATCACCTGGCATTGCTTTAGCAAGTGTAAAGACGAGTACGCTTAATATGAATAATTGCGGTATCATAACTAAAATCCGGCGTAATATAAATTTCCACATGTTTTATCACTCCCTTATGGTAATGCCACCCGGTGAGTTGGCGAGATTGGTTTTAAATCGTAAGCACGTCCATTTTCATTGAAATAATTTTCATATGATTTTTCGTACTCAGCGCTTACTTCACGACGCAATTTACGCTGTTGTTCACGGTTTTCTGGACGAATATCAGGAATAGCTGATATTAGGCGCTTCGTATAGATGTGCTGTGGATTGTTATAAATTTCATCACTAGTTGCTTCTTCCACAATGCGTCCGCGATACATAACACCAATACGGTCACACATATGGCGAATTACACCTAAATCATGACTAATAAATAAGTACGTTAGTCCGAGTTCAGATTGTAAATCTTGTAAGAAGTTTAAAACTTGGGCTTGTACAGAAACATCCAGTGCTGATACAGGTTCATCAGCGATAATAAGCTTTGGCTTTAATGTAAGAGCGCGTGCAATACCAATCCGCTGTCTTTGCCCACCGGAAAATTCATGTGGATATTTATAGATAGACTCCGGATTTAAGCCGACTTTATCAAGATAATCTTGAACAGCTCTACGTTCTTCGTCGGGTGAGAGTTTCTCAAAATTCCGAAGTGGTTCAGCGATAATATCCATAACACGTTTCTTCGGGTTTAAGGATGAATAAGGATCTTGAAAAATCATCTGAATATCTTTTCGTTGTTCTCTTAGTTCTGAGCGACTTAATTTTGTTAAATCTCTATTATTAAAATGAATGCTACCGCCTGTTGCTTTTGTTAAGTGCATAATTGCTTTTCCAGTTGTTGATTTGCCGCTCCCAGATTCCCCAACGATTCCGTACGTTTCGCCAGGTTGTAGTTCGAAGCTTACGCCATCAACAGCACGAACGTAATCTAATGTACGACCGAAAACACCACCTTTAATTGGAAAGTGTACTTTTAAATCTTCTACTTTAAGCAGTGCCATGAGTTACGTCATCTCCTTTCTTATCTTGGAAGTTGAAATGTTTGTAGCACGTACAACGTACCCAATGGTCTGGTTTTACTTCATGTAAAATTGGATTTTCCTCGTGTTGATCAGGCCTAATCCATGGAATTCGAGCTTGGAAGCGGCAACCTGTGCGAGGCATCTTCGCTAACGAAGGAACCACTCCTTGAATTACATGCAATTTTTCTTTTTCAGCATACGCAGATGGAATGGAGTTTAATAGAGAACGAGTATATGGGTGAAGAGGGTTGTTAAAAATTTCTTCAACTTTTCCTGTTTCTACAACTTGTCCAGCGTACATAACGACGATACGATCGGCTGTTTCTGCGACAACACTTAAATCGTGAGTAATTAAAATGATGCCCATTTTCGTTTGTTCTTGAATAGATTTTAGTAAGTCTAAAATTTGTGCTTGGATGGTTACGTCAAGAGCCGTTGTTGGCTCATCTGCAATAATAAGTGCTGGGTTACAAGCAATTGCAATTGCGATAACAATTCTTTGTCTCATTCCGCCAGATAATTCGTGTGGGTATTGTTTATATGTAAGTTCTGGTTTTGGAATACCAACTTGATGAAGTAGTTCTAAGGTGCGTTCTTTCTTTTCTAATTTCGAAAGATTTGTGTGGTAGTCTAAGTTTTCTTCGATTTGTTTTCCAACTGTCATAAGAGGATCGAGTGCTGTAAGAGGTTCTTGGAAAATCATACCGATGTTTGATCCGCGTACTTTATTCATCTCTGCGGCTGACATCGTTAGTAAGTCCTTATCTCTATAGTTAAGCTGCCCTTGTAATTTTGTATTTGCTTCATTATGCAGTCGCATAATGGAAAGGGCAAGTGCACTTTTTCCGCAACCTGATTCACCGACTATCGCGACAATTTCATTTTCATGGACAGTTAACGAAACATCATCAACTGCGGCATGATATTGATCTTGTATACGAAAGGAAGTCTGTAAGTTTTCAATACGAAGAAGTGGATTCTTCATGGCTATCCCTCCATCTTTTCTGAAAAGACTAAATATTTTGTATGTTATTGTTATTTTAATATAAATTGACAATGTTTGACAAGGGAAAGTTGAGAAAATATTCAAAAATCTTTTTATATAAAAATTGAATACAGTTGTAGTAGTGGTTGAAGTGTTTTGGAAACGCCAACATATATGTGAGAGGGAAATAAATCTTTTGTAAGAAAAGAGTATTATATGTAGAAAAAAGAGAGGTGTTCTGGAAAGAACAGTCTCTCTTTTTTTGATAAGAATAATATTAGTACTTAAGCTTGCTTTTGTTTTACAGATCCTGTCTTTAAAGTAAGAGCAAGGAAGAACATTGCAAGTACACAAGATGCAAGTAATAAGATGAATCCGCCATCCCATCCAAATGCATCGACGATAAAGCCCATAGCGGCACTAGCGAAAGCTGCTCCGCCTAAGTAACCGAAGAAGCCAGTTAATCCAGCTGCAGTTCCAGCCGCTTTCTTTGGTGCTAAGTCAAGAGCGTGTAGACCAATTAACATAACAGGTCCGTAAATTAAAAATCCAATTGCAACAAGTGCGATACTATCAACCATTGGATTACCAGGAGGGTTTAGCCAGTACACAAGAACGGCGATAAATACACCAACCATAAATAAAATACCAGCAGGTGCGCGGCGTCCTTTAAATAGTTTATCACTCATCCAGCCACAAAGAAGTGTACCTGGAATACCAGCCCATTCATATAGAGCATAGGCTGTACGTGAACTACTATGAGTAAAGCTTTTTTCTTCTACTAAATAAGTAGGAGCCCAGTCTACAACACCGTAACGTACGAAATAAACAAAAACGTTTGCAATAGCGATGTACCATAAAAATTTATTGTTTAATACGTATTTAAATAAAATTTCTTTTACCGAAAGTTCGCGTTCGCGATCTTGTACTTTTTCATCTGGTGGATATTCTCCAGTATGTTCTTCAATAGAAGGTAATCCGCAAGATTGAGGTGTATCTCTCATCGTAATTAATACATAAATACCAACTAAAATTGAAAGAATACCTGGGAAGTAAAAAATACTTTTCCAGTCATTTGCAAAGAAATATAACCCTAATGTTACAAGGGAAGGCATAAGTGCGCCACCGACATTATGAGCGACGTTCCAAATAGACATTTTTGTACCACGTTCACTAATAGAGAACCAGTGAACCATTGTACGACCACAAGGAGGCCATCCCATCCCTTGTACCCATCCATTTAAAAACTGAAGTACAAACATAAGTATAATGCTCGTTGTAATGAAAGAAAATGAGCCGAAAATAATATTAATGATACCTGATAAAAATAGTCCAGCTGCTAAAAAGTAGCGAGGATTACAACGATCGGATACGATACCCATAAGAAATTTACTTAATCCGTAAGCGATAGAAACTGCTGAAAGGATAACCCCAAGCTCCCCTTTACTAAAGCCTTGTTCAATTAAGTATGGCATTGCTAGTGAAAAGTTTTTTCGAACAAAGTAGTAACCTGCATAGCCGATGAAGATACCTAAAAATACTTGTAAACGTAATTTACGGTATTCACTATCAACGCGATCAGCTGGTAAGCGTTCCGCGTGGGGCGCAGGTTTAAAGAATTGTGTGAAAAACATAAAATGAAAATCCTCCCCAAATTAATTCGAAGTGTCGTAAGTCAGAGAGAATATAAAAAGGCCATGAAATATAAAAAAGTTTCCTTTTTTATGATTCATAGCCGTGTACTCCGATTCTCCGTGACTGTCAATATTAACTTCGTCGAAAATTATACAACTTTGTGACAAAAATGTAAACGTTTTTATAGATAAAAAGTGTTGACGGATTTTGTTCGTCGGATTAATATTTAAATACATTAAATATTTTATTGTTTAAATAAGAGGTGGATAACATGCCAAATGATATGACGCATATCGATAAAATTCAAGCTCTTGCCTTTTCGATTGGAAAGAAAATGCAGACAGAGTTATTAGAACAAATGCAAGCAACAGGACTTACACCACCGCAGTTTTATATTTTAAAGATTTTAGATCATTATGGAGCTTCAAGGGCGACAAAATTAGCAAAAAAGATGTATGTAAAGCCTAGTGCAATTACAGTGATGATCAATCGCTTAATTGACCAAGAGCTTGTAGAGCGTTATCACGACAAAGAGGACCGTCGTGTTGTCGTCATTGAGTTAACCAAAAAGGGGAAAGCTAGAGTAGAAGAGGCAATGACCGCTCGTAATGAGCACATTGCAAAATATTTCTCACATTTAGAATTACAAGAAAGAGAAGATTTGTTACGCCTCTTTGAGAAGTTAGAAACAATTATTTGCGGGACACAAGAGAAAAAAGAGAATAACTAAGAGGAATTGAGGAGATTACATGGAGCAACAAGAAAATATAAATAGAAAGTTGTTGTTAATCGGTTTAATCATTGCGATGCTATTTGCTGCCTTAGATGGAACAATCGTTGGTACAGCAATGCCACGTATCGTTGGTGAACTAGGTGGATTAAGCTTAATGACGTGGTTAACAACAGCTTATATGTTAACATCAACGACAGTTGTACCAATCGCAGGTAAATTAGCGGATTTACTTGGCCGTCGTAACGTATATATAACAGGGCTAGTTATCTTTATGGTTGGCTCAGCATTATGTGGTATGGCAAATGGTATGACAGAATTAATTATTTTCCGTGGTATTCAAGGTCTTGGCGGCGGTATTATGATGCCGATGGCTATGATTATTATTGGAGATATGTTCACGGGGAAAGAACGTGCGAAATGGCAAGGTATTTTTGGTGCGTTATACGGTCTTGCTTCTGTAATTGGACCACAAGTGGGTGGTTGGATTGTAGATGCAGTGAACTGGAGATGGGTATTCTACATTAACTTGCCAGTTGGTATTTTAGCAACAATCTTTATTGCAATGGGATTAAAATCACATAAACAAACAGGACCAATTAAAATTGATATCGCTGGGATCTTTACGATGATTCTCGGTGTTGTAAGTTTATTACTTGCATTAACGTTTGGTGGAAAAGATTACGCATGGGATTCTTGGCAAATTATCGGGTTATTTGCATTAGCTCTAATTGGTATAGTTAGCTTTGTTATCGTTGAAACGAAAGCAGAAGAACCCATTTTACCGATGCATTTCTTTAAAAATCGTACATTTACATTACTAAATGCGATTGGATTCTTTATGAGTATTGGAATGTTCGGTGCGATTATGTTCGTACCATTCTTTATGCAAGGAATTGTAGGAGTAAGTGCTGCTGAATCAGGAACAATTATGACGCCAATGATGATTACAATGATTGTGATGAGTATTATTGGCGGGCAACTTGTATTAAAAGTTGGCGTAAAACCACAAATTATTACAGGAATGCTTATAATGGCTGGAGGATTCTGGTTATTAACAACGATGGATATGCACACAACTAAATTGACTGCTACTTCTTATATGATGGTTATCGGTTTAGGAATGGGTCTTGTAATGCCGACATTAACATTAGCGTTACAAGAAAGCTTCCCGAAAAAAGATCTTGGTGTCGTAACATCATCAAGTCAGTTCTTCCGTCAAATCGGCGGAACATTTGGTATTACAATTTTAGGATCAATCATGAATAACACTTCAGGTACAACGTTAACAAAAAATTTAGTACCTGTATTAGATACATTCCCAAAAGAAGCGGGACAAATGGTAACGAAATTTAAAGATATGATTCATACAGATCCGCAAGGCTTATATTCAATGTTATTTAGTCCAGAGGCATTAAAACAAATGCCAGAAGCATTCGCTAATAGCATTGTACCAATTTTGAAAAACTCTTTAGTAGACTCACTTCATACTGTATTCTTAACAGGATTAGTATTTATCGTAGTAGGCGCTATCTTTACGATTTTCTTACAGAAGATTAAACTGTCAGATCGTAAAAAGGATGCTGAAGAGCCAGCTACAGAGGAAAAAGAACAAACTGTATCCTATTCGTAATGAAAAAGCATCGCCTTATGGCGGTGCTTTTTTGAGTATAACCTTAAAAGCTTTTTCGTGAGAAATGATTGACGTATTTCTAGAAATACGTTATATTATTTTCTGTAAACGGTTACATGAAATGGAGAGGGAAGAAAATGAGTACGATTAAAGACGTTGCAAAATTAGCGGGAGTATCTGTTGCGACCGTTTCCAGAGTGTTAAATAAAAATGGATATGTTCATGAAGATACGTTAAAGAAAGTAGAACGAGCGATTGAGATGCTAGACTATAAGCCTAGTACAGTAGCGCGTTCACTGTATAATAAAAAATCTCGTTTAATTGGCTTAGTTGTTCCAAATATCGTGAATCCATTCTTTCCAGAAGTTGCACGTGCCGTAGAAGATGTAGCGCATAAGCAAGGGTATACAGTTGTACTTTGTAACTCTGATGAAAGTTTAGAGAAAGAAAAGCAATATATTGATGTACTTAGGCAAAATAATGTAGATGGATTTATTGTAGCGACAAATCCACAAAATAGTGTGAATTACATGAACTTGTCAGTACCAGTCGTTGCAATTGACCGTATGTTTAATGAGCGTATACCTGCTGTGTATGCAGATAACTATGCGGGAAGTCAGGCAGCGACAAAGTTATTAATAGATAAAGGCTGTAAACATATTGCGCATATTCGTGGACCGCGTGACGTAAGTACAGCTAATGAACGTTTTGAAGGCTTTGTAGACGTTATTACGCAAAATAATCTTTCTTATATGATTGCAGAGAGTACATTTGATCCAGCTAATAGTGAGCGTGTAGCGGTGGAACTATTAGAAGAATACCCGCATATTGATGGAATTGTTGCTGGGAATGATTTAATTGCAATAGGTATCGTAAAGGCTGCGCTTCAAAAGGGGATTTCTATTCCGGATGATTTACAAATTATCGGATTCGATGGAATTTCTTTAACAGAGATGATGTATCCATCTATTACAACTGTTGCACAGCCAATTTATGAAATGGGGAAAGTTGCAACAGAACTGTTGTTAGAGCAGATGGAAGGAAACGTATTAGAAGAGAAACACTATCGTTTACCGATTGAAATTATAGAACGAAATACAACGAAATAAGGAGATGAAATAGATGCCAAATATTGCAGTAGTAGGTAGCATTTCAATGGACTTAGTGGCTGTTTCAAAAAAACGTCCGAAAGCAGGGGAAACAGTAATTGGTGAAGCATTTCATACAATTCCAGGAGGAAAAGGAGCTAACCAGGCGGTTGCTGCAGCTAGATTAGGCGCAAATGTAGCGATGGTTGGAGCGGTAGGAGACGATAATTATGGAACTGTAGTTAGAAAAAATTTAGAGAACGAACGCGTTTTTATCGACTATGTGGTACCGGTTACAGATGCGGCGACAGGAATTGCTCATATCGTTTTAGCAGAAGAGGATAACAGTATTGTTGTCGTGCAAGGAGCGAATGCTCTTGTCAATGAGTCGGTTGTAAATCGTTCAAAAGATCTTCTTATAAAAGCTGATATGGTTGTGCTTCAACTAGAGATTCCGCTTGAAACAGTAAAATATGTATTAGCTATTTGTGAGGAACACAAAATCCCGGTTATGTTAAACCCAGCGCCAGCACAAGTGTTATCAGAAGATATTTTAGAAAAGGCAACTTATATTACGCCAAATGAACATGAGTGTCGCATCGTATTAGATGATTTCACATCACCAATTGAAGAGTTACTGGCTAAATATCCAAACAAACTATTGATGACAGAAGGTTCTAACGGTGTACGTTTCCATAATGGTACGGAGATTGTACATGTTCCTAGCATTGCTGTTGATGTAGTAGATACGACTGGAGCTGGTGATACATTTAATGGTGCATTAGCAGTTGCGCTTTCTGAAGGAGAAACACTTCAAAAAGCAATTCGTTTTGCGAATATTGCTGGTGGTCTTTCTGTAACGAAACTTGGGGCGCAAGGCGGTATGCCAACGAGAGATAAAGTACGTGAAGTGCAGGTGATTGTCGGATGAAGAAGCACGGCGTATTAAATAGTGAGATTGCATCAATCCTTGCTTCACTTGGGCATACGGATACGATTGTAATTGCTGATTGCGGTTTACCAATTCCTGACGGAGTAAAAAGAATTGATTTAGCTGTTGAAATAGGAAAACCTAGCTTTTTAGATGTATTGCAAGTGGTAGCTGATGATATGGCAATTGAAAAAGTGACGTTAGCAGAAGAGGTTATTAACAATAATGCGGAAATAAATAAAGAGATTGAGCTGAAATTAGTAGAGCCAGCGTTTGAATATGTATCTCATGAACAATTTAAAGAGCATACAAAGAAAGCGAAAGCTATTATTCGTACAGGTGAGGCTACGCCTTATGCCAATGTAATTTTACATGCAGGCGTGATTTTTTAATAAAGGGAAGTGATGGGAATGCGTATTGAAATGAAAAATATTTCAAAGGCGTTCAATGGCAATCCTGTTTTGAAGAATGCACAGTTTATGATTGAAACAGGAGAAGTCCATGCATTGATGGGGGAAAATGGAGCGGGTAAATCAACGCTCATGAAGATTTTAACAGGTGTATACAAAAGAGATGGTGGAACGATCACGATTGATGGACAAGAACGAACTTTTAAAAATGCGAAAGAAGCTGAAGAGTACGGTATTGCATTTATACATCAAGAATTGAACATATTACCGAATTTAACAGTAGCTGAAAATATGTTTCTCGGTAAAGAGTTAATGTATGGGAAGACAGGTATTTTACGTACGCGTCAAATGAACGCTATTGCGCAGCAGCAACTAGCAGAGTTAGGATTACATGTAAAAGGCGCTATGTTGGCAGGAGAGTTATCGGTTGGACAACAGCAAATTATCGAAATTGCGAAAGCACTAATGACAAATGCAAGCGTTATTATTATGGATGAGCCTACAGCTGCATTAACAGATCGTGAAATTGAAACGTTGTTTACTGTCATTAATAAATTACGTAAAGAAGGCGTTTCGTTCGTTTATATCTCACATCGAATGGAAGAAATTTTTTCAATATGTGATACCATTACGATTTTACGTGATGGGGAATACGTCGGAAAGAGATCCATTCCGGAAACATCGTTTGATGAAGTAGTGAGTATGATGGTGGGACGCAGCATTGGTGAACGTTACCCAGAACGAAATAGTCAAATTGGCGATGTGATTTTTGAGATGCGTAATGGAACGAAAAAAGGGAAGTTTGAAAATGTATCGTTTCAGGTGAGAAAAGGTGAAATCCTTGGTGTTGCTGGTTTGATGGGAGCTGGCCGTACAGATATTATGAAAGCGATATTTGGATACGAACCTTTAGATTCTGGCCAAATTTTTATAAATGGACAAGAAGTAAAGATTGATAGTCCGATAGATGCGATTAGACAAAGAATAGCTTTCATTACAGAGGATAGAAAATCTGAAGGATTAGTGCTAGATTTCTCAATTCGAGAAAATTTAGCTTTACCGAATTTAGAAAGTCTTTCAAAGGGAAGCGTCTTAAGTAACGAACTAGAACAACAGTTTACGGCGGACATGATGAAACTTCTTAATGTGAAAGCATCTAGTGGAGAGCAAGCTGTGAAATCTCTTTCTGGTGGAAATCAGCAAAAGGTTGTTATTGCAAAATGGTTAGGTATCCACCCGCAGTTACTCATTTTAGATGAGCCAACAAGGGGTGTTGATGTTGGAGCGAAAAAAGAAATTTACTCTATTATGAATAAGCTTACCGAAGAAGGAGATGCCGTTATTATGGTATCATCTGAGCTTCCAGAAGTTTTAGGGATGAGTGATCGCGTTCTTGTTATTCATGAAGGAAAAGTCGGCGGCATTTTAGAGAAAGATGAGGCATCACAAGAGTCTATTATGGCACTAGCTACAGGGGGAGAGTAAGGATGGCTAAGAAGGGGAATGTAGTACAACAACTTGGGTCTTTAATTGGACTAGCGCTAATTATTGTAGTAATTACGGCTTTAAATCCAGCGTTTATTGAAATTCCAAATTTATTTAATATACTGCGTCAAGTATCGATTAATGCGCTTATTGCATTCGGAATGACCTTTGTAATTTTAACAGGGGGTATTGACTTATCGGTAGGTTCTATTTTAGCATTATCAAGTGCACTTGTTGCTGGAATGATGGCAAGTGGCATGGACCCGTTCCTTGCGATGGCAGTTGGATTATTAGCTGGTCTTGTAATGGGAATTGTAAACGGTATCATCATAGCGAAGGGAAAAGTAGCTCCATTTATTGCGACTTTAGCAACAATGACTATTTTTCGCGGGTTGACGCTTGTTTATATGGACGGACGTCCGATCACTGGTCTTGGTGATCATTTAATGTTCCAAATGTTTGGCCGCGGTTATTTTCTTGGTATTCCAGTACCAGCTGTTACAATGATGATCGCTTTCGCAGTGCTGTACTTCATTTTGAAGAAAACGACATTTGGTCGCCGTACATTTGCAATTGGTGGAAATGAAGAAGCAGCAGCATTATCAGGTATTAATGTTACGAGAATTAAAGTAATGATTTACGGTCTTTCCGGAATTTTGGCAGCGCTTGCAGGTATTGTCTTAACATCACGATTAGATTCTGCACAGCCGACTGCAGGTACTTCTTACGAATTAGATGCAATTGCAGCAGTTGTATTAGGTGGAACTAGTCTTTCTGGGGGAAGAGGATGGATTGTTGGTACATTCATCGGTGTACTTATTATCGGTGTACTAAATAACGGTTTAAATTTATTAGGTGTATCTTCTTTCTTCCAACAAGTTGTAAAAGGACTTGTAATCTTACTAGCTGTATTAATTGATCGCAGAAAAGAAGCGTAATGGAGGGACAGTTCATGAAGAAATGGTTACTTATACTCGTTGCATGTATTATGGTCATTACTGCTGGTTGTTCAATGGAACCACCAGAATGGGCAAAGGATTCTAGCGATAAAGGTCGAAATAAAACTATTAAAGTTGGATTCTCTGTTTCAACTTTAAATAATCCCTTCTTTGTAACTTTGAAAAAGGGTGCAGAAAAGAAAGCGAAAGATAGTGGCATCGAATTGATTGCTGTTGATGCACAAAATGATGCAGCAAAGCAAACAAATGATGTTGAAGATTTAATTCAAAAAGGTGTCGATGTAGTTGTTATTAATCCAACTGATTCAGATGCTGTTGCTTCAGCAGTAAGTGCAGCAAATGCAGCGAATGTTCCTGTTATTACAGTAGACCGCGTTGCAAATTCAGGTAAAGTTGTTTCTCACATTGCCTCTAATAACATTGAAGGTGGTCAAATGGCTAGTGATTACATTCGTGAATTAGTCGGCGAAGGAGCAAACGTTGCTGAGTTAGAAGGAATCCCTGGTTCTTCTGCTGCTCGCGAGCGTGGGAAAGGATTCCATAACGTAGCGGATAAATCTTTAAAAGTAGTTGCTAAACAAGCGGCTGATTTTGATAGAGCAAAAGGATTATCTGTTATGGAAAACATTTTGCAAGCAAATGGTGATATTAAAGCCGTGTTTGCCCATAACGACGAAATGGCATTAGGGGCACTTGAAGCATTGAAGTCTGCTGGAAAAACGGATGTAGTCGTTGTTGGATTTGATGCAACAGAAGATGCTGTGAAAGCGGTTAACGATGGGCGTATGGCTGCAACAGTTGCTCAAAAACCGGAATTAATCGGAGAGAAGGCGATGCAAACAGCAAAAGAGATCACGCAAGGTAAAAAAGTGGACAAATCTATTCCGATTGAATTAGAGCTTATTAAGAAAAACAAATAAATATAAAATGAAAATTAGGAAGGAAGAATAACAAATGAAATTCTTTATTGATACAGCAAACATTAACGAAATTAAAGAGGCAAATGCATTAGGTGTATTAGCTGGAGTAACGACAAATCCATCACTTGTAGCAAAAGAAGGCGTAGACTTCCACGAGCGCATTCGTGAAATTTGCAACGTTGTAGAAGGACCTGTAAGTGCAGAAGTAATTAGCTTAGAAGCAGATAAAATGATCGAAGAAGGAAAAGAGTTAGCGAAAATTGCTCCAAACGTTGTTGTAAAAGTTCCAATGACAACAGAAGGTTTAAAAGCAGTAAAAGCGTTCTCTGACTTAGGAATTCGTACAAACGTTACATTAGTGTTCTCAGCAGTTCAAGCATTACTTGCAGCTCGTGCTGGTGCAACATACGTTTCACCATTCTTAGGTCGCTTAGATGATATCGGTCATAACGGTATGGACTTAATTCGCCAAATCGCAGAAATCTTTGCAATTCACGGCATCGAAACAGAAATCATCGCAGCATCTGTACGTCACAGTGTTCACGTAACTGACGCAGCATTAAATGGTGCACATATTGCAACAATCCCAGCAAACGTAATTGCTTCATTAGTGAAGCATCCACTAACAGATCAAGGAATTGAGAAATTCTTAGCTGATTGGGAAAAAACACAAGAGAAATAATAGAAAATCAAGAATCCTAGTTTAAGTGACTAGGATTCTTTTTTTGTATTTAAAAGAATTTTCATGCAATTTTGCATATTGTCTTTTAAATTTTTTATATAAACTATTTAATATATACAAATCACTCTTTATTTTTCATATTTTGATATAGACAGATAGAGAGTCTGACCAGAAAACTGGAGGGCATGATTCTATAACAGAAAGCTTAATGTTTATAGAATTATGCCTTTTTATATAGGGAGGGCAGAAAGTAGAGCTTTTGATTTAAATGCACTTATTTATCCCACTTTAATGGGCAGTAAGACCCCCACCTCAAAATTCAGCGAAAGCAAAGAATTTAGGTTGGGGATCAACTGTCCATAAAAGTCCGATTGGTTCAACTAATAATCAGTGGGGGATGAAGAAAACCCCCACTGATTAAAGTTTCACTTTATCTGAATTTTAAGTTTTATAAAAGGAGAGAAATGAAATGAGAAGAAAAGCGCCATTTAAAGTGTTATCGTCATTAGCAATCGCGGCAATTATCGGATGCACATCTGTAATGAGTGCTCCATTAGCGTACGCAGAAACGCCAGCAAAAGAGAAAGAAAATGTATCTACAACACCAATTGATTACAATTTAATTCAAGAAGATCGTCTAGCGGAAGCTCTGAAAGAAAGAGGAGAAATTAATCCAGCATCTTCTAAAGAAGAGACGAAAAAGGCTGTAGAGAAATATATTGAAAAGAAACAAGGAGATCAGGCAAATAAAGAAATTCTTCCAGCTGATACTGCTAAAGAGGCATCTGATTTCGTGAAAAAAGTAAAAGAGAAAAAAATGGAAGAAAAGGAGAAAGTAAAGAAACCTGAAAAAAATGTTAGCCCTGAGCAAAAGCCAGAACCAAATAAAAAGCAATTAAATGGGCAAGTTCCAACATCTAAAGCAAAGCAAGCGCCGTATAAGGGATCTGTTCGAACGGATAAGGTATTAGTGTTACTCGTTGAATTTAGTGATTATAAACATAATAATATTGATCAAACACCAGGGTATATGTATTCGAATGACTTTAGTAGAGAGCATTATCAAAAGATGTTATTTGGTAATGAGCCGTACACGTTATTTGATGGTTCAAAAGTAAAAACGTTTAAACAATATTATGAAGAGCAGTCTGGCGGTAGTTATACGACTGATGGATATGTAACAGAATGGTTAACTGTTCCAGGAAAAGCATCTGACTACGGTGCTGATGGTAGCAGTGGTCATGATAACAAAGGTCCAAAAGGCGCACGTGATTTAGTGAAAGAAGCTTTACATGCAGCTGCTGAAAAAGGATTAGATTTATCTCAATTTGATCAGTTTGATAGATATGATACAAATGGTGACGGGAATCAAAATGAGCCTGACGGTGTAATTGATCATTTAATGGTAATCCATGCTGGTGTTGGTCAAGAAGCTGGTGGAGGTAAATTAGGCGATGATGCCATTTGGTCACATCGTTCAAAATTAGCAGTAGATCCAGTAGCAATTGAAGGAACAAAATCAAAGGTAGATTACTTTGGTGGCAAAGTAGCAGCACATGATTACACAATTGAACCAGAAGATGGAGCAGTAGGTGTATTTGCGCATGAATTTGGACATGACCTTGGCTTACCAGATGAATATGATACGAAATATACTGGAACCGGTTCACCTGTCGAAGCTTGGTCATTAATGAGTGGGGGAAGTTGGACAGGGAAAATTGCAGGAACAGAGCCAACTAGTTTCTCACCACAAAATAAAGATTTCTTACAAAAGAATATGGGTGGCAACTGGGCAAAAATTTTAGAAGTAGATTACGATAAAATTAAGAGTGGTGTAGGAGTTCCTACATATATTGATCAAAGTGTTACGAAATCAAATCGTCCAGGCGTTGTACGTGTTAACTTACCAGGCAAAAGCGTTGAAACGATTAAACCGGAGTTTGGAAAGCATGCATATTATAGTACAAGAGGGGATGATATGCATACAACGTTAGAGACACCATTCTTTGATTTAACAAAAGGAACAAATGCAAAGTTTGATTATAAAGCAAATTATGAGTTAGAAGCAGAGTGCGATTTTGTTGAAGTTCATGCAGTAACAGAAGATGGAACGAAAACATTAATTGATAGACTTGGAGAAAAAGTAGTCCAAGGAGATAAAGATACAACAGATGGAAAATGGATTGATAAATCATATGATTTAAGTCAATTTAAAGGAAAAAAAGTGAAACTGCAATTCGATTATATTACAGATCCAGCTGTAACATATAAAGGTTTCGCGATGGATCATGTAAATGTAACTGTTGATGGACAAGTAGTATTTTCTGATGATGCAGAAGGAACATCTAACATGCAGTTAAATGGATTCGTTGTTTCTGATGGAACAGAGAAAAAAGCTCATTATTACTACTTAGAGTGGAGAAACTATGCAGGGTCAGATAATGGATTAAAAGCAGGAAAAGGTCCAGTGTATAATACAGGTCTTGTCGTTTGGTACGCAGATGATAGCTTTAAAGATAACTGGGTTGGGGAGCATCCAGGTGAAGGCTTCCTTGGTGTTGTAGATTCACATCCAGAGGCACTTGTTGGCAATTTAAACGGAAAACCAACTTACGGTAATACAGGTATGCAAATTGCAGACGCAGCATTTTCATTTGATCAAACACCAGCATGGAGTGTAAATTCATTAACACGTGGACAGTTTAACTATTCTGGATTACAAGGTGTTACAACTTTTGATGATTCAAAAGTATATAGTAACAAGCAAATTGCAGACGCAGGAAGAAAAATTCCAAACCTTGGACTTAAATTCCAAGTTGTTGGACAGGCAGAGGATAAATCAGCAGGCGCTGTTTGGATTAAGCGTTAATAACAGAAAAGCACATTCTTCATATGAAGAGTGTGCTTTTTAAATTGTACAGTAAGTTATTATTTTAGCTTATGTAATACAAGTGTCTGTTCATATGTAGTGTATCAAATTATGTAGGGAAAGGAAATATTTCCGAGGAAATTGTCGAAGTATCGTCGGTATTTATACACTTTTTTTGTAAAAGAAGAACTGTAGTATTGCTATTACAGTTTAATTTATTTACATTGTTACTTGGTTAGACACAGAAGTAATATATTCGGCAATAAAAGAGCGCTATTGATAGTGCTCTTTTTTATGGGTAGAAAGGAGTGAGTTAAATGAAAGAAATAATTGAATGTCCACAGTGTGAAGGGAATATTACAGCGCAACATATTATGGATCTCCCGCATTCTTTTTCATTCAGGTGTCCACATTGTAAGGTGAAATTAAAAGAAATGAGGATTACACCGTGCTTAATATTAGCAGCAATTTGTATTATTCCACTATTTATTATGATTGGAGAGAGTATTAAGGAATTACTAGTAAAATATTTTTCTATTATAGACGATGTACCAACTGTACTTATTTTCTTCTTATTTTGTTATCCATTGTATTATCTCTATGAAAAATATAATGCCATATTGTTTATTAAATACGGCTTGTTGAAAGTTAAAAGTTGAATAGGAGTTTATCATTAAAAAAAGACAATGATGGAATTATCCTATCATTGTCTTTTTTACTTTGTCTCTACCTTTTACTTTGCTTCTTACGTAAATCATTCCGGCAAATGTTAATAAGAATGCAGTTCCAATAACGAAGCTGACGCTAGGGGATGCCCCGATTGCTCCAACTGTAAAGGATCCAGCAACAACTCCTAATGAGAAGAAAGCATAAAACAATCCGAATGCTTTTCCACGTTTATCATCTGTCGTATTTTCAACAAGTAATGCATTTATCGATGGGAAAAGGATAGCGAATCCAATGCCATAAATCATCATAACGATAAAGAGCATGCCTTTTGTTGCGAATAATCCAAGTAAAGATAATGCTAATGCCATTACTGCAATACCGATTAGCATTAGTTTTGAACGATTAAATCGATCATAAATACGATTTGTCGGTAGTAAGAAGAAGAGGATAGCGGTAATGCCGAATACACTTAACATCATGCCTGTTGTAGATGCTTTAAGTGCCAATGCCTCAACTTTCACTGGTAACATATACGTGACAATTCCTTGTGAAAACATGAGTGTGAAAGCACCAATATACGCCTGTAATAACGGTTCTGATTTCAATAGTTCAAACATATCTTCTTTGTTCATCATTTGTGTTCTTGAAGTATCTTTTCTTGATACGTTATTTGGTAAGAAGAAGAGAGATACGATTGTACCAAGAACCATTAAAATAGAAATGGTAATGAACACCCACTCTATACCAGCAGTTGCTTTCATAATACCGCTAAAAGCAGGTCCTACAATTGCCGCTGTTCCAACAGCAGCACCAGATAGAGCCATTGCCTTACCTTGTCTTGCTGCATTTGTTTGTTTTGATAAAAACGTAAAGGCAGCAGGAATTAAAAATCCGTCACTAAAGCCATGCATAAAGCGCACAACTAATAGTTGTTCACCACTTTGAACAACAGTGTATAACAAGACTATGAAACTCGTAAGTCCCATGCTTATATAAAGTATTTTTTTTGCACCAAATTTATCGACAGCAGCGCCAGCAATAATATTACCGATCATATTAGCGAATGAGTACATGCCGACAACTAGCCCAATAATAAGAGGGGATCCTCCAAGACTTTGAGCGAACGTACTCATAATAGGTAATTGTGAAAATGTATCTAGAAACGCTACGATAACAATAAAGTAAATAAAATATTTCAAGCGATATTCACCTCTCCTATGCTATTATGGCATAATGCTAATTTCAACCGCAATGAAATTGAATTAACAGATGTGGAAAAAAGTACAAAGTGACAAAATATTGAACGTTATTTGTTAAAATTTAGTGGAAATGAGATTGTTTTTTTGAAATATATGGATAGAAGTATTATAATAGATTTGTAAACTTCACCAGGTTAAGTATATACATAGAGAGGGATGTATAAAATGAAAGCATTACTTTGGCATAATCAACGTGATGTAAGAGTAGAAGAAGTACCAGAACCAACTGTAAAACCAGGAGCAGTTAAGATTAAAGTGAAATGGTGTGGTATCTGCGGGACAGACTTGCATGAATATTTAGCAGGACCTATTTTTATTCCGACAGAAGAGCATCCATTAACACATGTAAAAGCACCGGTTATTTTAGGTCATGAGTTTAGCGGTGAGGTAGTTGAAATCGGTGAAGGCGTTACATCTCATAAAGTGGGAGATCGCGTCGTTGTAGAACCAATTTATTCTTGTGGTAAATGTGAAGCTTGTAAACATGGACATTACAATGTTTGTGAACAACTTGTTTTCCACGGTCTTGGCGGAGAAGGCGGCGGTTTCTCTGAATATACAGTAGTACCAGAAGATATGGTTCACCATATTCCAGATGAAATGACGTATGAACAAGGTGCTCTTGTAGAACCAGCAGCAGTAGCGGTTCATGCAGTACGTCAAAGTAAATTAAAAGAAGGGGAAGCTGTAGCAGTATTTGGTTGTGGTCCAATTGGACTTCTTGTTATCCAAGCAGCTAAAGCAGCAGGAGCAACTCCTGTTATTGCAGTTGAACTTTCTAAAGAACGTCAAGAGTTAGCAAAATTAGCAGGCGCGGATTACGTATTAAATCCAGCGACTCAAGATGTATTAGCTGAAATTCGCAACTTAACAAATGGTTTAGGTGTAAATGTAAGCTTTGAAGTAACAGGTGTTGAAGTAGTACTTCGTCAAGCAATTGAAAGCACAAGCTTTGAAGGACAAACTGTAATTGTTAGTGTATGGGAAAAAGACGCAACAATTACTCCAAATAATCTTGTACTAAAAGAAAAAGAAGTGGTTGGTATTTTAGGATACCGTCATATCTTCCCAGCTGTTATTAAATTAATTAGCTCTGGCCAAATTCAAGCAGAGAAATTAATTACGAAAAAAATTACAGTGGATCAAGTTGTTGAAGAAGGGTTTGAAGCACTTGTAAAAGATAAAACACAAGTGAAAATTCTTGTTTCACCTAAATAATATAGAATAGTAAAAAGTAGCTCTTTTCTAGAAATAGAAAAGGGCTACTTTTTTTCTGTACAGAAAGATGATAGACTTTCCTGTAACTACAGGTATTTTGTTTGGAAGGGGAAGTCTCATGCTTTCATTTATGTTGACATTTAAACGAATGCTAAAAGCTTGTTTACGAGCGTGGAAAGATAAAGAATTTCAAGTATTATTCGTATTAACATTTTTAACATTAACATCCGGTACGATTTTTTATAGTACAGTTGAAGGGTTACGTCCTCTTGACGCTTTATATTTTAGTGTGGTCACGTTGACAACTGTCGGTGATGCCAATTTTAGTCCGCAAACTGATTTTGGAAAGATATTTACAATCTTATACATATTTATTGGGATTGGATTAGTGTTTGGATTTATTCATAAGTTGGCAGTTAATGTACAACTGCCTAGTATATTATCGAATAGAAAAAAAGAGTAAAGCATGTGGATGCTTTACTCTTTTTTTACATTAGTTTAGATAAGCCTTAATAATAGTTTATTAGAATGAAAGTGTATTCATTCATTATATTCACTGTGTATAAAGTTATAATGATATGAAAATCTGCATATTTTAATTTAGTGATAGAAATTTCGTGAAAGGTGGGATATTCTAGTCATAGGTTAACCGGATGACATCATAGGATCCTAACAAAAAGTTTACAATAATTCGATTATAAAATGGAGGATTTCAGATGAAAAAGAAAGTACTCGCTTTAGCAGCAGCTATTACAGTAGTAGCTCCTTTACAAAGCGTTGCATTTGCTCATGAAAATGATGGGGGAAGTAAAATAAAAATAGTTCACCGCTGGTCTGCTGAAGATAAACATAAAGAAGGCGTAAATTCTCATTTATGGATTGTAAACCGTGCGATTGATATTATGTCTCGCAATACAACACTTGTAAAACAAGATCGGGTTGCACAATTAAATGAATGGCGTACGGAGTTAGAGAACGGTATTTATGCTGCTGATTATGAAAATCCTTATTATGATAATAGCACATTTGCTTCACATTTCTATGATCCAGACAATGGAAAAACATATATTCCATTTGCAAAGCAGGCAAAAGAAACTGGAGCTAAATATTTTAAATTAGCTGGTGAATCATACAAAAATAAAGATATGAAACAAGCATTCTTCTATTTAGGATTATCTCTTCATTATTTAGGAGATGTAAATCAACCGATGCATGCGGCAAACTTTACAAATCTTTCGTATCCACAAGGATTCCATTCTAAATATGAAAACTTTGTAGATACGATAAAAGATAATTATAAAGTAACGGATGGAAATGGATATTGGAATTGGAAAGGTACAAATCCAGAAGATTGGATCCATGGAGCGGCAGTAGTGGCGAAACAAGATTACTCTGGAATTGTAAATGATAATACGAAAGATTGGTTCGTAAAAGCAGCTGTGTCACAAGAATATGCAGATAAATGGCGTGCTGAAGTTACACCGATGACAGGTAAGCGATTAATGGATGCACAACGTGTTACCGCTGGATACATTCAGCTTTGGTTTGATACGTACGGAGATCGTTAAGTATTTAAAAAAGGTCAAATCTCACAATAGAGTATTTGACCTTTTTATTACTCTACACATGGAGGTATGGAACGTGAAAGGTAAATTGTTAAAAGGTGTACTTAGCTTTGGGATTAGTTTAGGAGTTTTATACGGAGGATCTTCAGCTCAAGCAGATACGTCTACAGATCAAAACAACATTTTGAAAGTGATGACGCATAATGTGTACATGCTATCAACTAACTTATATCCGAATTGGGGACAAAGTGAGCGTGCTGATTTAATTGGGGCGGCAGATTATATTAAGAATCAAGACGTTGTTATATTAAATGAAGTGTTTGATAATAGTGCTTCAGATCGCCTTTTAGGAAATTTGAAGAAAGAATACCCAAATCAAACAGCTGTATTAGGTCGTAGTAACGGAAATGAATGGGATAAAACGTTAGGTAGCTATTCATCTGCAACTCCTGAAGATGGGGGCGTTGCAATCGTGAGCAAATGGCCGATCGTTGAAAAGGTTCAATATGTATTTGCAAATGGATGCGGACCAGATAATTTATCGAATAAAGGATTTGTATACACGAAAATTAAGAAAAATGATCGTTTCGTTCATGTAATTGGGACGCATTTGCAGGCTGAAGATAGTATGTGCGGAAAAACTTCACCTGCATCTGTACGTACAAACCAGTTAAAAGAAATTCAAGATTTTATTAAAAATAAAAATATACCAAATGACGAGTACGTTCTATTTGGTGGTGATATGAATGTGAATAAAATAAATGCTGAGAACAATAGTGACTCAGAGTACGCATCAATGTTCAAAACATTACATGCTTCTATTCCATCTTATACAGGACATACAGCAACTTGGGATGCGACGACAAACAGTATTGCAAAATATAATTTCCCTGATAGCCCTGCCGAGTATTTAGATTATATTATTGCAAGTAAGGATCATGCGAATCCATCATTTATAGAGAATAAAGTATTACAACCGAAATCTCCACAGTGGACTGTTACATCATGGCTCAAAAAATATACATATAATGATTACTCTGATCATTATCCAGTAGAGGCGACTATTTCTATGAAGTAGTCTTAAAAAGTTTCTTCTTAATAGGAAGAAACTTTTTTATTTTGTAGAGGAAATTTCAACTTTCTTTCCAATATGTATAAGACATATTGAAAAGAGGAGCGAAAAAATGTGGATCGAGGAATTTTTAAAGAAGTTCCATTACCGTGTGCATTTTTGGATGAAGTAGCTTTAGATAGAAATATTCAATCGATTATAGAATTAAGTGGAAATAAGAAGATTCGTATAGCGAGTAAATCGTTACGTTCTGTTCCGGTTATGCAAAAGATTTTAGCTGCAAGTGATCGATTTCAAGGTATTATGTGTTTTTCACCTAGGGAAGCTTTATTTTTAATTGAACAAGGATTCAATGATTTATTGCTCGGATATCCTGCTTATGATGAAAGAGCGTTACATGAAATAAGTTTGCTAACAAAGCAAGGGCTCATTATAACTTGTATGGTGGATTGTGAAGATCATATTATTTATTTAGAAAAAATTGCCGAGAAGTCTAAAGGATGCTTTCGTATTTGCTTAGATATTGATATGAGTAGTCGTTTTTTTAAGTTCCATTTTGGGGTCAAAAGATCACCGGTAAAAGATGTGCAAGGTGCTTTGAAAATAGTAAAAAGGTTGAAAGAATCATCATTTTTAATACTAGATGGTGTAATGGGATATGAAGCCCAAATTGCTGGGGTAGGAGATCACATACCGAATCAACGAGTGAAAAGTAAAGTGATTTCATATTTAAAGAAGAAATCAATGTTAGAAGTTAAAGAAAGAAGAGGACATATCGTAAAAGAAATACAAAATCTAGGTATTGAACTAAGGTTTGTAAATGGGGGAGGCACAGGAAGTATAAAAACAACTGAGCAAGATCATTCAGTTTCAGAGATTACAATAGGTTCGGCTTTTTATGCCCCAAAGCTGTTTGATTATTATAAAGAGGTGCAATTTCATCCAGCTGTCGGATTTGCTTTACCAGTTGTGCGTAAACCAGCCCCAACAATTTACACTTGTCTAGGTGGCGGATATATTGCCTCAGGCGCAATTGGGAAAGATAAAGAACCTGAGATTTGGAGGCCAAATGGCGCCAAACTATTAGCTTTAGAAGGCGCTGGTGAAGTGCAAACACCGATTTTTTATAACGGTGAGGAACGAGTAGAGATAGGAGATTCTATCTTGTTTCGCCATAGTAAAGCTGGAGAATTATGTGAGCGGTTTCCTTTTTTATATTGTGTGAAAGAAGGAGAGATTGTTGGGGAGTATTCAACATATCGGGGGGATGACCAATGCTTTCTATAAAGGGACAAAAATGGAGAAATTGGACAGGGAATGTAGAAGGAACGCCGCATTATACGATGTATCCAGAAAGTATACAAGATGTAGTAGAAGTTATAGAGCTTGCGCGAAAGAAGGGGAAGAAAATTCGTGTTGTCGGTTCAGGACACTCGTTTACACCTCTTGTGCAAACGGAAGAAATTTTAGTTTCTTTAGATGAATTGAAGGGAATTGTGAATATTGATACGGAGAAGATGATTGCCGAAGTATGGGCAGGAACAAAGTTACATGACTTAGGGAAGTTACTTGCAGAAAAAGGTTATGCGCAAGAAAATTTAGGGGATATTGATTCACAATCAATTGCAGGAGCGATTAGTACGGGGACGCATGGAACGGGTATTACCTTTGGAAGTTTATCAACACAAGTTATAGAGATTACGGCAGTTTTATCTACAGGTGAGAGTATGGTTTGTTCGGAAACGGAGAATGTACAATATTGGAGAGCTTTTCAGTTGTCGCTTGGAATGTTAGGTATCATTGTAAAAATAAAACTGAAGGTTATTCCAGCCTATTCACTCGTTTATAAAAGTGAAAAACAGTCATTATCTACTGTAATGAACAAGCTAGAAGAATATAAGAAGAATCGCCACTTTGAATTTTTTGTTTTTCCTTATTCAGATGAAGTGCAGGTGAAAGTTACAAACGAAACAACGGGCAAAAAAAGTGATTTGAAATGGCATAAACTAAAGGTAGAGTTACTAGAAAATAAGATGTTTTCTTTGTTATCTAAAGGATGTAAATGGTTTCCTTCTATAAGTAAAGGAGTAAGTCGATTATCGGCTAAAGCTGTACCGAATACAAAAATAATTGGTCCGAGTTATGAAGTATTTGCTACATCGCGTGCGGTTCCATTTTATGAAATGGAGTATAGTGTTCCTGCAAAGTATATGCAGGCGGTTGTAGAAGAAATTTCAAACCTTATTGAAAAGAAAAAGTATAAAGTGCACTTCCCAATTGAATGCCGTTATGTGAAAAGGGATGACATATGGCTCAGTCCAGCGTATGGAAGAGATTCTGCGTATATAGCGGTTCATATGTATAAAGGTATGAAGTATGCTGCTTATTTTGGTGAGGTGGAGAAAATTTTTCTAAAGTATGAGGGACGCCCGCATTGGGGGAAAATGCATACGTTAACGTACGAAAAATTACAAAATATATATCCAGAATTGCATTCGTTTCTAAAGGTGAGGAAATTATTAGATGAAGCAGAAATGTTTTCAAACCCTTACACAGAAAAGTTGTTTACGATTATGAAAAAAAGCTGACAAAGTATTACTTGTCAGCTTTTTTTAGTATGATCGCATTTCTTGTTTGACTAATGCGCTCGTAAAATAGTAACTTATCACGACTAAATACATGTAATAAAACATGAATAATAAATAGACCGTTAATTACGAGTTGGAATAATACTATAACTATTAATACTAAAGGTTCTTTAACATTTAAGATAGAGCTACTCGAAAGAATATAATTGATTCCGCCTAAAATGAAATAGAATATACCATAACGGATGAATAGTTCCTTCAACGTAATACGATCTGATTGTCCTTTCACGTAAATACGAAGCAATGCTTTACCGATTGTCTTTCCATTCGTAAAGTATGGAATGATAATAAAGTAAATAAAGATCGAACACGTTATGAAAATGAGTTCGTATATGTTCGTGTAAGATTGAATATTAGAAACAAAGAAAGAATTTCCTTTGTTTTTAATGACAGGTACAACGATGGATAAGAAAATCCAATCAATTTGCATCGCGATAAAGCGACGAACGAATCCGACTGGTTTCGTTTCCAAATCAATATGACTATCTAATTCGCTTGCTTTCGGAAGGAAGTACGTAAAAATTGGTGCAATGATAAAGCCGATTACGCCGCCTAATGTATTTAAAAACAGATCATCTATATCAAATAAGCGGTACGCACAATTGTATATACCGTATAGTCCAGTCACTTGTGTTAGCTCGAAAAAGAGTGAAAGACAAAAAGAAATACAAATTGTTTGTAAGAAACTACGTCGGAAATAATACCGTAAGTAAATACCGAATGGAACGGTTAATAGAACGTTAAATGCTACTTGTAAAAACGCAGATTCTTTTAATAGGTAGAAATAAGTAGCTGGTTTCGTTAAAATTGCCGAAGTATGATTACTAATTTCTTGTATGAAATAAAATGGTGATAGTTGCATGTGTTGTGTATTAGCCGGTTGTAGGCTACAAGTATCATATGTTTGTGGTAACGGCAAAATCACAAGAAAATAGGCATTTAATAAGTAAAGTAATAATGAGTACAAAATAAATGAACGCCATTTATTTAAATAACCGTACTTTCGGTAGTTAAATATTAAAAAAGGTATTAAGAGGAACATTGCTAAAATAGGAAATAAAATAAATGCTGTTTTTATTGGAAATATATATGCAGTCAAAATGAAGCTCCTTTCAATGAAAATTCGTTTATCATTATAACGTTAAAAGAAGCGTAAAACAAAATTAAAATATTTCGAAATAGAAAAAATTACAAATTTCAACGGAATTAAGTTATACTAAATTTAATATAATGATATTATGATTATTATAAGTTGAGAGAGGGTACAAAATATGCGATATGAGCTTTTTTCTGTAAGTGGGGATCATATTACAACTTTTGAAAGTGCATGGCGTTTTCAAGAGGGAGAACAGATTTTTGTTCATGATGATCAAATAAAACGAAATTTTATTATTATCCGCCTAACGCATGATGTATTTCAACAAAATAAACATGTTATTCGTTTGTATTGTCAAGAAAAGAAAGTATATGCATAAAAAAACGAGTCGTTCTAGTGTAATAGAATGACTCGCTTTTTGATTTGTAAGTTTCACCTTATAAGAAAATAAGAGTAAGTACACCTACGATAATGCAATAGAAAGAGAAATATTTTAAATTTCCTTTTGCCATAATGTTCATAAACCATTTTAATGAAATATACGTCATGATAAATGTTGCGATAAATGCAACGATATATGGTACGAATAGTGTATCTAGATTTGGATCTTTTGCAATGTCTGTAATACTTAGTAATAAACCACCTAAGCTAACAGGGATATATAGTAAGAATGAGAAACGAAGAGCCGTTTCTTGCTTCATACCAAGTAACATCGCTGCTACGATTGTTGCACCTGATCGGCTTATTCCAGGAATTAGTGCGCAAGCTTGTGCTAATCCGACGATAATTGCGTCTTTCATAGAAAGATCGCCATCATTTTTACGTCCACGCAAGTTTCTAATAATCCAAAGTCCGACAGCGGTAATAAGAAGGGAAATCCCAACCATTTTCACACCTTTTAAGTACTGATCGATGTAATCTTTAAATAAAACACCAATAACACCTGCTGGAATGGTCGCAATAACAAGGTAAATAATAAAGAAGAAATCTGATTTTGCATCTTCTGCTCTTGTAAATGTATAAGATAGACCATTCTTTGTTAGACGAATTAAATCATTTCTATAAATAAGTAATACAGCTAATAATGAAGCTGAATTAACAAGTAGTTCAAAGCTAAACCCTTCGATTTTTAGTCCTAGCAAATGCTGTGCTAAAACGAGGTGACCACTTGAAGAAATCGGAATCGGTTCTGTTAGTCCTTGGAACAGACCAAGAATTAAATATTTTAAAATGTAGTAAAATTGTTCCATAATAACCTCCTTGTTTAATAGTCGAAAGAAACAACTTGTCCATTATAACAAAGATACGGATGAATATTGAGAAGAAATAAATATTCGAAATATAATAAAAATCCCTTATAGCAGTATAAGGGATTTTTATTATTAATGAGAAACTACTGTTTCTTCAAGACTTTTCGTTAATTGAACATCGACTTTCTCAGCATCATGAATGTGATTCATAATAGTAGTATTTAACTTTTGGAACATTTGTTGTGTATTAGCGAATTCTCGTAATATATCATCATTACAAGTTTTTTGGTTTTCAATAGCTTTAATAACATTAGTAGCACCGTTTTGTAACGTTTGAATCATAATTAAAATATTTTCGATTCTAGCGTTTGTATCGGCACTCATTTCTACACCTTCATCGACTAAATGCAAATTATCTTTTGTATTATCGTATGCTTTTTCAATTTCTTCTTGAATTTTTTTCGTTAAGTTGCCGATGTTTTTTGTACTTTCAGCGGTACTTTCTGCTAGTTTTCTTACTTCATTGGCAACGACAGCGAACCCTTTACCGTGTTCTCCAGCACGAGCAGCTTCAATGCTTGCATTTAAAGCAAGTAAATTTGTTTGTGCTGCAATGTTTTGGATGACTTCTACAATTTGCTCAATTTCTTTTGAGCGTTCACTTAAATGATTCATACTATTAGACGTGCGCTGGGATTGTTCACCTAATTTATTAATTACAATAAGTAAACGATGAACAGATTCTTTTCCTTCGTTAGAACAATCAATAATTTCTTCAATAGATTGAATTAAACTTTGTTCTTTTTGTAGCATTTCGTTATTCAGTTCATTGGAATGTGTAGTACGTGTTGAAACATTTTCAAAACATGAGCTTAATTGTTGAACTAAATTTTGAAGTGTATTGTGCTGGTTATTTACAAGTTGATGCTCTTGAACAACGCTTTGTACACGATCGTGGATAGAAGAAATAGTCTCTTGTTGTTCGATATCCTTTTGTT
This sequence comes from Bacillus cereus group sp. BfR-BA-01453, assembly GCF_022662915.1. Lineage (NCBI taxonomy): Bacteria > Bacillati > Bacillota > Bacilli > Caryophanales > Bacillaceae > Bacillus > Bacillus cereus group sp. BfR-BA-01453. The sequence goes on along the minus strand of NZ_JAKUEN010000010.1, from coordinate 36,510 downwards.
TTAATTCTGCTTCTAGTTCTTGTATACGACTTTCTAATTGATCAATTTTATGTTGGAGTGATTTCTTTTGAGTAAACATATATTTATTTCAACCGCCTTTAGAAGTTATATTTTCTCTATATTTGGATTTTAGCATCTTTTATAATTTTTAAATATAGGAATTGTTAAATATTTAAGAATCTATTACATTTTATGCATAATTCCCTTTTTTTCGTCATGAAAAATAAACTGTATTTAATGGTATTGTAAACAAACTGTAAAATAAATCATGTATAACTGTATAAGAAGGGAGTCGGATTATGAACTATTTTAAGCGAATCAGTAGTCTAGTATTAGCAGGCATTATAGGTCTTTCTAGTACAGTCGCTGTTAAAGCAGAGTCAAACGACGAGAAACTTAACAACATGCAACAGCAATTGCAGCAAAACGATGCAGAAATGCAAAAGAAAGAGCAAGAGAAGCAAGCTGTTAGTAAAGAGATTCAAGGTATCGAAAACGAACTACATAATTTAAATAATACAATTGCAAAAAATAAAGAGGATCAAGCTGCTATTCAACGTAAAATCGATGAAACACATAAGCAGATTGAACAAAAAAAGAAAGAGATTGTCGTTTTAGAGGATAAAGTCCTTGCTCGTAAAGATATTATGAGAAAACGTATGGTTTCTGTTCAAAACAGTTCAAATACAAGTTTAGTAGTAGAAGTTGTAGTAGAGTCAAAAAACTTTGCTGATTTCCTACAACGTATGAATGCAGTTTCTACTATTTTAGAAGCTGATAAAGAAATTTTACGTCTACAAGAACAAGATCTTCGTCAAATTGAAGAAGATAAGAAAACAATTGACGAGAAAGAAGCATCTTTAGTAGTAGACAAACAAAAATTAGCAAAAGCACAAGCTGAACTGCAAGATAACTTGAAAAAGCGTCAAGCTAACTTACAAACAGTTCAAGCTAAATATAATCAGGTGGCAAGCCAACTTAATTTAGCTGCAGAAGAAAAGGCTAAAATCGAATCAAACATGAAGGCAGTACAAGAAACGATTGCTCGTGAGCAAGAAGCAGCAAGAATTGCAGCGGAAGAGCGTGCAAAAGCAGAAGCGGCTGCAAAAGCAGAGCAAGAAGCTTTAGTAAAAGCACAAGCAGAAATTGCTGAAAAGAAAAAGCAAGAACAAGCTAGTAAACCAGCGGAACCAGTTGCTAATAATAATTCGAAGGTAGAACCTGAACAGCCTTCGAAGCCAACTGCTGGTGGAAGAGAGATCTATGTAGAAGCTACAGCTTATACAGCGGATCCAGCTGAAAATGGTTATGCGCCAGGTCAACAAGTATTTTCTGCATGGGGACCTGGTGGTAAAGGTTATAATTTAACTGCAAACCCAGGAATGAAATTAATTGCGGTTGATCCAGCTGTTATTCCATTAGGCTCTACTGTAAAGGTTGACGGGTATGGAGTTGCTATTGCAGCAGACACTGGCGGAGCTATTAAAGGTCACAGAATTGATGTTTTAATGCCAGATAAAGGTTCATCAAGTAGCTGGGGCAGAAGAACAGTTAAAGTTACAATTTTAAACTAACATGTAATCCAACTTTACAATACGTAAAGTTGGATTTTTTTATAATAATAATGTTAAGTTGAGTTTACATTTTGTTAAGGATAGCATACAATGGTGGTGAGAGGTGGTAAATTTGACCATTTTAAATAGAGTGAAGGAATTAAGAGCGCGGTTTAATTTTTCGCAAAGTGTATTAGCAGAAAAGGTTGGAGTGACGAGACAAACAATCGCGGCAATTGAAAAAGGGGATTATGTTCCTTCTTTGTTATTAGCACTTACGATTTGCGATGTATTCGAGCTCAAGATGGAAGATGTGTTTGTTTTAAATAAGGAGGGGGAAGAGGATGAATAGACTTGTATTTTCCTATATGTTGAATGTACTCTTAATGGTATTAGCAGGTTGGGCATTTATTGAGTTGTATTATTTTACTATCGAAGTTGCGAATTTTATTCAAACGAAGAGGGTACCATTTGAAGTTTCGGTGAGTTTAATGCCAATAGGATTGCTTTTAATATTTGGTATTGTATCGACTGTTCTTTATAAAATTCAAAAGAAAAAATATAAAGAGCTATCATATTGGATGTTTCCACTATTATTTCCTCAAGAAGACGAGCGGGAAAAGGCAATTACAGAAAAGGCTTGTCGTACTACATTTATGTCACTATGGTACGTGTTGCCTTGTGCGGTTGGTTTTTTAACGCTTTCTCCAATTGCTAATCTATATGTTCCTGCATATCCAATATATATTGCATTTAGTATTTTCTTTATTCAAATGACAATTTTCCACGTATCTTTATATCGAAATAAAATCGCTTAAAAAGAAACCTTCTTGCACCGGCAAGAAGGTTTCTTTTCAGCTTATACTTGTACATATAGCAATATTATCTTATCATTTTATATAGAGTAAGATTTTGTAAGGGAAAGGAATTGTATATGAATAAGCAAAGAATTTATAGTATAGTAGCAATCCTCCTATTTGTTGTAGGTGGTGTATTAATCGGCAAGCCATTTTATGATGGATATCAAGCTGAAAAGAAACAGACTGAAAATGTACAGGCTGTCCAAAAGATGGATTATGAAAAACATGAGACGGAATTTGTAGATGCTTCAAAAATTAATCAACCAGACTTGGCAGAAGTAGCGAACGCATCTTTAGATAAGAAACAAGTAATTGGTCGTATTTCGATTCCAAGTGTTTCATTAGAACTTCCTGTTTTAAAGTCTTCTACTGAGAAAAACCTATTATCAGGTGCAGCAACAGTAAAAGAAAATCAAGTAATGGGAAAAGGGAATTATGCATTAGCAGGACATAACATGTCTAAAAAAGGTGTTTTATTTAGTGATATAGCGTCTCTAAAAAAAGGCGATAAAATTTATTTGTATGATAATGAAAATGAATATGAATATGTGGTTACTGGTGTATCTGAAGTAACTCCTGATAAATGGGAAGTTGTTGAGGATCACGGGAAAGATGAAATAACACTAATTACATGTGTATCTGTGAAAGATAATTCTAAACGTTATGTTGTTGCTGGTGATTTAGTAGGAACGAAGGCGAAGAAATAAAAAAGATGAGGGGAAATCCCTCATCTTTTTTAATCCATCCATTTTACTAACTTCTTAGAAATTAATAATAAAACACAACCTAAAACGATTGCTACAGCGCCAATTACTGTAAATACTTCAGCATATCCAAGTGAAGTTGTGAAGCTTGCAAGTTGTCCGCCTAAAATGTTAGCGATACCTGAGCTTGCCAACCATACTCCCATTAATAAAGAAGCAAGTTTTACTGGGGCAAGTGCACTAACCATTGATAGTCCAACAGGTGATAAGAATAGCTCACCTAACGTATGGAAAAGATACGTAAAGACGATAAATAGTAAGTTTGCTTTTTCTGTAATGTTATGTTCATCACTACCTGTTTTTAATGTAGCGATAACGAGAATGATATAACCGATACCGAGCAAGATCATACCAAGTCCCATTTTAGTTGGGATTTTTAAATCCCCGCGCTTGCGAGTTGCAAGTTTTGCCCATAATGCTGAAATGACTGGAGCGAGTAAAATAATAAATAATGGATTGACCGATTGGAACCAAGATGTTGGAACTTCCCATCCGAACACAGAACGGTCTACAAATTTGTTTGTATATAATGTTAATGAGCTACCAGCTTGTTCGAAGCCAGCCCAGAAGAAGACAACGAAGCATGTTAAAATGACGATAACTGCAGTACGTTGTTTTTCCTTTTTTGTTAACGGTGTATCTCCAACTGATGGTTGTCCATCTGTTGTTTGTAAATCGCGAGTTGGTTTTTTACCGATATCACCAAGGAAGCGATTTGATAATGTTGTAAATAAAATTTGTCCAATGATCATTCCGATTGAAGCGGCTAAGAAACCGTAACGGAATCCGTAATGTACAACGCCATCAACCGTTGTTTTGAATAAATTTTCTGATAAAAATCCGCAAACGAGTGGAGCTAAAAATGATCCGACGTTAATACCCATATAGAAAATGGTAAATGCACTATCACGTTTTGGATCGTTCTCTTCGTATAATTCCCCAACCAGTGTAGAGATGTTCGGTTTGAAGAATCCATTACCGATAATAATAAGCGCTAATCCGAGGTATAGGCCGACTTGGTTTTGCAAGGCAAATAGTGTAAGGTTACCGATTGCCATTGTTATACCACCAATTGTGATCGCTTTTCGTCTACCTAGAAAACGGTCTGTTAAGTATCCACCAATCATTGGTGTGAAATAACAGGCTCCAGTATAAAATCCGTAAATGGAGAGTGCCCATGCAGGACTAAACCCAAGACCACCGCTTACTAAAGCTGTCGTTAAATATAATGTTAATAATCCTCGTAATCCATAGTAACTAAATCTTTCCCACATTTCTGTAAAGAAGAGTAAGTATAAACCTGGAGGATGTTTCTTTTTTCTTTGTTGTTCTCTTTCTAGTTGTATCGCTGATTCCATGTTATTTTCCTCCTGACACAAACAAAAACAAAGTTAATAATTTTGTATATTTAATATTTTACTTTATTAACTATTATAAGTCAATAAAGGTTGATTTTTCAGAAGAAATTGGAAAAGGGATATAGCTATAGAATGAGTGTTTCTTTTATGTTAGACTATGGACTATGTTTTCTTTGTAAAGAAGCGGTTTATTGCACTTTTTTATATGTGAAATTGATTTCATAAAAGATGAAATTAAAGAAGGAGAAAGAAATGAAATTGTTACAGAAAAAAGAAATTTTACTTATTAGTCTTATGTTATTCTCGATGTTCTTTGGAGCGGGGAATCTTATATTTCCACCTTTCCTTGGGTATGAAGCAGGAGAACATGTGTGGATTTCATTAGTAGGGTTTATTATATCAGCAACAGGTCTTCCGATATTGGGAGTTATTGCGATTGCAAAAGCAGGAAGTTTTCAAACGCTAGCGGGTAGAGTTCATTCTTCATTCGCCATTATTTTTCCGTGTATCGTGTATGTATTTATTGGACCAGGCCTTGGTATTCCGCGTGCAGGAAGTCTAGCTTTTGAAATGGGACCGGGTCAGCTATTTCCGGAAGCGGGTAGCGTAGTCTTATTATGTTACACAGTTATTTTCTTTAGTATTGTGTACTGGTTAAGTTTATCACCGTCTAAATTAATGGGGTTGTTCGGAAAAGTTTTAACACCGTTATTATTAGGTATGATCGCTCTTATCTTTATAAAAAGCATGTTTACATCAGTAGGTAGTGTGAAAGAGGCTGCTGGAAACTATGGACAAGCTCCTATGTTCCAAGGGTTTTTAGATGGGTATTTAACGATGGATGCATTAGCAGCTTTAATTTTCGGGATTGTTATTGCCAATGCTCTTCGTGCAAAAGGTATTGGAGATGATAAAGGGTTAGCGAAATATATGAGTATTGCTGGAATTGGTGCAGGACTATTATTATCTATTATTTACGTCATACTTGGATATGTCGGTTCAATGAGTGGCTCATTGGGAAAATTTGATAATGGTGCACAAGTGTTAGCGCAAGTGATGACTACATTATTTGGACAAGGCGGGGTCGTTTTATTAGGTCTTATTTTTACGATCGCGTGTTTATGTGTGTCAATCGGACTTGTTACATCTTGTAGTCAATTTTTCGCAAGTGCATTTCCGAAAGTAGCTTATAAAGTTTGGGCATTTATATTAAGTTTGGTTAGTATGATTTTAGCTAATTTAGGATTAACACAAATTTTAAAAGTATCCGTACCGATTCTTGGATTTATTTATCCAGTTGCATTAACGCTTATTGTTTTAGGGCTATTCCATAAGTATATTGGGAAGTATGTATACGTATATGCAGTAACTGTTGGAATTGTAGCGGTATTTAGTGCAATCGATATTTTCAATAAAAATGTGATGATAAATCAGTGGACATCAGTATTGAAATACATTCCGTTTTATACAGAAGGTGTTGGATGGATTGTTCCAGCTATTATAGGTGCTGGTATTGGCATTATTGTGAGTAGTGTTTACAAGAAGAAATAAGTAAGAGGTGTTTTCCTATTTCGGAAAACACCTTTCTTTTTTGGAAAAATAGTATTGAAAATGAATAGACTAAGAGTATGATAAAGGTAATTGGTAATATATAGGTTTTGAACGGATAAGGGGGGAGCGTATGAAGGAGGATTTGAATAAGAAAATAGAAGCACTCGAAACGGCAATTGAAACGATTCAAGAAGCACTTTTTGAATTGAAAGCAAAACAAAGAGAAATAGAAGTAGAAAATGCTCAGCAACATGTTAGGACGGAAAAGAAAGAATATATTGAAACGGTGACGGAAGAAAAACAAAAAAAAGAAGTAGTTACAATAAAAGAACCTGTGCAAGAACGTGAGGTAAAACAAGTGGATATATCTGCTTTTAAACGAGAACCATTTAATATTATTAAGTTTTGCCAAACGTGGTTACCGCGCATATTTGTCGGTATTATGTTGCTTGGAGTAATTTGGTTATTTAAAGCAGGGGTAGATGCGGGATTATTAACACCAGCAATACGAATTGTGTTTGGTATTGTCCTATCAATCGGTTTTTATTATATAGGGGATATTCAAATTAAACGCGAGCGGCAAGCGTTAGGGTTAGTATTAGCAGGGGGAAGTATTACGGGTATAGTTTTAACGACATTTGCGGCACATTATTTATATGGATTTATTCCAGCGAGTGTCGCGTTTGTATGTAATATCGCATGGATCATTTTAGGTATTTATATAGCGAAGAGGTATCAATCGGAATATCTTACTATCTTTGTAGCGGTAGGAGCTTTCTTCGTGCCATTCTTATTAAATAGTACGACTCCTAATCCGTATATTTTCTTTGGATATGAGACGATATTAACACTTAGCTTATTATGGTATGCGTTGAAAAATCGTTATCAGTATTTATATATGATTTCTTATGCTGTTGCTGCTATTGTTCTTTTTGTCTTCTTTGCTGTTATGTCAATGTTAGTAGAGGATTTGCAAGTCCAGTTAACAGTAGTTTATGGTTTAATTCACTTACTATTATTTTGGCATATGTTTACGGAGAGAAGTTTTATAGTAGAGCCACGCTTGGCGATATTTAGTGCGAATGCAGTCTTCTTTATATTAGCCATTTCAAAAATACATGAATTTACAACATGGGGATTAATGATAAGTGCACTCGTGCATGCTATTATGTTCGTGTTTGAATATAGGAAGAATAGACATTCTACATTTACCAATCTTTTATTTGGTTTCGCAATGGGGGCCTTTAGTTTAGCGATTTTATATGAGTATAGTTTAGTGAATGCAGCGATTGTACTATTATTACAAGGCTTCCTCGGTATGGTGACTTCTATTAAAGTAAAACAACAGATAAAATTGTATGTTAGTGCGACGGTTTACGCAATTGGAATGATACAGACTATTTTTAGCCCGTTTGATCAATTTATTTCGGCAGGCTTTGTTGCTCATCTTATTTTAATTGGCACGCTCTATTATTGCATGAGACAAGCGAAAGATGTATTAGCGAGTTTTGGCAAGTATGTGTATTCTATAGCACTCTATTGGTTTATGGTGATTGTATTTATTACAATTACTAGAATCGGTGAAGTTTTGTCCACAGATGGAAGCATAATAAGTGTATCTGTATCGTTATTATGGATGGTGTATGCATTATTTGCAGTTTGGCTTGGCCGGAATAAAAATATGAATGAAATATTATATGCCGGCTTAGTCGTATTAGTCGTAACGATAGGAAAGCTATTCCTTCTAGACTTACCAGAAGTTTCAATGATAATTAGGGCAGTGTTATTCTTAATCGTAGGAAGTATAGGCATCGTTATTTCAAGAATGTTTTTCTCAAAAGAAGAGAAATGAGAAGAAGGCAATCCATATCCGGATTGCCTTTTTCATTATTTCTTATTAATCGTTACAGTCTCACTATATTTCGCTGTTGTATTTTGACGTAGACGAAGTGTTGCTTGTCCAGTCGTATTTGGATCGATTTGTACGTTCACAATTTTTTCAGCAGAACCTAAGCTGTTTGTTGTGAAAGAAAATGCACTACTATATCCGAAAGTAGATGGCCAAGTGCCGTTTGTATTTTGAACTTTTGCTACTTGTGTACCGCCAGTAGTGAATATACCTAAAGAATAATTATTGTATGTTGTGTTTGGTAATAAGTTATTTACTTGAATTTTGATTTGGAACACTTCATTGTTTGGTAGAGTGCTAGGGTGTGTAACTACGTAGTCATTTGCTGTTACTGCACCGTTATAGCCATATGAACCAGGTTTAAAAGTATTTGTATTAAACCATTGATAACCTGCATTTGGCGCACTCCAAGGTTCAGGTTGTGGCTCAGTTGATAAGCTTGGTTGTTCAAATGTTTGTAAAGTGGTAGGTAAATCAAGTTGTAAACCATTTACTTGGTCTAAACTTGTAAATGTTTCTTTATTCGATAGCCAATTTACGATATTTTCTAGTAAAATCGCATCGTTTTCTTCTTTATATCCATCGTAAGTTTTCTTTGTTTGGCCAGAGTCTTCACGAACGTATTTTGGCGTAGCATCTTCAACAGGAGAAGAGTCTCCAATAAAGGCAGCTTTTCCAAGTCCTACTTTTGCGATAGCAGCATAAGGACCCTCTGCAACACCACCGCCGTTATACACACCGCTATCAACAGCGTTATTCCATTTTGCTGGGTTTTCTGGAAGATAAACAAGTCCTTTTGCTAGTTTTGGATTTGTAATTGCTAAAGTAGAACCAGCATGCATTGCTACAGATGAAACCCCTTCTGTAATTCCGAATGATTGTTCAGGTGATACAATATTTTTAGCGGAAACATCGCCGATTGCGTTATAGCGGAATCGAATACCGAAGTTGTCAGATAGCCAATCAGAGCTTTCTACTCCTTGCATAGCTTGTGAATTGGCTTCTTCGTTAGACATTCCTTTTGCTGGATTATCCCAAGCACCGCGTCTATATCCGTTAAATACTTCAGAAGAGTCCCAGCGATTTTTATTACGATCTGCATTATAATGATCGGCAATGAAGAAGATACTACCGCCATTTTTTACGTATTGTAACATAGCATCTTGTTCAGATTTTTTGTAAGGAATATTTGCTTCTGGAACGATAAACACATTGTAGTCTTTTAAATCTTCGTATGTAATCGGTGTTGATTTACGAAGTTCTTTTACATGATAGCCGTTTTGGGCAATGCCGTTTCCGAAATCAGAAAAGCCACCATCGATAACCCAGTCAGCAGTCCCGGCAGTTTGACCGTGTGTATTATCGAATAATACTTTCTTCCCATTGTTTTGATTTACAACTTTTGCAGCAATTTCAGGAGCTGGGTCTACAGAGCTTTCGGCATAAGTAGATGGTATGAACGAAGCCCCTATACTTAGTGTAATTGCTGTTGCTAAAGAAAATGTAATCCATTTTTTATTCTTCATAGAAGAATCCCCCTAATAATAAATATATGTGCTTTAATAATGTAATTTATTTTTCTGTAAAAATAAAGACGGAAAACATAAAAAATATTAAAAATTTGTAAAAATACCGTGAATTTTGTTGAGAAATATTTATATAGATATAAAAACATCCCTTCCAAGTAATAAGGAAGGGATGTTTTGTTTAACTAATTTTTGAATTAGGTGTTTCATCAATTTTATGAAAACCTTTCATGTAATACACGATAGCTAAACCAATAAGCCAAATTGGGCCAACAATCAATGCAATTCTTGTATCTTCTGAATACGCCATTATACATAAGACTAGTGCAAGGAAAGCGAGTGAGAAGTATGAACTTATTGGGTATAAAGGCATTTTATACGATAACTTTTGTTTGTTTTGCGCAGGTAAACTTTTACGGAACTTGATTTGAGCGACTAATATAATGCCCCAAGTCCAAATTGCTCCGAAAGTTGAAATACTAGTAAGCCATGTAAATACCTTTGCGGGTACAAGATAGTTTAATATAACACCAACGAGTAAAACGATTGCCGTTGCTACAATTCCTTGACTTGGAATGCCATTTTTATTTAAACGACCGAATCTTTCAGGAGCTTTTTTCTGCTGAGCTAATGTATACAGCATACGGCCTGTACTAAATAAACCACCATTACAAGAAGAAAGAGCTGCTGTTAATACGACAAAGTTAATAATCCCTGCTGCTTTTGCGATACCGATTTGTTGGAATGTTAATACGAATGGACTTCCTTTCTCACCAAGTTCGTTCCATGGATAAATTGCCATCATAACGAATAGAGCCCCAACGTAGAACAGTAAGATTCTCCAAAATACGTTATCAATTGCTTTTGCGAGTGTTTTTTTCGGATTTTGAGCTTCACCTGCTGTAACACCGATTAATTCGACACCTAAATAAGCGAATAACACCATTTGCATGGAGAGTAGTAACCCAGAAAAACCATTTGGGAACCAGCCACCATGTGACCAAAGGTTTGAAATGCCAGTAGCGATACCGCCGTTTCCGAAGCCAAATAAAATAATACCAGCTCCAACTACTATCATACAGATAATTGTGACAATTTTAATGAGAGCAAACCAAAATTCAAGTTCTCCAAATACTTTTACGGATAAGAAGTTGAAAGCGCTCATTAATAATAGAGCGAGTAATGCCCAAGTCCAGCGCGGAATATCTGGGAACCAGTATTGCATGTAAATGCCAGCAGCCGTAATTTCAGCCATGCAAGTAACAACCCATAAGAACCAGTAGTTCCAACCGGTAATATAGCCAGCTAGTGGTCCAAGATAATCATATGCATATTTACTAAAAGAGCCAGCAACAGGTTGTTCAATTGCCATTTCTCCGAGTGCTCGCATAATGAAAAAAATAACGAGTCCAGCAATCATATAGCCTAGTAAAATCGAAGGGCCAGCTAGTTTAATAGCAGAAGCAGATCCTAAAAATAGTCCAACGCCAATAGCTGAACCGAGTGACATTAAAGTAATATGTCTTTCTTTTAAACCTCGGTTTAAAGTTCCAGATTTGTTTGTGTGCTGCATAAGAAGAATCCCCCTTGTAGAGTGAACGATATTTGAATGCGTTTACTAAATATTTAACTATTTCAAATTATAAAACATTTCCATCTGTTATGCTACAAAAATAATCAATATTAACTGTACTACATCTGTGCTTGTCAGATTTAAACTTAAAATTCGAACTATTAGCGAATATATTGACTCTTCTTTTTATTGATTGTTAAGATTAAGTATTATATTTTCTCACATACTAGTAAGAAAAGAATGTGTGATAATAATTCAGATGTAGGAAGGGTACATAACCATGTTTCAATTACAAAAATATAACACTTCTGTGAAGCAAGAGCTTTTAGCTGGCATCACAACTTTTTTTACATTTGCGTATATTCTTGTCATCAATCCGAAAATATTATCTGATGCAGGTGTACCATTTGATCAAGCTTTTACGGCAACTATTATTGCGACTGTTGTAGGGACGTTATGTATGGCGTTTTTAGCTAACTATCCAATTGTTATTGCTCCAGCTATGGGAATGAATGCGTATTTTGCTTATTCTGTTGTTCAACAGGCAGAGGGGATTACATATGTCATTGCGTTTTCAGCAGTATTTGTAACAGGTATCATTTTTCTTTTATTATCTTTCACTTCATTTAGGCAAAAGCTAATTGTCGCAATTCCTGACAGTTTAAAACATGCAATTGCAGGTGGAATTGGGTTATTTATTGCTTTTATTGGATTACGTCTATCTGGAATTATCGTTGATCATCCATCTAACTTAGTTACGATTGGTGATTTCCATTCTCCAGCCGTTATTTTAACTTTAATTGGTTTGATTTTAGCGGCGGTATTAATGACATTGCGTGTGAGCGGTGCATTATTTATTAGTATGATTGTGACAGGAATTATCGCCTTCTTTACAGGGCAGCTGAAGTTTACGGATAAAATTGTTGCGATGCCTCATTTACCAGAGGGGATTATCGTTTCAAATCCAATCAACGCCTTTTCAGATGTAATTGAATACGGATTATATGGCGTTGTATTTTCATTTTTACTTGTACTGTTATTTGATACAACAGGAGCATTACTCGGTTTAATTAAACAAGCAGGTTTAATTACAGATAATACAGAGAAACGTTTTGGTAAAGCATTTATTGCGGATGCAATTGGCGGTACTACAGGCTCTATCTTTGGGACAAGCCCAACAGCAGCGACGATTGAATCGTCAGCTGGTATTGCTGCAGGTGGTAAAACAGGATTAACAGGTATTGTAGTAGTCGGCCTAACGATTATAACAGCATTCTTTAGCCCTGTTATTGCTTCTTTATCAAGCGTAGCCGCTATTACAGCTCCTTCATTAATTATTGTCGGTAGTTTAATGGCACAAAGTATTCGTGATATTAATTGGAATGAATTTGAAGATGCATTACCAGCATTTTTAATTTTCGTTGGTATCCCGTTAACGTCTAGTATTGCGAATGGAATTGCAATTGGATTTTTAGTGTATCCAGTCTTAAAAATTGTGAAAGGGAAAGGGATGGAAGTACATCCATTACTATACTTATTTACAATTTTATTTGGATGTCATTTATTCTTATAATATAGGAGAGGGGGCTTCTTATGAGAGGCTCCTTTTTTGTGTATAATAAAGTGAAACTATAATCAGTGGGGGGCTGTTCATCCCCCACTGATTATTAGTTGAACCAATCGGGCTTTTATGGGCAGTTTGACTCTCTCTGGATATCTGGTTATTAGCTTAATTATTAGGAGGGAGTCTTACTGCCCGTTAATGCGGGGTAAAGTGAAACTATAATCAATCACGCAAAATATAAATTACTTAATGGAATATATATGTTACAATAAGGTGGAGGAGGAACATGAATGGCTGTAAGTAAAATAAAAGTCGCGCGTGTTCAGTTAGATTTAACACAGCAACAATTAGCAGAAAAAGTAGGTGTTACAAGGCAAACGATTAGTTTAATTGAGAAGGGGAAATACAATCCATCGTTAGATTTGTGTTTGAAAATTTGTTATGCGGTAGACAAAACATTAAATGATTTATTTTGGGAGGAAGAGGAGTGAGGGGATGAGGATTGTGAAAGATGAACGTTTAATGATTGAGGGGCTAAAGCATATTAGGCTCGTTTTCATCTTACAAAATATCGTCATACTAGGTATTGTTTTTTATCGCTACGTTTTGCAAGATGCAGGATATGAAAGTGTTTCGGATTTATTAATGATATTTATGTGCGGGATAATAGGGATTAACTTTTTAAACTTAAAAAACTCGGTGCAAGTGTATGAGCATACGGGCGGAGTATCACGTAGCTATTTTATGAAACTATTATTCATTCCGGTAAGTATTATTATTGGGATTGTAGCTATTTGTATCGTTGTCACACCAGATATTTCGATAAAGGAAATTAGTATGACAGGACTTATTATGTTTGCTTGTTTTTTAGTTCCTAGTCTGTTTATATACATATATATGAAAAAGATAAAAAGTGAAGATTGAAATATAAGAAAAGCTTTCCCGTATTGCGGAAAGCTTTTCTTATATTCTTTTATACAGTACTTTATGAAGGCCAATTGGTTCAATTTCAAAGATTTCACCATGTTCTTGGAAGCCTAAGCGCTTGTAATAGTCAGCTACAGTAATTCGGCCATTACACCATAACATATTTGCTCGACGCTCTTGTAAGATTTGTTCTGCTTTCTGAATTAAGGAGCTTCCAGCGTAGTTGTTTCGAAACTCAGGCAATGTGGCCATTCCTCGTAGACGATAATGCATACCTGCTTGTAAGTCGGGATGCATTTCCTTTGAGAAAGAAGCGATACTAATAAGTTGATCGTTTATAAATGCGCCTAAGTGAAAGGTATCTGTTTCATAGTCTGAAGGGTATTTACAATCTGCTAATGTTTGACTCGGGCGCAAAATTTTTTGACGTAATACGTAAGTTTCAGATCCATCAATATTTTTCACGGTAAGCATAGTAACATCCTTTCTTATAACGCTTTTTCTGTTAATTGTATAAAGAAATAGGCAGGTGCGGCGAAAAGTCCGAGTATACTAGCGGTTCCGAGAAGGAGTGAAAGTAAGAGGCAAGAGTATTTTATTCCATTTGATTTTTTCCATCCGTAACTACAAATTTCAATACTAACACCGATGAGAATAATGGCACCTAATATTTCCGCTAATAATAAAAGAGCTAAAGTTACAATAGACATAATGTGATCCATCCTCATAATATGTGATAGTAACATTTTACCATATGAAATGGAAAAAAATGCTCCTCAATTATGTGAGGGGCATTTTTTTATTCTAATATGTTTTTTAGTGTATCGATATGTTCTTTTGAGCCTGTTACAAGTAATGTGTCACCGTGTTGTAGTCTTGTATCACCATGCGGGATTAATGCTTTGTTCCCACGATAAATTTGAATGACTAGTACATCACCTAGAAACGGAAGGCGACGAAGTGCAACGCCATTATATTTATTGCTTCGTAGTTCAACTTCACGGACTGTTTCGTTTGCTGTTGTAATTAAGCGAACGAGACTCGGTTTATCAATTAGCGCACGTAATAGAATACGTGTAGAGTTAATGGTTGAGAATACGGCGATATGTTCTTGTGTTGCTTTTTCTTGTAGAAGCGGATCTTCTACACTTGCAATAACATGTTCAACACCTAGTTCTTTTGCATGTTCTGCTAATAGTAAGTTTTGTTCATCATCACTTGTTGCAACAACAACGCGGTCTGCATGAAATGCTGTTTGTTCGGTTAATGATGCAATTGTGATGTCATCTAATTTCACAATAGGGAAGTCGTGCGATTTCGCTTCCTCATCATTTATTTTATTTTGACGCATCATATATAGTGTTACGTCATAATCTTCTCGTTTTAAATCAAGTGATAACGGAAGGGTAATTCTGCTCGCACCAATAATTGAAACTTTTGGTTTTGGTGTTTCCACTTTTGGGAACATCTTTTTAAATAATATAGGTGCGAAAATACAAGTAATAACTGCGCTTAAAATAAGGGAGGCAGATAAACTTGGACTAATGATTCCTAGTTTTTCACCAATTTGTGCAGCTGCAATAACTAAAGAAAGTGTCGATGTTAATAAGATGGCACTCCCCAGTACGATATTACGTGGATACCATTTTCGTAAAACAAGTGATGGTAACAGTTTTGAGATAAAGAGTCCTACAATTAGAATTGGAATCATTAGCATACTAGAAGGCTCTTTAAAAATAGACCAAACCTCTAAATTTACACCAACCATTACGAAGAAAATAGGAATGAAGAAACCGTATCCGATAGAATCCAGTTTTTCAACCATATCTTCATTTGGTGATAATAATGATACGAGTACACCTGCTAAGAAGGCGCCTAAAATATTTTCAGCTCCAACGGATTCAGATAACCCAACTAATATTAAGATGAGTGCAAAAACAGCTCGTGTATCAATTTGTACACTCCCAGCTTTTAAGCTATCCAAGTATGGAATGTTTTTAAAACGTTTTGCAACGAAGTAAATAACAATACCAGCGCCGAATAGAAGAAGAAGAAGCCACATGCTTTGGCCGCTTTCGGAATTTAATCCGACGAATACAGCGAGTAAAATCATTGTAACTAAATCCGCAATAACAGCGACTAATAAAATGATTTGCCCAATTGCTGTTTTTCCTAAGTTATTCTCTTTTAATGTTGGTACGACAACACCTAAAGAGATTGTTGAAATGATTAAAGTCATAAACATTGCATTATCTACAAATCCTAGCCATACAAATAGTAGTGATAGGGCATAAGATAAGATGAAAATAAATAAGAAGATAATACTTGCTGCTTGGAATGTGTTTGGTTCGTTTGTCGTGTTCTTTTTCCCTTTTTGTTTAAAGATAGAAAAATCAATTTCTAAACCGCTTAAAAACATAAGAAAGATAAATCCTAGTGTCGATAAGACTTGAAGCCACATATCTGGCTCAATAATATTAAACCCACTTTTACCTACAAAGATTCCTGCGATGATTTCTGCAACAACGACAGGAAGTGCTTTTAATTTAAAGCGTTGTAACAAAAGGGGAACGAAAAACGCGATTGCAACGACAACCATAAGTGATAGAACAGAAGTGTGATGTTCCATTGCGTTCTCTCCCTTCAAATAAATATAGTACTTATTTAGCCATATAATAGGTAGAAAAGCAACGCATATGGATTCGATTTCATAAAGAAAGAGTTTTCTTAACATTTGTCATAATAAGTATATTTTTCATGATTCTGTTGTTAATTCCGTAATGTGGATGTAATAGGGGAGGGAATAAAAAAAGACTGCTGAGGAATCTCAGCAGTCTTTTTCATGTACATTACATTGAGAAGAAGATCCATACAGTTAAACCAACTGTTGCAGTTGCAACGAAGAAACTGTAAATCATAGTAAGAACTTGAACTCTTCCTTCTCCTTCTTTTAAATGCATGAACATAATTAATTGTAACAACGCTTGCGCAACAGCCATTATGATAATGGTAGTTAAGATCGTTGATAGTGGCAGGTTTGTATAAAGTGCCACGTATAACGCTAGAAACGTTAGTGCAAGCGATAAAATAAATCCGAAAACGTGTGACCAAGGGAATCCGCTATGCGCATGCCCGTTTGCTTGATTGTTATTTTGACCCATTTACGCCACCATCCCGTTCAAGTAAACTAGTGTGTAAATAAAGACCCAAACTAAATCAAGGAAATGCCAGTATAAGCTGATAATGAATACTTTACGAGCTGTAACTGGTGTTAAACCTCGTTTTAAAATTTGGATAATAACACAAATTGCCCAAATGATACCGCCTGTTACGTGGGCTCCGTGTGTTCCAAGAAGAACGAAGAATCCAGATAGGAAAGCACTTGTTTGAATTGTTGCGCCTTCACCAATATACATAATGAACTCTTCAATCTCGAAGAATAGGAAGCCTGCACCTAAAAGTAATGTAAGGACGAACCATCCAAGCATTGCTTTTTGGTTGTGCTTACGCATTTCGTGAATTACGATACCACATGTGAAACTACTTGTTAAAAGTAATAATGTTTGAATTAAAAGCGTTTTAAGTTCAAACAGTTGTGCTGGTGTTGGGCCATCTGCCGTACGACCAGCAAGTACTAGATAAGAGGCGAAAAGTGTTGCGAACAGCATAATTTCAGCCCCAAGAAAAATCCAGAATCCTAGGATATTCAATCTGCTTTGTTCGGATTGATATTCCAAAGGTAAGCTTTTATCTAAAGCCGCCATATCATTTCACCTCTCATGCTACATGTTCTGATTTTTTAATTTCATCAACACTAATATAGTAACCTTCATCGTAATCGAATGAACGATAGATTAAGCAAGCTAAAATACCAATGCCGCCGATTGCTGCAAGCCAGAACCAGCTAAATACTAATGCGAAACCTGCAAGACCGAAGAATCCAGACGCAATAATAGGCACACCAGAGTTACTTGGCATGTGAATTGGTTTAATGTCTTCTGCTGCTGGTGTAACTGTTTCTCCGCGTTTTTTCATGTACCAGAAAGCATCAGCTTCTTTGATTTCAGGAAGTTTCGCGAAGTTGTAATGTTGTACAGGAGATTGAGTTGCCCATTCAAGTGTACGGCCGTCCCATGGATCTCCAGTTGTGTCACGTTCACCGTGACGAGCACTCCAAATTACGTTGTAGCAAAGAAGTAGGAAGCCGATACCCATCATTACCGCACCAACAGATGCGATTTGGTTTAGCCATCCCCATCCAAGACTTTCAGAGTAAGTGTACATACGACGAGTCATACCGTCTAAACCTAAGAAGTACATTGGGAAGAAACAGATGTTGAATCCGCTCATAAAGATCCAGAATGTCCATTTACCTAGGCGTTCATTTAACATATGACCAGTCATTTTTGGATACCAGAATGTGAATCCAGCAAGCATAGCGAATACTGTACCTGCGATTAATACGTAGTGGAAGTGAGCGATTAGGAAGTAGCTGTTATGGTACTGATAATCAGCTGCTGCCATACCAAGCATAACCCCTGTAACCCCACCGACTACGAAGTTTGGAATAAATGCCAATGACCAAAGCATTGGAACTGTAAAACGAATACGTCCTTTATACAGTGTAAACAACCAGTTAAAGATCTTAACCCCGGTTGGAATCGAAATCGCCATTGTCGAAATCGAGAAGAATGAGTTAACCGCTGGACCTGCACCCATCGTGAAGAAGTGGTGAAGCCATACGACGAAACTTAGTAAAGAAATTGCAACCATTGAGTATACCATCGCACTGTAACCGAATAGACGTTTACGTGAGAATGTACTAATGATTTCAGAGAAAATACCGAATGCCGGTAAAATAACGATATATACTTCAGGGTGACCCCATACCCAGAATAGGTTGGCCCATAACATTGGCATACCGCCGCTCGCCATCGTAAAGAAGTGAGCATCGAATAGACGGTCAAATGTCATTAATGCAAGAGCAACTGTTAATACTGGGAAAGCGAAAATAATGATAATCGTTGTAATTAAGATTGACCAAGTAAACATTGGCATTCTCATTAAAGTCATACCAGGTGTACGCATTTTTAAGATAGTAACAAGGAAGTTAATACCTGTCATTAACGTACCGAGACCTGAAATCTGTAATGCAATTGCGTAGTAGTTATTTCCTACACCAGAAGTAAACTCTGTACCTGCCATTGGGAAGTAAGAAGTCCACCCAGCGTCTGGAGAACCACCGATTACGAAAGCGATGTTGAATAACATTGCTCCGACAAAGAATAACCAGAAACTTAAAGCATTTAAGAACGGATATGCAACGTCACGAGCACCAATTTGTAATGGTACTACAAGGTTCATTAATCCCATAACAAATGGCATCGCCATGAAAAGAATCATAACTGTACCATGTGTTGTGAAGATTCCGTTATAGTGTTCAGCGTTTAAATAAGTTGTTTCAGGGAATGTTAACTGTGCACGGATCATTAAACCGTCCATACCACCACGGAATAACATAATAACCGCAGAGATAATATACATGGCCCCAATCTTTTTATGGTCAACAGTTGTTAACCATTCGTCCCAAAGCCATTTCCATTTTTTATACTTAGTTAGTACGAAAATGATTGCTAATGTCACAAGAACGATAGAAGCGTCTGCACCGTAAATAATCGGGTCACCTGTGACAAAGAATTCATCAAGCTTCACTGTGTTCACTCCAATCTGTTGGAATTATAGCTATTATTTTTTGTTTTTGTAGTAGTTGTAATCACAATATTCAAGTGATTTTGGATCTACATAACTTAAGTGATGGCTAGAGAATGTCATACGACCAACTACACCAGGTTTAACAATTTCGTTGTACTTATCTTCTGTTAGTTTAGGAGCAGTTTGTTGTACTTCTTTAACCCACTTGTCATATTTCTCTTTAGTTTTCGCTTCAACTTCGAACTCCATGTGAGTAAATCCTTCACCAGAGAAGTTCGCGCTACGACCTAGGTAAGAACCTGGCTTATCAGCTTGTAAATAAAGGTCCATAATCATGCCATCCATTGTGTACTTCATACCACCAAGTTCTGGTACCCAGAAAGCATTCATTGGGCCGACAGAAGTCAGTTTGAATTGAATTGGTACACCAGCTGGGATGTTTAAATAGTTAACGGTTTCAATTTTTTCCTCTGGGTAACTGAATAACCATTTCCAGTTTGCAGATGTAACATAAATCTCCACTGGTTTAATATGTTTGGACTCTTTCGGAACCTCTTCCGAAGCATAAGTTGCTTTTACTGTTGGAATCGATAATGCGATAACGATAATAACAGGAACAAGCGTCCAAATGATTTCTAATAATGTGTTACCGTGTTGTTCAGGTGGCTCATAGTCCATATTCTCTGGTTTTTCACGATAACGAATCAAGATGACTGTAAACAAGATGAATACAATTGCGATAATTAATGACATAAGCAAGAATGACCAAACAATTAAATCATACTGTGCTTTTGCAACAGGTCCTTGCGGATTTAATACTGCGAGTTTTTTATCACAGCCACCGAGGAACAGAAGTAATGATAACGGAAGAAGCGAAGCCAACTTCCAAAACGCTTTCTTTAGTTGCACGATTGAAAATCTCCTTTCTCCTTGGATTGAAACTATGCCAATAAAACAATATAAACCTATTAATTTATAGAAGGCAATAGTTTTTGAGATATTGTTAAAAAATAGACACAAATGCACACTTTTTAAGGTGAATATCATTTGTAACTTGATTACATTGTAAACTATTTTCCAGAGAAAAATGCGATTGTGAAAATTTTAAGATAAATAAAGTTATACCAGGATACCCAAGAAATAGAAAAAAGCTATCTTATCATAAGAAAGATAGCTGAATATTTCGTATATTTAGTTTATTTCTTGTGAAATAGTCTGTTGTTGTTCAAATGTGACAATTTTTTTATATTTCACTTGATACAAAATGTAACAAATGACCATAAATGGAATACCGCAATAAAGAGCAATTCTCTGATCTGGAATGAAAGCTAAACTAACAAATGTAATGAAATTGAGTGAGAACGCTACGATTGGAACGAGCGGATAAAGTGGTGTGCGATATTTTAAATCATTTATGTCACCACCGTTTTTCACGAAGTTTCTACGGAAGAAAAACTGTGAAGCCGCAATTGACATCCAAACGACAACAGCAGCCATTGCTGCGATAGATGTTAAAACTAAAAAGACAGTATCTGCTGCAAATATACTTGTTAATAGGGATAGACTTGCAAAGATTAGACTGAAAATCAATGCGTTTAGTGGTACGCCTTTTTTCGTTAACTTCGTAAATGCTGGACTTGCCATTCCTTGTTTTGCCATCGCCCAAAGCATACGTGAATTTGCGTATAGACCAGAATTGGCTACGGATAATACAGCTGTAATAATAACAAAGTTCATAATGTCTGCTGCATATGGAATACCAGCTACATCAAATACAAGTACAAATGGACTTTCGACTAGATTAGCCTCTTGCCACGGGAGTAAACCTACAACAACTGATATTGCTAGGACGAAGAAGAATAGCGTTCGCCAAATGGTATTTTTGATTGCTTTTGGAATTGTTTTTTCAGGATTCTCACTTTCTCCTGAAGCAATTCCGATTAATTCTGTTCCTTGGAAAGAATAATTCACTGTAATCATCGTAAGAAGAACAGCCAGTGCACCGTTTGGAAATAATCCGCCATTTTCAGTGAAATTGTGAAGCATTGGAGCTGGTTTTCCGTTAAAGTCTAGTAGACCGAACATAACTGCACCACCGAGTACGATGAAAATAACGATGGTTGCGACTTTTACACTAGCGAACCAAAATTCTGCTTCTGCATATGCTTTTGCTGATAGAGCGTTTACAAGAAAGAGTGCTGCCGCAAATGTAACACACCAAATCCACGAAGAAACATCTGGAAACCAGCGTTTCATTAAAATACTTACAGTTGTTAACTCTACTCCAACTGTAACAGCCCAATTCAACCAATACATCCAACCGACAACAAAACCAAAACCAGGTGAAATAAATTTGCTTGCATAGCTTTGGAATGAACCTGCTTCTGGCATAGCAACAGATAATTCACCAAGACATAACATCGTTAAATACATAACAAATCCACCGACTAAAAATGCAAGAATAGCACCACCAGGGCCGGCGTTATGGACGATTTGACCTGATCCCATAAATAGGCCCGTTCCAATTACTCCACCAAGTGCAATCATAAATAGGTGTCTACTTTTCATTGTTCGTTTTAAATCTGTTTGTTCTACTTGTTGATTCATATGCCCCTCACCCCGTTATTTTTGTATGTATGAACTGATTTTCATTCCGAGTTTTTAATCATTAGTGGGGGATGTGACACATACTCGGTTTATTTATTATGAAATGAATGGAGTATGTAAAAATGTGAACTATGACTAAATACTCTAAGAATGTTTTTGTTAATAAGGTGATATCTTCACCATGTTAATTATTTTGATTTTAGCAAAAATATTCAGAAAAGTATATTGTTTTTCTTTTTATTAAAAATAATTAGAATTTTCTTTATAGAAAAAGTGTGAACAATGATTCACAGAATCTTTCTAGCAAACTAGTAAGAAGCAAGGTACAATGATAGCAGGTATATCTGTAAAATAATAATTAATGGAGTTTTGTTTAAAATGAAAAAGTTAAAATATCTTTTTGTTTTTGGAATTATATTTGCTGCAGCGTTTTTTATAGGGAAAGATAAGATTATACAAAAGGCACAAGTGCTACGCTTAGATTTTCTATCTGAAATGAAAGAAGCGGCTATGATTGAAAATGTTCCGTTTATAAAGCAGTTACCAGAATTGCCTCGTGGATGTGAAGTGACAAGCTTAGCTATGTTGCTACAATATAAAGGTGTACAAGTAGATAAGATGCAACTTGCTAGTGAAATTCATCGAGTTCCATTTGAACAAGATGGTTTGCGTGGAAATCCTTATGAGGGATTTGTTGGAAATATTTATACAAAAGCTGAACCAGGATATGGTGTGTACAATAAACCAATCTTTAATTTAGCGGAAAAATATGTTTCTGAAAAAGTAATTAATCTAACAGATAGAGACGTGAATGATCTATATAAGGTAATTAGTTCTGGTTCTCCAGTATGGGTTATTATTAATACAACGTTTAAGCCGCTAGCTGAAAGTAGATTTGAAACATGGAATACAAGCTCTGGTGAAGTGAAAATTACATATTTTGAGCATAGTGTAGTAGTAGTTGGATACGATCAAAACTTTGTATATGTAAATGATCCTCTAAAAAATAATCCGCGTTTTGCTGTTCCGCGAGCAGAGTTTGAGCAAGCGTGGGAGCAAATGGGGAAACAAGCAATTACTATTTTATAATAATGAGAAAGCCATCTTTTTTGATGGCTTTTTATTTTTAAATAATTATAGCGGAAAATTCAGAATATTCTTTTAAAAGTTAACAATTCACGTTATAATAACATTTAACTTGGTGAAGAAGGGGAGAAGAGAAATGGATGTTGCAAAAGAACTTGTTTTGTCAAAGGATCAGTTGGTTGAGTGGAGAAGGCATTTTCATAAGTATCCAGAGTTATCTTTTCAAGAAGAAAAAACATCGCAGTTTGTATTCGACATACTTCGGAAAATCCCATGTTTAGAGGTGTCAAGACCTACGAAATATAGTGTAATGGCAAGGTTGATTGGAAAGCAGCCTGGTAAAATAGTTGCGGTTCGAGCTGACATGGATGCCCTACCTATTCATGAAGAGAATGAGTTTGACTTTATTTCTACATATCCGGGTGTAATGCATGCATGTGGCCATGATGGACATATAGCGATATTACTTGGAGTTGTACATAAGTTAGTAGAAGCAAGAGAGAAGATTAAAGGGGAGATTCGTTTTCTATTCCAACATGCTGAAGAAAACTTTCCTGGTGGTGCAGAGGAAATGGTTGCAGCGGGTGTAATGGAAGGGGTCGATTATATTATTGGTGCTCACCTTTGGGCATCGTTAGAGGTTGGAAAAGTAGGTGTAATTTATGGTCCCGCAATGGCTGCTCCAGATGTTTTTAAAATTATAATAGAAGGAAAAGGTGGACATGCTGGAATCCCTCATGAAACAGTTGATAGTATTGCAATTGGTACACAAGTGGTTTCGCAACTTCAGCAAATTGTCTCTCGCCTCACGAATCCGTTAGATTCTCTTGTAGTATCTGTTACGCAATTTCACGCTGGGACAACTCATAATGTGATTCCAGAGCAAGCGGAGATTGAAGGGACAGTGCGGAGTTTAAGACATGAGTTGCGAGAAGAAACAGAGAAAAGAATTGAACAGATTGTAAAGCATGTGACGGAAGCTTACGGAGCGAAATATACGTTTTCTTATGAATATGGATATCGTCCCGTCGTAAATGATTATAAAGTTACAGAGATTATTGAGCAAACAGCATTACAGCTTTATGGAAGAGAACGAGTTACTCGTTTACAGCCGACGATGGCTGGAGAAGATTTTTCAGCGTTTTTACAAAAAGCACCAGGGACATTCTTTTTTATCGGAGCAGGAAATAAAGAGAAAGGAATTATATATCCTCACCATCACCCTCGTTTTACGATTGATGAAGATGCATTACCAATTGGCGTGCAAGTCTTTGTATCATCGATTATGAATTTCATAAGTAAAGGAGAATGAGATGAAGAAAATACACGTATTAGCGCTTATTCCAGTTTTTTGTTTAGTTGTTGGCCCCGTATTTGCTAATTCAGTTACTCCTTACATATTAGGGATGCCATTTTTATTATTTTGGATATTATTATCAGTGCTTATTACATCTCTTTGTATGGGGATTGTATACGTATTTGATCCTGCTAATAAGGAGGATGTAAAATGACCGCATTACTTATCATTATTTTATTTTTGTTTCTCGCACTATTTTTAGGAATTCGGGCACAACATGGAAAAGATATGAATTTAGAGCAATGGTCAGTTGGAGGAAGAGGATTTGGCACTATTTTTGTTTTTCTTCTTATGGCAGGTGAAATTTATACGACATTCACATTTTTAGGCGGAAGTGGCTGGGCGTATAGTAAAGGAGCACCTACTTTTTATATTTTAGGTTATGGTGCATTAGCTTATATTTTATCTTATTTTTTATTACCACCAGTTTGGAAGTATGCAAAAGAGCACAATCTAGTTTCACAGCCAGATTTTTTTGTGAAGAAATATAAGAGTCAGGCACTGGGCCTTATCGTTTCTATCATTGGGGTTATTTCGATTATCCCATACCTTGTTTTACAGTTAAAAGGATTAGGAATTATCGTTTCGGAAGCGTCTTACGGAAGGGTATCACCAGTTATCGCAGTGTGGATTGGCGCAATTGTTATAACGATATATGTAATGGTTTCAGGTATACACGGCTCTGCTTGGACGGCCGCTTTGAAGGATATTATGATCCTGTTTATCGTTATGTTTTTAGGTATATATTTACCGTACCATTATTACGGAGGATTTCAGCCGATGTTTGAAGCTGTAGAAGCAGCAAAACCAGGATTTTTATCTTTACCTGATGAAGGAATGAGCATTTCTTGGTTTGTTTCTACTATTGTATTAACAGCTCTCGGTTTCTATATGTGGCCCCATACATTCGCCTCTGCTTTCTCTGCAAAAAATGAAAAAGTATTTCGTAAAAATGCGGCCATTATGCCACTGTATTCTTTAGTTTTACTTTTCGTGTTCTTTGCAGGGTTTGCAGCTATTTTGCAAGTTCCTGGATTAAAGGGAGGGGATGTAGACCTTTCGTTATTCCGTCTGGCTCTTCAAACTTTTGATCCTTGGTTTATTGGGATTATTGGTAGTGCAGGAGTTTTAACGGCATTAGTTCCAGGTTCTATGCTTGTCATGGCTGCTTCTACATTATTAGCGAAAAATATTTACCGAACAATGGTCCCATCTGCTTCGGATCGACAAGTGGCAAAAACAGCGAAATTATTTGTTCCTGTAGTAACACTTGTAGCTGTTTTGTTTACTTTTAAAGGTGGAGAAACGATAGGAGCACTTCTTTTAATGGGATATAGTATAGTGACACAACTTTTCCCGGCACTTGTATGTAGTTTGTTTCCACGTCAGACTATTACGAAGCAAGGAGCAATTGCCGGGATGGGGATTGGGTTATTAGTGGTTGCGTATATTACTTTATCTGGTTCAACTATAGCTACGATGTTTCCGGGTTTCCCTCAATATATAAAAGATTTAAATGTAGGTATAGTCGCGCTGTTAATGAATATGATTGTGATGTTTATCGTTAGCGGATTCACGAAAAATGTATCTATAAAGAAAGACAATATAATAGTAGAAAAGTAATTCGTATGCTAGAGCTATCTTTGAAAAGAGATAGCTCTTTTTTTGTATATATTTTCTTCTATTAGCGGAATCTAACTAAAAACTTGTTGAAAAGGAAGTTAGGTGGGGGATTTGTTAGAGCTAAAAGGTAACTTATTTGAAATTATGAAAGAAATTAGAGATGAGTTAGGTTCGCCTAATGATTTGACAATTAGGGAAGTTGCCCTTGCTGGTAGTTTTACACGTTGTGCTGTTGTCTTTTTATGTGGGTTAACAGATAAGGATAACGTTTATAAATATGTAGTTCGTACGCTTCAATATGAAGAGATACAAAAAGACGAAGCTGTTGTTCAAACATTATTAGATCGCTTTATTTCTATTGCAGAAGTTGGTAAGAAGACAACATTTCCGGATATTATAAATGCGATTTTAGCGGGAGATACAGTTATATTAATTGATAATATTCAAACTGCTATCGTGATTAATAGTAGAGCTTGGGAAAAAAGAAGTTTAGAACCGCCAGTAACAGAAGATTTAATACGTGGACCGAGGATAGGATTAAATGAAGATATTAACGTGAATAAAATGTTAATTCGCCGTAGTTTACGTGACCCAAAGCTGAGATTTCAATCTTATATTATGGGAAAGAGATCCCAAAAAGAAGTGACTTTAGTATATATAGAAGACATTATTAATCCTTACATTGTAAAAGAGCTAGATCGGCGTCTTCAATCCATAGTGACAGATGTCGTTTTTGAGACGGGTACAATTGAGCAATTAATTCAAGATAATAATTTGTCGCCGTTTCCGCAGTTTTTGAATACGGAAAGACCTGATAATATTGTGGCCTCATTAGCGAAAGGAAAGGCAGCTATTTTGGTGGATGGATCCCCGTTTGCGCTTATAGCTCCGCTAGTATTTGTCGATATTTTTCAATCTGTGGAAGATCATTATGAGCGTTGGGTAATAGGAACTTTATTAAGAATTTTGCGGATGGGTTCTGGTATAGTTGCAATTTTAATGCCGGCGATGTATGTAGCGCTCGTCTCATATCACCAAGGACTTATTCCTTCTAAATTGGCTTATTCGATTGCTGGAGCAAGAGAAGGTGTTCCGTTTCCTGCCTATATTGAAACGTTAATGATGGCATTAACGATGGAGTTAATACGAGAAGCAGGAATTAGGTTGCCGAAACCGATGGGACAAACAATTGGGATTGTAGGTGGTCTTGTAATTGGAGAGGCAGCGGTGAATGCAGGAATTGTAAATCCATTTTTAGTTATCATTATTGCGGTTACAGCTATTGCTACATTTTCACTTCCAGTGTATAGCATTACAATTACGTTTCGGATTTTACTTTTCGTCTTTGTATTAGCAGCAACGGCTTTTGGGTTGTATGGAATCATTCTAGCTCTTATTGCGCTTGCTGTTCATATTACAAATTTAACAAGTGTTGGTGTACCGTATACAACTCCAATTGCTCCTGCATTTTATAAAGATTGGAAAGAAGAGTTTATTCGCATGCCAAAATCAATGCTGAAAGAGAGACCTGAATATTTACAAACAAAAGATTCTACAGTACGTCCAAAGGAGCGAGAATAATTGAAACCATTTGAGTATGGCGATGAAGAAATTGGATCTCGGGAAATTGGGTTTGCGGTATCATCGACCATTATTGGTATAGGCGCATTATCTATGCCAAGGGATATTGCAAACCAAACATTATTTTCAGATGGTTGGATTATTTTGCTTTTGGGTGGATTAATATGTGCAGTTTTAGGTTGGTTTGTAACGAGGGTAGCTATTTTATTCCCGAAACAAAACTTTGTTCAATATACAAGTGCGCATTTGACAAAGCCTGTTGCGTACACGATTAGTAGCATTTTAGTATTAACGTTTGCTGCTTTGACAGCATATGAATCGCGAATGATTTCAATTATTTCTCAAACGTATTTATTTAGTGAGACACCGATACAACTGCTGTCTTTTTTCTTCTTACTAGTTGTTATTTACGGAATTGCAGGTTCAAGAGCGGCCTTATTAAGGTTAAATGTTCTATTTTTACCTATTGTTTTAATTGCGATAGTACTTCTTTCTTTATTGAATATAAATTTAATGGAAATAAATAATTTACTACCAGCTTTTCAAACGAAAGTGAGTCAATATGCTGTTGGAGTTAAAAATTCTATTTTTACGTTTATTGGGTTTGAAGTAGCTTTGTTTTATGCTGTTTTGTTAAACGATAAGACGGCGAAAAAAGCACCGATGGCAGTTGCAAAAGCTGTGATGGTAAACGTGTTGTCATACATTTTAATTTATGTAACTTGTATTAGTGTTTTTACGTATATGACAACACGTGGGTTGACATATCCGACAATTGAATTAGGGAAAGAAATTGAAATTGGTGGAGGATTTTTAGAAAGGTTCGATGCAATTTTTTTTACGACTTGGATTATTACTATTTATAACACTACAGCAATGTATTATGACGTCGCATCTTTATTATTTTGTGCCATGTTTCCGAAAGTGAAGAAACATATTTTTATTTTCGGAAGCGCGCCTCTGATTTTTATGCTGAATATGCTCCCTGGTAATTTAAATACGTTATCAAGTTACGGAACGTATTTAGCGTGGATAGATATGGGATTTGTCGTATTAGCTCCTTTGCTAGTTTTTATTGTATATAAAATAAAAAGAAGGAATGGTAGAAATGAAACACCTTCTTAAAATTATAATGCTTATGGTTTTAGTTGGATCTATAAGTGGGTGCTCTGAACTAGAAGAAATAGAAGAAAGAGGATTTGTAGTAGGCGCAGCTTACGATATTGTGAAGAAAAAGAAATCAAATCCGATTATGAAAGGGACGTATCAGATGGTACTTCCCAGTAAGTTAGCACAACAAAGTGGACAGGGCGATGGAGATAGTGAAAATTATATTAACGTAAGTGCGAAAGCAGATAGCGTCTTTGAGCAAATAAGAATAATTGCTAAAAAAATTAGTCGAACATTATTTTTTCCGCATATACAAGTCATTATTTTTTCGGATGAATTACTAGCAAATCCGTATGTTTTGCAAAATACGTTAGATGTATATTTTCGTGACCATGAAATGAGAAGAAATATTCGTTTGTTCGTTTCCAAGAAAAATGCAGAATCTATTTTAAAACAGAGTGCAAAACCTGAAAACTTACCGGCGCAGTACATTGATATGTTAGCTGAACATCCTCCGAAAAACGCTCAAATGATTGAGGCGGCGAGAATTGGTGAAGTACAAGGGAAAATGATTGCAGATCGAAGTTTTGCATTACCTCTCTTAGGGTTAACTAAACAAGGCGTACAAATGGAAGGAGCGGCATTGATCCGTGGAAAGGATAATAAGTGCGTTGGAACTTTGAGTGGAGAACAAACATTAGGAATGAACTATGTAATAGGTAAAAAAATTGGAGGTTTCTTTACTGTTCGTAAAAAGAATCAGCTCATTACATATGAAATTCATAAGTTGCGCCGAAAGATCCAAGTGTCTACTGAAAATGCTACAAAACCGAAGTTTGATATTCATTTGTCCACAGAAGGCATATTAGCTGAGTTACATTTTAATGAACCGAAACAAGTGATGAATGAAAAGCTTTTAAAGAAAGAAATTTCAAAGGAAATGAAGAAGCGTATTGAAAAGTCTATACAGCTTGTTCAAAAAAAATATAAGGTAGATGTATTGGAATTAGGAGAGGTATATAAGAGGCATAATTATAAAGAGTGGAAGAAAGTTAGTAAGAATTGGGATCAAGGCCAGAATTATTTTAGTAATGCTGAAATTAATGTTCACGTTGATCCAACAATTGAACATTCAGGTTCAGCGTTACCAAAGAAAGTGAAGTAAGGTGATGGAAGGTGTTTACTGGATTAGGGATTAGTTGCACAATATTAATGGCAGTTCTTCCGGGAGCTATATACTACATTCATAAAAAAATTACAACGTATGGAGCGCAGCCTTGGAATAATGAGGTGCAAAAAAAGAAACCTGAATAATTTCAGGTTTCTTTCGCACAAAGCATATGTGAAGGGGATACCTTCTATGTATGCTTTGTTTTTATACAAGCCCTAACCAATGTACCAATTGTGTAGAGAGGAATGTCACAACAATAGCGATAACGGTAGGGATTGCAAACGATAAGAATGTCCATTTTGCACTTTTTGTTTCTTTATATATGTTAACCAGTGTCGTTCCGCATGGGAAATGAAGAAGTGAGAACAACATTGTGTTTAACGCCGTTAACCAAGTCCAACCATTTTCTAAGAATAGATTTTTAATTTGATTAAAATCATCTATTTCAGTTAAAGCTCCGGTTGATAAGTAAGACATTAATAAAATCGGGATAACAATTTCGTTCGCTGGTAGTCCAAGAATGAACGCAGCTAGAATAAATCCGTCAAGTCCTAACATTTTAGCGAATGGATCTAGGAAGTTTACAAAATACATAAGTAGGCTTGTGTCACCGATGAAAATATTAGCAAGTAACCAAGTTAATGCAGCCGCAGGAGCAGCTACAACAACAGCTCGTTTTAAAACATAGACGGATTTATCGAGTGTTGCACGCACAATTGTATTCCAAACCTTTGGCTTACGGTATGGCGGTAACTCGAGTGTGTAGTGAGTTGGAACGCCTTTTAAAGCTGTTTTGGATAGTACCCAAGAAACGGTTAATGTCATAACGATACCAATTACAACCATTCCAACTACAACCCCAGCAGTAACCAATGTTTGCATACTACCTGTATAACCGGCAGCCATAAATAATGAAGCCATTAAAATTAACATAGGCCAGCGACCGTTACAAGGAACGAAGTTGTTTGTTAAGATTGCAAGCATACGTTCACGTGGTGATTCAATAATACGTGTTGACATAATGGCTGCTGCATTACAACCAAAGCCCATTGCCATTGTTAAAGATTGTTTACCATGTGCACCAGAGCGTTTGAATAAGCGGTCCATATTAAACGCAACGCGTGGTAAGTATCCGTAGTTTTCTAATAGTGCAAACATAGGGAAAAAGATGGCCATAGGTGGTAACATAACGCTAATAACAGCGCCGATACCACGGAATAAACCAAGTATTAAAATGCCATGTAACCATTCAGGTGCGTGTGCTGCTTGGAACCAAGATGTTAAATATCCTTCGGCCCATCCGAAAAACTCAGCAATCATATCAGATGGTACGTTAGCCCCTGCAATTGTAAGATAAAAAATGATAGATAAAATACCGAGCATAATTGGGAATCCCCATATTGGAGATGTGAAAATTTTATCTAGTTTTTCAGAACGATACAATTTATCCGTATTTGTATATTGAACAGATTCTTTACAGATGCTTGCAGATGTTCGGTAAATATCTCCGACAATATCATCTCGTATATCTTCTTTTGATAGTGCTTGTGCATGTTGAATAATATAGTCTAATGGAAGAGCTTTACTGGCTGAGTGAGATTCCATTCATTACGACCTCCCTTACAAGTGGTTCATTATGGTGTTTTTGAAGTGTAGTTAAGAAATTTTTATCTCCATCTAATATACGTAACGCAATCCAGCGTGCTGGATACGTATCACCGAACACTTTATAAATTTGTGGTTCTAATTCCTGAATCATATTCTCGATTTTTTCGCTGTAAGAAATTTTAATTGGTGTTGGAATTAGCTTTTTATTTGCTACTTTAGCAATAACATTTAGTAAATGACCGATGCCTACTCGGTTACGAGCGGAAATTTTAACTACAGGTACACCGAGTGATTTTGCTAATTTTTTTTCATCGATAACGATGCCTTTTTTCTCAGCTTCATCAATTAAGTTAATACAAATGACTACGTTACTCGTCATTTCCATCACTTGAAGTGCTAAATTTAAATTTCTTTCCATTGCTGTTGCATCTACAACAACTACAGTTACTTCTGGTTTTTCAAATATAATATAATCCCTTGCTACTTCTTCATCCGCAGAATTTGAATATAGTGAGTAAGTTCCAGGTAAATCTATTAATGTATATTTACTGCCGTTATGTTCATATTCCCCTTCAGCTTTTAAAACAGTTTTTCCTGTCCAGTTTCCAGTATGTTGTTTTAAGCCTGTTAAAGTATTAAATAATGTACTTTTCCCGGTATTCGGGTTGCCGGCTAAAGCAATGCGATGTTTGCTCATCTGAAATCATCTCCTATTAATATCCCGAAAATAAGGGAACTTTCTTCCTTACGTAGTGCAATAGTGGTGTTGCTTACTTGATAAGCGACCGGATCTCCAAGTGGACTGCGTTGTAATACTTTAATTGTTGCCCCAGGGATAAATCCTAAATCTAATAAACGTCGTTTCATAGTTCCTTCTAATTGTATCTTCTCAATTTGTACAAACTCTCCTGTCTTAAATTCAGAAAGTGGTTTTATATTAGCCGATACCATAAAAGTTACCTCATCTCTATATTGTTAGTTTGAGTTTAAAAAGTTTCCTTAGGTAAACTTTTTGTTAGTAATATAGTAGACTACATTGGATGATGCTGTCAATTGGTACTTTAAAAATATTCATTTATTTTTAGAATTGTTCCAATTTATTTAGTTGTACTAAAAAATATTACTGAAATTCTGTGTGATGTGCATAAATTAGGTGTGTAAAAGTAACAAAATACAGCGAAATTGTAAATGTAACTTTAACTAAAAGGGAAAAAGAGCGAAAAACATTTACATTTAATTTACATTGTTAAGAGTAAATTTACATTACAGCTTAATTAGTGTGGATTTTGTTGGGTTCTTTAACTATAAATGTTGGGATTCCTAGTTTTTAAGGATTATTATCGTCATTTACTTAAAATTAAAAATTGCTTAACACTCACATAATATTATTGTCCTACAATGAATTTGTGTTCGAAAGAAGTAGATAAATGTGAAAAGTGATAATCCAAATGGGGGTACAAGACATGGTCATGAAAAAGGGTATTAAATTTTCTTTAGCAGCTTTAGTGGTAGCGGGTTCATTAGTGGGATGTGGAAAAGCAGAAGAGACATCAGGTAAAGATGCTAAAGGAAGCGATAATGCAAAACAAGAATTGTCAGGTACGATAGCAGCTGCAGGCTCTACAGCACTTCAACCTCTTGCAGAGGAAGCTGGAAAGAAATTTATGGAGAAAAATTCAAATGTTTCTATTCAAGTGCAAGGTGGCGGTAGTGGAACTGGAATTAACCAAGTAGCTTCTGGTGCGGTCCAAATTGGTAACTCAGATGTTCCATCTGCAGATAAAATAAAAGATGCTGATAAGGCGAAAGAATTAGTAGATAACAAGGTAGCGGGTATTGCATTCGCACTTGTCGTAAATAAAGATGTAAAAGTTGATAATTTAACAGTACAACAAGTACAAGATATCTTCACTGGAAAAGTAACAAACTGGAAAGAGGTAGGCGGGAAAGATGAAAAAATTAACGTAATCAATCGTCCAGCTTCTTCTGGTACACGTGCTACATTTGAAAAAACAATTATGAAAGATGCGAAAATCAATGATGGAACTGGTACTACACAAGATTCTAACGGTGCAGTAGAACAAGCGATTAACTCTACTCCAGGTTCAGTAAGTTATTTAGCAATGTCTTACATGGTTGGCGAGAAAAAAGGTGCGCTACAAACAGTGAAAATTGATGGTGCTGAACCAAAAGTTGAAAACATTGCGTCTGGTAAATATCCATTCTGGTCTTACGAGTACATGGTAACGAAAGGTGAAGCGAAAGAAGCAACAAAAGCTTACATTGACTATGTAAAAGGTAAAGATTTTGAAAAGCAAGTAGAAGATATGGGTTATATTCCAATGTCTAAATTAAATAAGTAATAAAATTTATGGGGCTGGCTGCAAGGCCAGTCCTGTTCATTTCAATTTATGAAGTGGGGTCTGTCCTGTGATGAAGGGGAAAAAACAAATTAATTACGTGAAAAGTGAATATATAGGAAGGTCACTTGTTACGTTTTGTGGTATTTTTATTGTTTTAGTTACATTAGCTATTATTGCATTTATTTGCGGTAAAGGAATTCAATCATTTACGCAAAGTGGTATCTCGTTTACTGAAATGTTAACATCGACAAAATGGAGTCCAAATGCTGATGAGGGAACTTTTGGGGCTGTAATTTTTATTGTAGGTTCAACGGTGGTTTCGTTAGGTGCGGTTATTATTAGTGCGCCAATTGCTATAGCTCTTGCTATATTCATGAATTTAATTTCGCCGAAGTTTGGAAATAAAGTATTGAAGCCTGTTTTAGAATTATTAGTTGGTATTCCTTCGGTTGTATACGGATTATTAGGGGTTACAATTTTAGTACCGCTATTACGTGATTCGTTTGGGGGAGTAGGGTTTAGTTTAATTGCAGGTATTATTGTCCTGAGTATTATGATTTTGCCTACTATTGCTAGTATCGCTTCTGATGCAATACGCTCTGTTCCATTTGATTATTTAGAAGCTTCTTATGGTTTAGGATCAACGAAATGGCAAGCGATTAGCCGAGTGATTGTTCCTGCTGCGAAAAAGGGGATTTTAACAGGTGTTGTTTTAGGTTTAGCGCGTGCTTTTGGTGAAGCGTTAGCGGTTCAAATGGTAATTGGGAATACGGTTAAATTACCAGAAGGAATATATAGTCCGACAGCAACGTTAACTGGTATTTTGACAATGGACATGACAAATACATTAAACGGAACTGCTTGGAACAATGCGCTATGGACTTTAGCAATGATTTTACTTGTTATTTCATTCCTGTTTATTTTAGTAATTCGAGCAATTGGGCAAAGAGGTGAGCGATAATAATGAATGCAAGAACGGTAAATAAAGTTTGGACAGGTATCTTTTATGCGGTTGCGGCTTTAGTTGTAGCTTTACTAGTGTTCTTAGTGTTTGAGATTTTACAAAAGGGATGGGGTTTTTGGGATCCTAATTTCTTGTTTGGAGAACCAAGCAATACAAGAGCTGGTGGTGGGATTGGTCCGCAGTTATTCAATTCATTCTATATGCTTGTTATAACGCTTATTATATCTATTCCACTTGGATTAGGCGCTGGAATATATTTAGCAGAGTATGCAAAACAAGGACGTTTTTTAAACTTTGTTCGTTTATGTATCGAGACAATGGCATCTTTACCTTCTATTGTTGTTGGTTTATTCGGGTTGTTAGTGTTCGTTACAATGACAGGATGGGGATACACAGTAATGGGTGGTGCCCTTGCTTTAACAATTTTAAACTTGCCAGGTTTAACTCGTGTTTGTGAAAATGCGATTTCAGAGGTTCCTTCTAATGTGAAAGAGGCGAGTCTTGGATTAGGTGCAACAAAGTGGCAAACGATCACTCGTATTATTATCCCGTCGTCATTACCGCAAATTATTACAGGTGTTATTTTAGCGGCAGGTCGTATATTTGGTGAAGCAGCAGCATTAATTTATACAGCGGGTTTAACATCTCCAATTTTAAATTCAGCAGCGGACTTCTCAAGTCCTGCTCATCCTTTAAATCCATTTAGACCAGCTGAAACGTTAGCGGTTCACATTTGGAAGTTAAATTCTGAAGGGATTATCCCAGATGCGAAGTTAATTGCGACAAAATCTGCAGCTGTATTAATTATTATGGTATTACTATTCAATGTTATTTCACGATTAGTAGCATCTATATTGCACAAACGTTTTACAGGAGCGAAAAGAAAAAGTAAAACGACGAAGAAGGTAAAAGCTGCATAAGCTGTAAAGGGGAACTCTCTACTTATAAGTAGGGGGTTCTTTTTGTATTTTAATATAGAAGGAAAAGGTATAGCGATTGTTGAATTTGTAATTCGTTATATAGATAAAGTGAAATTTTAAACAGTGGGGTTTTACTGCTCACAAATAGTGGGATAAAAAGATGAAAATGAGGGAGTGGGTTTAATTTGTTTTTTCTACAAATGTCAGGTTTTCCAGGATCGGGAAAATCCACAGTTTCTAAGTATATAGGGGAGTTAACAGGTGCTATAATTGTAGATCATGACGTTTTGAAATCAGCATTGTTAAGATCACTAGAAGTGAAAGGTATTGAATCAACGATTATTGGTGGACTTGCGTATGATGCTGAATGGGTATTGATTGATTCGTATTTAGAACAAGGACATAGTGTGATATTGGATAGTCCATGTCTATATGAAGGGATGGTTGAAAAGGGAATTAAGCTGTCTAATAAACATGGTGTGAAATATAAATATATTGAGTGTTATCTGAATGATATGGAAGAGATTAATATGAGACTACAAACACGTAAGCGTCTGATCAGTCAAATTGAAAAGGTAGAGTCGGAAGTAGCTTTTAAAAAGTGGTTAAATGGTAGTAAAAGACCTCTAAATAGTGAATACCTTATTGTGAATTCTAGTGAACCTTTAGAGCGGTATGCAGAAAAAATGATGAATTATATGAGTAGGTAGAGAAAGAGGTTGTCCCAAAAGTAGCTGAATAGCTACTTTTGGGCAACCTCTTTCTTTACAGAAAATATAAAAAAGAATCGTCCATCTTTGATATAATTAAGTCACCACAACCA
>NZ_JAKUEN010000009.1:0-185916 GCF_022662915.1 Bacillus cereus group sp. BfR-BA-01453 | reverse complement strand
TGGTTGTGGTGACTTAATTATATCAAAGATGGACGATTCTTTTTTATATTTTCTGTAAAGAAAGAGGTTGCCCAAAAGTAGCTATTCAGCTACTTTTGGGACAACCTCTTTTTTATGAATGAAAGTAGCTAGCGAATAGTAAGGTAATCCAAATTATAATAGGATAAGAAAATAAGCTGAAAGCGAGTGTAATTAAGAATTTATTTTTATGAATTAAGTGTTTTTGGGATGAAAAAAAGAAAATAGAAAAGATAACAATGAAAACTGCGGATATTACGCCAGGATTATAGGAGCGATAAATAAAAAACAAAATAATATGTTGAACAGAGTTGAAGAAGATAGCCCCCTGTATAAAAATAATCCAGTATATAGAAGACAAGATGTTTATTTGATATAGAAAGACGATAAGTAAAACAAAGAGAGTCAATATAGAAATCGCAATGGAAAATTGTTGACTAGTTATAAAAGTAATTGAAAATTGATTAGCAAGATATTGTGGCATTTGGAAAGATTCTTCAAGGTTATGAATGAGAAATAACAAGGGAATTATCCAAAGCATAATAGTGGAATGTTTTTTAAACAACTTACATCACTCCAATATAGAGATAGAAAGCCTAGAAAGGCCCTCTATCCAGAGATGTTCATTCAATTATAATACTTTTCAAATTATCTTCACGATGCCCTTGTTCTTTCGGATAAGCAGCTAGCTCCTCTTGTAAAATATTTAGTATTTGCTTAGCTGATTGCTGGATTGGTGCAGGTAACTCTTCTAATATATGCATACCGATTTTTATTTTTGTACGAATTACCTTCCTTATTAATTCCTCATGCATGCACGACACCTCCAAATCGAATGTTTAGTACATCATCTTCGAATTTTGCTCCTTGAATAGAAAGGTGTGTTAACGTTTTGGGTAATGTGATGTTTCGTTTAACAGAACCAGCACGAATGATAAGCTCGTCACCTTTTTGATTTAATGCAAGTTCACTTTTGTTAGAGAAGGGAATGGACAGAACGAAAATATACTCATCGCCATCTTTTTTTACATATTGAGTGCGACCGTTAAATTTTACTTCAGTAGGACAATAATCTTTTTTAAATAAAGCATCTCCAACGCGTTCTAACATAGGTAAGCCAACAACTTCTTGTTCAAACATTGGAGCTTCGTAAATAGGAAGCGGATCAAAGCTATTTTGAATTAATGTTTTATATTTCTTTTGAGTATCTTTCCAAGCTTGAAAATAAGGATCGATGACAGTGTTAGGGATGACGCGGTTAATCATAATCGCATCTACGTTATAATCGTATAAATTTAAATACGTAAAGCTACGCTGAGCCTCTTTAATAACCATTTTTTCGGGATTTACAACGATGCGGATACTTGTTACGTCTCGGTTTGATAAAATATCTCTCATCTCTCCAAGTTGTTCAAGTGTATTTGTTAATTCGTCCATAATATCATCGGTTGGAAGGGGGACGCCAAGAAGTGGTTGCGCTACAGGGCGAACAACTTTTAAAACTTTTCTTTTAATAGGGAAGAGTTTTTCCATCCACCAGCCGAGCATGTCTGGAAAACTGAGCATGGCTAATGTTTCTCCTGTTGGGGCACAATCAATGATAATAACATCATATGTGTTTTGTTTATAATAATCGAGTACACGAAGTAAGCTAATTAAATCTTCCATACCAGGAAACATTGTTAACTCTTCTGTTGTAATATCATCAGCTGCTTTGGAAGTGAAGAGTAGTGTAATATATTTCTGTAATTTCCCCCAGCCTTTTTCCATCTCATAAATCGTATTAATTTCTTGTGCCCATAGGTTTTCACGAATTTCTAATGGTTCAGAAGATAGTTTTACACCAAATGAATCTCCTAAACTATGAGCTGGGTCTGTGCTCATTACTAAAGTTTTTAATCCTTGTTTTGCGCTTTGAAGTGCAGTTGCTGCTGAAATGCTAGTTTTTCCCACGCCGCCTTTACCTGTATACAAAATAATTCTCATCATTCATATCCCCCTTGTTTCGAGTATCGAATATTACGAGTGGCGAAATAAACGATTGAATAAAAACCCAGCTAGGGTTTTATTCAATCGGAATGTTTTTCATTTTAGGTGTTGAAACCTTTTCTTCTGTTTTTTGTTGTGACGTAGCAATGTGATTCATAATCTTTTGGAAGATTTGTAGTAAAAATGCTTTTTCTTCTTCCGATAATGCTTCGGTCACTAGGTTAAAATAATGGGCTGCATTTTGTTTTACTTCTTGAACGAGCAATACGCCGTTTTCTGTTAAACGAATTAATACAATGCGTCGGTCATTTTCGTCACGGTATCTTTCAATATATCCCTTTTTTACAAGACGATTTACAACACCTGTCGTTGTACTCATCGGTATATCAAGAAGGTCAGCGATTTTTGTCATTGTAATATCTGTATTTCGCTCCATCCAAAGTAAACAAAATACTTCAGTTTTAGAAAGTGTTAAATCTAAGCTTACCCATTCTTCAGGATAGAAAAGTTTCTTGGCATTATCTAGCAGTAAGTCTAAAAAATGTTCGTATTGCAACAATTAATTCCACTCCCGTATATTTCGAGGTTCGTAATATTTGTTTTTATTTTATGTAGAATTGAAATAAATGTCAATGGTTTCAATTGTTTTTTCGGATTAGACAGAAAATTCACCTTGAAATATTATTCTTTTATGAAAGATTTATAAATATAAAACTAGAATTTACATAAAGTGAAACTTTAATCAGTGGGGATTTTCTTCATCCCCACTGATTATTAGTTGAACCAATCGGACTTTTATGGGCAGTTGATCCCCCACCTAACTTCTTTGCTTTCGCTGAATTTTGAGGTGGGGGTCTTACTGCCCATTAAAGTGGGATAAAAATTCATCATAGTAAATATACTTATCTATAATAGATGTACAGCTAACGAGGGGGAGAACGATGAGAAGACGTAATACGCAAGCGTTCACGTTTTTAGCATGGACTTCATTTGTTTGCGCGCTTTCAGGTATGCTAATTGGGATTTATACGCTAGATGAAACGCTTAGTGTAAAAGGATACTATTTAATTGGAACACTATTTTTAACGATGTCTTGTTTTGTATTACAAAAAACAATTCGTGATAATGAAGAAGATAACGAGAGATTTCCGAAAAATAAACCGTCAGATAAAGAGTAAATCGTAAAGAAAGGCGTTTGCCTTTCTTTTTTTATGTAAAAATGCTGTAAGTGCCGTGTGTTGACTTGCTTGAAGTACTGAAAATTTGGTATCATCAATAGTATTGTAGATTGAACGATATATTATGGAGGTGGCCTAGCCGTGTCAAGAATTTCCGTTGAGAATGTAAAGCACGTAGCACATTTAGCACGTCTTGCAATTACTGATCAAGAAGCAGAAAAATTTCAAAAACAACTAGATGCAATTGTTACATTTGCAGAACAGTTAAATGAATTAGATACAACAGATGTAAAACCAACAACTCATGTATTAACTATGAAAAATGTTATGCGTGAAGATGTACCAGAAAAAGGTTTACCAGTTGAAGAAGTATTAAAAAATGCACCGGATCACAAAGATAATCAAATCCGTGTTCCAGCAGTATTAGAATAGAGGAGGGGAATTTCGATGTCATTATTTGATCATTCAGTATCAGAGTTACATAAGAAATTAAACAACAAAGAAATTTCCGTTACGGATTTAGTAGAAGAATCTTACAAACGTATTGCGGATGTTGAAGATAACGTAAAAGCTTTTCTTACATTAGATGAAGAAAACGCACGCGCGAAAGCGAAAGAATTAGACGCGAAAATTGGTGCTGAAGATAATGGTTTATTATTCGGTATGCCAATCGGTGTTAAAGATAACATTGTAACTAACGGTCTTCGTACGACTTGTGCAAGCAAAATGTTAGCAAACTTCGATCCAATTTATGATGCGACAGTTGTGCAAAAGCTAAAAGCTGCTGACACAATTACAATCGGTAAATTAAATATGGACGAGTTCGCAATGGGTTCTTCAAATGAAAACTCAGGTTTCTACGCTACGAAAAATCCATGGAACTTAGATTACGTTCCAGGTGGATCTAGTGGTGGTTCTGCAGCAGCTGTAGCAGCAGGAGAAGTATTATTCTCTCTAGGTTCTGATACGGGTGGTTCTATCCGTCAACCAGCTGCATATTGTGGCGTTGTAGGTTTAAAACCAACCTACGGACGTGTATCTCGTTACGGATTAGTAGCATTTGCATCTTCACTTGACCAAATCGGACCGATTACACGTACAGTAGAAGACAATGCATACTTATTACAAGCTATTTCAGGTCTTGACCGTATGGATGCAACTTCTGCTAACGTTGAAGTAGGAAACTACTTAGCTGGTTTAACAGGCGACGTTAAAGGTTTACGCATTGCTGTACCGAAAGAATACTTAGGAGAAGGTGTTGGCGAAGAAGCTCGTGAGTCAGTACTAGCTGCTTTAAAAGTATTAGAAGGTATGGGCGCAACTTGGGAGGAAGTATCTCTTCCACACTCTAAATACGCTCTAGCAACGTATTACTTATTATCTTCTTCTGAAGCATCAGCTAACCTTTCACGCTTTGATGGTGTACGTTATGGTGTTCGTTCTGATAATGTGAATAACTTAATGGATCTTTACAAAAACACACGTAGCGAAGGATTCGGTGATGAAGTAAAACGTCGTATTATGCTTGGTACATTTGCTCTTAGCTCTGGTTACTATGATGCATATTACAAAAAAGCACAACAAGTACGTACATTAATTAAAAACGACTTTGAAAATGTATTTGCTAACTACGATGTTATTATTGGACCAACAACGCCAACTCCAGCATTTAAAGTGGGCGAAAAAGTTGATGATCCAATGACAATGTATGCAAATGACATTTTAACAATCCCAGTAAACTTAGCAGGTGTTCCAGCGATTTCTGTTCCATGTGGATTCGGTGCTAACAACATGCCACTTGGTTTACAAATCATTGGTAAACACTTCGATGAAGCGACAATTTACCGCGTTGCACATGCGTTTGAGCAAGCAACAGACCATCATACAAAAAAAGCAAGTCTGTAAGGAGGCGAGCATAGATGAATTTAGAAACAATTATTGGTTTAGAGGTTCACGTTGAGTTAAAAACAAATTCGAAAATTTTCTCTGCGAGTCCAACAGAATTCGGAGCGGAACCAAATACACAAACAAGTGTAATTGACTTAGGATACCCAGGAGTACTTCCTACTTTAAATAAAGAAGCAGTTAACTTTGCAATGAAAGCTGCAATGGCATTAAACTGTGAAATCGCAACAGAAACGAAGTTTGACCGTAAAAACTATTTCTATCCAGATAATCCGAAAGCTTACCAAATCTCTCAGTTTGATAAGCCAATTGGTGAAAATGGTTGGATTGAAATTGAAGTAGACGGTAAAAAGAAACGTATCGGTATTACACGTCTTCATTTAGAAGAAGATGCTGGTAAATCAACGCATACAGCTGACGGCTCATTAGTAGACTACAACCGTCAAGGTATGCCTTTAATTGAGATCGTATCTGAGCCAGATATGCGCACGCCAGAAGAAGCATATGCATACTTAGAGAAGTTAAAATCAATCATTCAATACACTGGCGTATCTGATTGTAAGATGGAAGAAGGTTCCTTGCGTTGTGATGCGAACATTTCCCTTCGTCCAGTTGGACAAGAGAAGTTCGGTACAAAAGCGGAACTGAAAAACTTAAACTCTTTCACTTACGTACAAAAAGGTCTTGAGTTTGAGCAAGCTCGCCAAGAAAAAGAATTATTATCTGGTGGTATCATCCAACAAGAAACACGTCGTTATGATGAAGCAACGAAGAAAACAATCTTAATGCGTGTGAAAGAAGGATCTGATGATTACCGTTACTTCCCAGAGCCGGACTTAGTTGAACTTTACATCGACGATGAGTGGAAAGAAGCAGTTCGTGCTTCTATTCCAGAACTTCCAGATGCACGTAAAGCTCGCTACGTTGCAGAATTAGGCTTACCAGCTTATGATGCACACGTATTAACATTAACGAAAGAAATGTCTGATTTCTTTGAAGCAACTGTTGCAGACGGTGCTGATGCGAAATTAACATCAAACTGGTTAATGGGTGAAGTACTTGCATACCTAAACAAACAACAAAAAGAATTAAAAGACGTTGCATTAACGCCTGCTGGTTTATCTAAAATGGTTCAATTAATTGAAAAAGGTACAATTTCTTCTAAAATTGCGAAGAAAGTATTTAACGAATTAATTGAAAAAGGTGGAGACCCAGAAGAAATCGTTAAAGCGAAAGGCCTTGTTCAAATTTCTGACGAGGGTACACTTCGTAAAGTTGTAACAGAAATTCTTGATAATAATGAGCAATCTATCGAAGACTTTAAAAACGGTAAAGACCGTGCAATTGGCTTCTTAGTTGGTCAAATTATGAAAGCTACAAAAGGACAAGCAAATCCACCGCTTGTTAACAAAATCTTACTTGAAGAGATTAATAAGCGATAATAGTAGTAACTTTTAAAGATTAAGCAGAAAAACACCCGTACATGGGTGTTTTTCTAGGTTAATCAAACGTTTGTTTAAATGAGAGAAAATTATTTAAACAAACGTTTGATTAACTGTCAAAAGTGGAAAAATGTTTGTATAGCAACTATGGTATGATAGTTGCAAAAAGGTGGGAATAATGATAAATCTAGAAATAGAGGTTTTTTCATCTCATGAAATAATAGATAATTATTATTCGTTATATGTAAATTGTTGTGAGGAAATAGATGGACATAAATTTTTTGTCAAATAAAACAAAACCATTGAAATGAATATTTACTTTTGATGGGCTACACGAATCGGGTTCTTACTGCCTGTTTGAGCGAGATAAAAGAAGGATAGGAAGATGAGAGGAGGTAGGCATGGGAATACTGAATAGAAGTTCGGTATGTTCTTTGTCGATACATAAAGAAATTTCCTGTGCTAATAAATGATGAAGCGAGCAAGAATTATTTATAATCCTACTTCTGGGCGTGAGCTATTTAAGAAGAGCTTACCGGAAGTATTACAAAAATTAGAACAAGCTGGATATGAAGCATCTTGTCATGCGACAACGGGTCCTGGAGACGCAACTGTGGCGGCGAGGCAAGCTGTAGAGCGTAAATTTGATGTTGTTATTGCGGCTGGTGGTGACGGCACGTTAAATGAAGTCGTAAACGGTCTAGTTGGGCATGAATTCCGTCCGAAATTTGGAATTATTCCAGTTGGAACGACAAATGACTTTGCACGTGCAATCGGTGTACCTCGTTCTATTGAAGAGGCAGCGGATATTATTTGTGAAGGAAAAACTGTGCCATTAGACCTTGGTAGAGCAAACGATACATATTTTATTAACATCGCTGGTGGCGGTCGTATTACAGAATTAACATATGAAGTACCAAGTAAGCTAAAGACTGTATTAGGACAACTTGCTTATTATTTAAAAGGTATCGAAATGCTACCATCACTACATCCAACATACGTTGAAATTGAGTATGATGGAAAATTACTACAAGAAGAAATTACGATGTTTTTAATTACGAATACTCGTTCAGTGGGTGGCTTTGAAAAGGTAGCACCATATGCATCGATTAACGATGGCTTATTTGATTTATTAGTGCTGAAAAAAGGTTCGATTGCCGACTTAATTAAAGCTGCAACACAAGCGCAGCGTGGTGAACATATTAACAATCCAAAAGTACTATACACACAAGCGAACCGAATTAAAGTGCATTCACCAGATAAACTAATGATTAATTTAGATGGTGAATATGGTGGAGATGCACCGATGGAATTCGAAAATATGTATCATTGTCTGGAACTATTTGTTCCTGAACATCAAGAGGATGCCCTGTAAAGGCATCCTTTTTTATTATATAGAAGAATTGTAAATTTGAAGTTAGTTTGATTTTCATGGTATTTTTACAATTCGTTTATTTTATATCCATATTTTATTGATACACTGGAGGATATAAGAAACGAGAGGTGGGGTGTTATGGAGAAAGTAAAAGCAATACTATTTGATAAAGATGGAACATTAATGGATTTTCATTCAATTTGGATAAAAGTGGCTGAAGAACTTGTGGCTGAATGTATAAAATTATACCAACTGCCACAATCAATGCAGCCGACTTTATTGAAAGAAATCGGTGTGGATGGGGTATTTGTTCACCCACGTAGCGCAATAGCGGCAGG
This sequence comes from Bacillus cereus group sp. BfR-BA-01453, assembly GCF_022662915.1. Taxonomy (NCBI): domain Bacteria; kingdom Bacillati; phylum Bacillota; class Bacilli; order Caryophanales; family Bacillaceae; genus Bacillus; species Bacillus cereus group sp. BfR-BA-01453. The sequence continues at coordinate 177,671 of NZ_JAKUEN010000009.1, read as the reverse complement.
AACAAGCCTTGATGTGGCAAAGGGGCTTTGTAAGTATATTACGTCATCTAAAGAAGAGGAAATGCATGAATGGGTAAGTGAAAAACTGTTTGCCCTTATGTACGAGCATCGTTCTTACATGAAAATGACGGCAGATTTACCGAAAATTTTACAAAGTTTAAAGGATAGAGGATTTATTTTAGGTGTTGTTACAGCTGATGATTTCGCACCGACAGAATTATTTTTAAAACAGTATCAATTAGAGACCTTTTTTGATTATGTTGTAGCTTCAGATACATTTGCGGCACAAAAACCCGATAAAAGAATTATAGAATCCTTCTGTGAGAAGTTTCATTTAAAGGCATGTGAAGTAGCTGTCGTTGGGGATACACCGACTGATTTATATTTAGCGAAAAATGGTGATTGCTATGCAATTGGAGTACTATCTGGTACAGGGAATCGTCAAACATTAGAACCACTTGCGGATTTAGTAGTACAATCTGTTGGGGACTTTATTTCGCATTCAGGTGAGTTGACTTGGGAACAAGGAAAGTCTAATGTGTAAGAAAAATAAGTCTATAAAGACTCGTTATGAGTCTTTATAGACTTATTTTTTATGGCGAAATAGATGAATACTAGAAAAGAATATTGGCATACATTTTGCAATGAAAAGAGAAAACAATGTAAAGAAAAGGATGGGGTACGTAATGAATATAAAAAAATTTGCTAAAGTAAATGAACAAATTCCTGGACCGAAAGCAGCGTCTTTACTAGAACGCCGCCAAAATATAGTACCAAAAGGAGTAAGTAACGGCATCCCAACGTTTGTACAATCTGCAAATGGTGCTCTTGTTACTGATGTTGATGGTAATCAGTACATTGATTTCGCTGGAGCGATAGGAACAATTAACGTAGGACATTGTCACCCAGCTGTTAAAGAAGCGCTCCATAAACAAGTAGATCAATACATTCATACTGGCTTTAATGTCATGATGTATGAGCCATATATTGAATTAGCAGAAAAACTTGCGGCATTAGCACCGGGAAGTTTTGATAAGCAAGTACTATTTTTAAATAGTGGTGCAGAAGCAGTTGAGAATGCGGTGAAAATTGCTCGTAAATATACAAAAAGACCTGGTATTATTGCATTTTCTAAAGGTTTCCATGGACGCACATTAATGACAATGACGATGACAAGTAAAGTAAAACCATATAAGTTTGGATTTGGCCCATTTGCACCGGAAGTATATAAAGCACCATTCCCATACGAATATCGTCGCCCAGAAGGACTAACGGAAGAGCAGTACGATGACTTTATGATTGAAGAATTCAAGAACTTCTTTATATCAGAAGTAGCACCAGAAACAATTGCAGCCGTTGTAATGGAACCTGTTCAAGGGGAAGGTGGATTTATCGTCCCAAGTAAGAAGTTTGTGCAAGAAGTACGCAATATTTGCTCAGAACACGGCATCTTATTTGTAGCGGATGAAATTCAAACTGGATTTAGCCGTACAGGAAAATATTTCGCCATTGATCATTATGATGTCGTTCCGGATTTAATTACGGTATCTAAATCATTAGGTGCTGGTGTACCGATTAGTGGTGTTATTGGGCGCAAAGAAATTATGAATGAGTCTGCACCAGGAGAACTTGGTGGAACGTATGCAGGAAGCCCGCTAGGATGTGCGGCAGCATTAGCAGTACTTGATGTAATAGAAAAAGAGAATTTAAATGATAGAGCGATAGAATTAGGAAAAGTCGTAATGAACCGATTCGAAGAGATGAAAAATAAATATAATTGCATTGGTGATGTGCGTGGTTTAGGAGCAATGTGTGCATTTGAGCTCGTTCAAGATCGTAAGACGAAAGCACCTGATAAAACGTTAACAGCTAATTTATGCGCAGAAGCAAATAAACGTGGCTTACTTCTACTATCAGCAGGAACATACGGTAATGTTATTCGTGTGCTAATGCCATTAGTGATTACAGATGAGCAACTGGAAGAAGGATTAACAATCATTGAAGAATCGTTGCAAGTCTGTTATGAGAAAGCAAATATTGCTCGTGTTTAAAAGTTAAATAATAAAACAGCAAACATTCTAGCTGACTCTATATAAAATGCAGAAAATTCACTTTATAATAAAGGTATTGAAGTGAATCGACGGATTGGAAGTTAGGGGTGGCTAGGATGGTTGCAGAAAAGGAACGAGTGTTAATGGATTTACAAGATGTATTTGAATATGCGTTTGACGAAATTTTTGTGACTGACGAAAAGGGAATCGTTGTACGTGTAAATAGTACATGTGAAAGGCACTATCAATTGGCTGCAAAAGAGTTAGTAGGTAAACATGTAAAAGAATTGCAGAAAGATGGTATCTTTTACCCATCAGCAACGTTAGAAGTAATTGAAAAAAAGAGGCCAATCGAACTAGTTCAGACCACAAAATCAGGAGAGTATTTACACGTTCGTACAAGGCCTGTTTTTGATGAAGAGGGCAATTTAAGAAGAGTAATTAGTTACTCTCGTGATCTTACAGAACTCTATCAATTACGTCAAAAGGTAGAAGAAATGGATAATCAGTTAAAAACATATAAAAAAGAATTAAGAGAAACATATGAACATGAAGGACTTATTTTTAAAAGTATCGCTATGCAAAAAATAGTCGAGACAATCAAGAAAGTATCCGTAGTAGATAGTACGGTTCTCGTTTTAGGTGAGACAGGAGTAGGAAAGAGTCGATTGGTGCGTCATTTACATGAAGTGAGTAACCGGAAGAATGAAAGTTTCTATGAAATTAACTGTGCGGCATTGCCGACAAATTTAATTGAATCAGAGCTTTTTGGATACTCAGGCGGATCCTTTACAGGTGCGAATCGTGAAGGGAAAAAGGGACTATTAGAATCAGCGCATAAAGGAACGCTATTCTTAGATGAAATTGGCGAAATGCCGCTTGAAACTCAAGCAAAGCTTTTGCAAGTGTTGCAAGAAAAAACGTTTCGCCCTATAGGCGGAAGAGAATTAAAAAAGGTGGACGTTAGAATTGTAGCGGCAACAAATAGAGATTTAAGTATGATGGTGAAACAAGGAACATTTCGGAAAGATTTATATTATCGTCTGAATGTCATTCCCATTGTAATCCCGCCACTACGGGAAAGAACAGAAGACATTTTGCCACTTATTTATCATTATTTACAACACTTTAACGAGAAATATGGTAGAAATGTAAAATTAGCGCCTAGCACATTACAAATGTTTGTTGGTTACCCGTGGGAAGGAAATAATAGAGAGATTGAAAATGTGATTGAGCGAATTGTTATAACTGCCGATGATATCGTTACGATAGAAGATTTACCAATAGCGATGCAAGAATCAACGGTTGAACAGTCCGGTCAAAGTCTCTATAAAATGTTAGAAGAAGTAGAACGGAATATTATTTTGAAAGCATATAAAACATATGGATCGAGTTATAAAGTAGCGGAGTTTTTAAAAATAAGTCAATCTGCTGCGACTAGGAAAATAAAGAAACTTATAGAGGAGGAAGAGAATATTGGATAAAAAAGCGACGTTTGTAAATGTAGAGAAAAAGGCGATGTATATAAATGGTGAGTGGATTACATTGCAAGAGCAAATCGAAGTAAATAATCCAGCAACGAAGGAAATATTTGCGACTGTACCAAAGGGCGGGGTAACAGAGGCAAAGCAAGCTGTTGATGCTGCGCATGAAGCTTTTAAATTATGGTCTAAGTTAACAGCGGCAGATCGTGCAGCGAAATTAAAAAAATGGTTCACACTTATTGAGGAAAATAAAGAAGAGATTGCAGCGATCATGACGAAAGAACAAGGAAAGCCGTTTGCAGAAGCGCTTGGTGAAGTGAATTATGCAAATAGTTTTGTTGAATGGTATGCAGAAGAAGGAAAACGCGTATATGGTGAAATGATTCCTGCTTCTCATCAGAATAAACGTATTTTAGTCATGAAGCAACCAGTTGGCGTTATGGCAGCTATTACGCCTTGGAACTTCCCGGCTGCTATGATTACGAGAAAGGTAGCTCCGGCGCTTGCAGCAGGATGTACAGCGGTTGTAAAACCTGCAAGTCAAACGCCGTTAACTGCGTTAAAATTAGCTGAATTAGCTCATGAAGCAGACATTCCAAAAGGCGTAATAAATATTGTAACAGGTAGTGCGAAAGCAATTGCTGATACGTGGATGGAAGATGGGCGTGTTCGAAAAGTGTCCTTTACAGGATCAACGGAAATTGGGAAAGAGTTAATGGCTAGTGCGGCACAAACGATGAAAAAGGTTTCACTTGAGTTAGGTGGTCACGCACCGTTTATTGTTATGAATGATGCAGACTTAGATAAAGCAGTAGAGGCAGTAATCGGTTCGAAATTCCGTAACGCAGGACAAACGTGTATATGTACAAACCGAGTATTTGTTCAGGAAGAAGTTTACGAAGTATTCGCAGAGAAGTTTCAAAAGGCAGTAGGGAAGTTGAAAGTAGGAGACGGTTTCGGTGACGGAACGACTGTAGGACCACTTATTGACGAGAATGCAGTTTCAAAAGTACAAGAACATATTGAAGATGCTATTCAAAAAGGTGGAACAGTTTTATATGGTGGTCAAAAGGTTGCAGAGCTAGACGGACACTTTATGCAACCGACTGTAATTGGATTGGCGAATGATACGATGCTTTGTATGAATGAAGAAACATTTGGACCGGTTGCACCAGTTGCGAAATTTAAAACGGTTGAAGAAGTAATTGAGCGTGCAAATAATACGCCATATGGTTTAGCCGCGTACATTTTCACGAAAGATATTAGTCAAGCATTCCAAATTAGTGAAGCGTTAGAGTACGGTATTATCGGTTTAAATGATGGCCTCCCATCAGTTGCACAAGCACCGTTCGGTGGGTTTAAAGAAAGCGGTATTGGCCGTGAAGGTGGTCATTTCGGTATCGAGGAATATTTAGAAATTAAATATATTTCATTAGGACTATAAGTAGTATACTAGAATCTCTATAAGGTAACAGAGAAGGAGATTCTAGTATGGTATATTGGCTATTATTACTTGTAACAATTATTTTTGAAGTAGCTGGAACAATTGCGATGAAATTATCAAACGGTTTAACAAAGCTCATTCCAAGTGTACTTATTTTTGTATTTTACGGAATTTGTTTCAGCGTATTTGCTATCGTTGTCAAAAAAATTCATTTAAGTATCGCTTATGCCATTTGGTCTGGCGTAGGAACATTACTTATTACAATCATTAGCGTATATTTTTTTAAAGAGCACATTAGCTTATTCCAAGCGTTTTGTATTCTCTTTATCGTTTTAGGCGTAATTGGACTTAAGGTTTCATCTGCATCATAAAAGGCTATCTTCCAGTGTGGAAGATAGCCTTTTGCTTTTATTAAAACGCCCAATTACCTTTACGGAAGATTGGTTCATGTCTGCCATCAGCTGTAATGCCGTCGATATCAAGCTCAGCTGATCCAATCATGAAATCTTCGTGTGTAATACTAGCGTTTGCGCCATTTTCAGCAAGTTCTTCTTTAGACATCGTTTTTCCGCCAACTAAGTTAAATGCATAAGCATTTCCGATTGCAAGGTGGCAAGATGCGTTTTCATCAAATAGCGTGTTGTAGAATAAAATATTTGTGTTTGAAATTGGTGAATCATGAGGTACTAAAGCTACTTCTCCTAAGAAGTGAGAACCTTCATCTGTTTCTACTAAATGTTTTAAAGCTTCTTCTCCAACTTCAGCTTTATAATCTACGATACGTCCGTTTTCAAATGTTAACGTGAAGTTATCGATAATGTTACCTGCAAATGCTAACGGTTTTGTACTAGATACTTGGCCATTTACACCTGTTTTAAGTGGCATTGTAAACACTTCTTCAGTTGGAATGTTCGCCATAAATGGTACGTTCTTTTCATTTAAGCTACCAGCACCAGCCCATACATGTTTTTCTGGAAGTTCGATCGTTAAATCTGTTCCAGGACCTGTATAGTGAAGAGCTTTATAATGCTTTTCGTTTAAGTAATCAACTTTTGTATGTAATGTTTTATCGTGTTCTTTCCATGCTTCCACAGGATTTTCTAAATCAGCACGAGTAGCTTTGAAAATAGCATCCCATAGTTTTGCTTCTTGTTCTTCTGGTGCAACGTCAGGGAATACTTTCGCAGCCCATTCTTTCGTAGGAACAGAAATGACACACCAGCTTACTTTATCAGCTTGTACGTAATCACGGTATACTTTCATTGCTTCACCAGCTACTTTATGAGCTGTTGCGATACGCGTTGGTTCTACACCTTTTAATAAATCAGGGTTTTCTGCATAAATAGACATAAATGCAGCGCCTTCTTTTGCTAATTCTTCACGAGCGTGTGCTTTCCAAGATGGAAACTCAGCGAATGCTTCTTCAGGAGCTAGATCGAACTTTAAGCGTGTTAACGTCTCATCATTCCAATCCACATATACGTGTTTTGCACCAGATTTATATGCTTTTTCTGTAACGAGGCGTACAAATTGTACAGCTTCAAGAGGTGCGCTAATTGATAATGTTTGTCCTGGTTGAATATTAACACCAACATTGACTGCAAGGGCAGCATATTTCTCTAACGTTTGTTCAAATGACATATGTATAATCTCCTTTAATTTGAAAGATTTCTTACTATATATAATACAAGAAAATTCAAAAAATATATATAAATATAGCGTAAAAAGAGAGCTCAAAATATATTGAGCCCTCATCGTTATTTAATCGAAGAAGCAAACTGTTCTACGGTCGTCGTATGGTGTATGCGAACACGCTTCATTTTTAACAATTCATCGGGTTCACCTTTTGTAATGAATTTTCCGGGTTTTGTTGTCGTCGCAAATTGATAATATTTCTTCGTTTCTGCAACGACTTTATCATCTACATGACCGAATGGATAAGCAACTGCGATAACGGGCTTACCTGTTATTTTTTCTAACTTTTCTTTTGATCCTTTTAATTCCTCTTCATAGTTTGTAATTTTCGGTAAGTCTGCATGCGTCGCTGTATGAGATTGCACTGAGAAAATGCCGGAATCGACCATTTCTTTTATTTCAGAAGTAGACAGTGATCCTTCTACATCAACGTTATCAACAATCATATATTCTGTTGCCGCCGGTTTAAATGTATCGTCTTTTAGCTTTTGTAAAACATGGAATGCATTCATATTATTTTTCATACCGTCATCAAATGTAACAAAGATAGGTTTATTTACTTTATTAATATCACCCCAACGTTCAAAAGTTAGTAATGTATAGCCGTTGTCTTTTAAATATTTCATTTGGGCTTCAAAGTTAGCAGGTGAGACGAATAAATCTTTAATGCCTTGTCCGTGATAATCATCGATTGCATGATACATAAGAACGGGAACCTTTTGTTCGAAAGTAATAGCAGATTTTGTGAGTGGAATGGTTTTCCCATCTTCTTTTATGCCTATTGCTTCAATTTGGAACTCACCACGTTTTCCTTCAAATTCTTTTATATCAAAAGGAAGTGTAAACTGTTTCTCCTTTTCTTTAGAAGAAAAAGATTTAGTGTGTTCCTTTCCATCAGCAGTACGCCAAATTTTATATTGTACTTCAGTTAAAGTATCTTTTATATCTGTTATATGAATAGTAGTATTTGTAGACTCGTGTGTAATGGGCTGATAAGAAATTTTACCTTGTTCTTGCACAGTTTCTGTTTGTTTCTTAACTTCTTGAACCTTTTTCTCTTTTTTAAGTTCCTGGCTTACATTGCTAGTATTACAACCTGCTAGAATGGCAGATGTACATAAAGCAATTGCTGCGTATTTTCTCATAAAATCACCTTCTATTGTGTAGTATGTTACATATTTACATTAAAATCCCCACCGCTATAAGAGTGGTGGGGACATACCCTTGTTCATCATATCATTTGAAGAAAATGGATGGAATGAGAAAAGTAACAATAGATAAAAAAATCACCTTACTTCAACGAGTAAGGTGATTTTTACTAAATAAACAATCCAGCGATTGTTGCAGATAAAATAGAAGCAAGTGTTGATGCAAATAGCATTTTCCAACCAAATTTCGATACGACGCTTCCTTGTTTCTCAGAAAGAGCACGAATTGTACCAACGATCGCGCCAATTTGGCTAATACTTGCGAAGCTAATTAAGAATACTGTAACGATTCCAACTGTACGTGGAGATAATGTTGCTGCAACACCTTTTAAATCAAGGATTGCTACAAACTCGTTTAATACAATCTTCGTACCCATAATTCCGCCAGCTGGGATAATATCTTGAGCTGGAATCCCCATTAAGAATGCGAATGGAGCAAGTACGTAACCGAAGATTTGTTGTAACGTAATAGCGTGTCCCATTGCACCTGAAGCTGCGCTAATTACGTAGTTTACAACTTCCATAACACCGATGAAAGCGATCATTAATGCGGCAACGATACCAGCTACTTTTAAACCATCAAGCGCACCGTTAATCATTGCGCCAATAAAGCTGTCTCCGAATAAAGTACGATCAAATTTCTGAACTACTTCGTCTTCTTTTTTCGTATCAACAGGTGTTAATAACGAACAAACAATTAAGCTTGAGAATAAGTTTAATGGAAGAGCTGCTAGTACATATTTCGCATCTAACATCATTACGTATGATGCTGTAACAGAAGCAGAAACTGAGCTCATCGCAGAACAACAAATGATAAACATACGGTTTTTATTGAAATGTTGTAAATCATTTTTAATAACGATTAACGCTTCACTTGAACCGAAGAATACAGAGTTTACCGCATGGAACGATTCAACGCGTGGTAAACCAGTAATTTTTGAAATGGCACCGCCGACAACGCGAACGATGAATGGTAAAACACCTAAGTAACTAAAGATAGAAAGTAGTGCTGAGAAAAATACGATAATTAATAGTACGTTTAAGAAAAAGACAAAGTCTCTTTGAATTCCATTAAAGAGAAAATCAACACCTGTCGTACCAAGTTTAATTAGTTTGTTGAAAACTTTACTAATGAAAATAATGATTTGTTGACCAATCTTTGTGCCAAACATAAACCAACCGATTAAAATTTGAAAACCAATCATAATAGCAATTGCACGGAAGTTGATTTTACTTTTGTTGTTTGACAAAGCAAAACATAAACCTAAAACAACAAGAATACCGATAATGCTCATTACATATTGCATGTAGTTGCCCCTTTCAGAAGTTCGTATAAAGTTTGTACATAAAACGCTCGTTGTATTACTAAAAATAAAACAAAGAGGTTTTATGTCATACGTAAGATGTCTGACCTTTTAGAAAAATGGAAATAAAAAAAGACCCATATGGATTCACTTTCATCTATGAGAGAAAGCTAATCAATATGAGTCCTTTTTTGCACATAGGCTAATATTCATTAGTTTTCCCCATAGTCCAGCAATTTAAGGTTGCCGGGTAGAAACTCTCGATCCATATTATCGAGTATATATGAGGTAACATCGTCCGTATTAAATTAGTAGTAGCGTAACATTAACAGAGAACTATCGTCAATAGCTTTTTTTCTTCCAATAGAAATAGACCATATAAGTATGATAAAATGTAACGCAGTGTTATGAAAAAGAGAGGTCGGAAAATGAGTACAAAAATGACGCCACCAGTTGAAAAAAACGAGTTTATAGATGTAGTATTTGAAGATTTAACACATGATGGTGCCGGTGTTGCGAAAGTAAAAGGCTATCCTATTTTCGTTAAAAACGGATTACCAGGTGAAGAAGCGCAAATTAAAATTATTAAAGTGAAGAAAAACTTCGCATTCGGTCGTTTAATGAAGCTTCATACAGAGAGCCCATATCGTAAAGATGCCGAATGCCCAGTGTACAATCAATGCGGCGGTTGTCAGCTTCAGCATTTAACATATGAAGGACAATTACAAGCGAAAGAAAAACAAGTACGCGACGTTATGCAGCGCATTGGAGGACTAAGCGATGTTCCTGTTCATCCTGTACTTGGCATGAAGAATCCGTGGGTATACCGTAATAAAGCACAAGTACCAATTGGAGAACGTGAAGGCGGACTTGTAGCTGGTTTCTATCGTCAAGGAACGCATGACATTATTAATATGGAATCATGTTTAATTCAAGCAGAAGAAAACGATACATTGATTCAAGAAGTAAAACGAATTTGTGAAAAACACGGTATTTCGGCCTACAACGAAGAGCGTAACAAAGGAACACTTCGTCACGTAATGGCGCGCTATGGACAAGTAACAGGGGAGATTATGCTTGTCTTCATTACTCGTACAGCAGAACTGCCAAACAAAAAAGCAATCATTGAAGAAATTGCTACGAAATTCCCAGAAGTAAAATCAATTGTTCAAAACGTAAACCCGAAACGTACAAATGTAATCTTCGGAGACAAAACGACAGTACTGTACGGATCAGAATATATTTATGACTTTATCGGCGATATTAAATTTGCGATTTCAGCACGTTCATTCTATCAAGTAAACCCAGAACAAACGAAAGTGTTATACGATAAAACGTTAGAATACGCCAAATTAGATGGCAACGAAACAGTAATTGATGCCTATTGCGGAATTGGATCAATCTCCTTATTCCTAGCACAAAAAGCGAAAAAAGTGTACGGTGTTGAAATTGTGCCAGAAGCGATCGAAGACGCGAAGCGTAACGCAGCGCTAAACAATATGACAAACGCTGAATTTGGCGTAGGAGAAGCAGAGGTAGTCATTCCAAAATGGTATAAAGAAGGTGTAATTGCTGACACAATGGTCGTAGATCCACCGCGTAAAGGTTGTGATGAGGCACTACTTAACACAATCATCGACATGAAACCAAAACGCGTCGTATACGTATCATGTAACCCAGCAACATTAGCACGTGATTTAAAAGTACTAGAAGAAGGCGGATATAAAACACAGGAAGTACAACCTGTTGATATGTTCCCGCATACGACTCATGTGGAGTGTGTAGCTTGGCTTAAGTTGGTATAATAGAAAAGCAGTTGATATAGGAAAATCTATACCATCTGCTTTTTGGTTTATTGAGAGTTTGAAATTGTATTCATATTGAGAGGATTTGAATTTGAAATGATAGATAATTTTTGGCGTGAATTACCACGACCGTTTTTCGTACTTGCACCAATGGAAGATGTGACAGATGTTGTTTTCCGTCACGTAGTAAGTGAAGCTGGTCGTCCGGACGTATTCTTCACAGAGTTTACAAACTCGGATAGCTATTGTCATCCAGAAGGTATGAAAAGTGTACGTGGCCGTTTAATTTTTACAGAAGACGAACAACCGATGGTAGCACATATTTGGGGAGACAATCCCGAATACTTCCGTCAAATGAGTATTGGTATGGCAGAACTAGGATTTAAAGGTATCGATATTAACATGGGTTGCCCAGTACCGAACGTTGCATCAAGAGGGAAAGGTAGTGGCCTTATTCTACGTCCAGACGTTGCGGCAGAACTTATCCAAGCTGCAAAAGCAGGCGGACTACCTGTCAGCGTAAAAACAAGACTTGGCTTTAAAGAGTTAAGTGAGTGGGAAAATTGGTTAACGCATATTTTCAAACAAGATATCGCGAACCTTTCAATTCACTTACGTACAAGAGAAGAAATGAGCCAAGTGGATGCGCACTGGGAGCTAATTCCGGAAATTAAAAAATTACGTGATCGTATTGCACCAAATACGCTACTAACAATAAATGGTGACATCCCTGACCGTAAAACTGGGCTGGAACTTGCTGAAAAATACGGCATTGATGGCGTAATGATCGGACGAGGTATCTTTAAAAATCCGTTTGCTTTCGAAAAAGAACCAAGAGAGCATAGCAGTAAAGAACATCTAGATCTTTTAAGACTACAACTTGATCTTCAAGATCAATATGCAGAAGTACTGCCACGCTCAATCACAGGACTTCATCGCTTCTTCAAAATTTATGTAAAAGGCTTCCCAGGAGCTGCTGAATTGAGAAATCAATTGATGAGTACGAAATCGACTGATGAAGTGCGTGCATTGCTTGATAAGTTTGAGGCGAGTGTTAGTGAGACACAGGGTAGTGAAACGGTGTAACTTTTGAAAGTTAGAAGGGATGGAGTGTAGTAATTTTATTAGTGTAAGGTGAACCGTATCATAAGTAAGTGAGGTATTCTATATAAAACAAGGGTAAGAAAAGAATACAGGAGAAAATGGTAGGTTGATCTTGATGTTCACTGATATTAGCATGTTTATTTCACCCCGCTATTTGCGGGCAGTAAAACTCCCACCTTAAAATTCTGCTAGTGCAAAGAGGTTAGGTTGGATTCAGGCTGATAATAAGTGGGGGGATGAATCACCACCCCCCTCACTTATTAAAGTTGCACTTTATTACGCCTATAATTGGAGGCTATGCAAATGTTAAGTGATCAGACGAGATATTCTAGGCTCGCGAATATAACCAAAATAATAAATACAAAATTAGAATTACGTGAAGTATTGCAGCGTGTAACAATGGCGATATCAGAGGAGATTGTTAGGTGTGACGCTGTTGGAATTTATTTACCTGAAGAAGATGGAACATTTAGAGGGTTTGCAGGAAAACCAGAGACCATAAATGGCGTAACGCTCGATACGCAGGTAATTGATCCTGAAGTAGACTTACTGGCAAAAGAAGTTATTGAAACTAAAAAAACCATCTATATTCCTGATACCTCAAAGGATCATCGACCGGATTCGAGACCAGTCGATGCGTTTAAAATTAAGTCTTTATTAGCTCTGCCTATCTCATTTGGGCAAGAGTTATTTGGTCTTGTTTTTTTATTTGATTATGGAGTTCCAATGAACTTAACAGATTCAGAAATTCAAAGTGTTGAAGCTTATGTAAACATGGCGGCGGTCGCCATTCAAAACGCAAAAAATTTAACCCAAAAAGAAAATCTTATTGCCGAGAAGCAGCTGTTACTAAATGTTACCCGTGATTTATCAATGTGTTCCTCAATACAGGAGAGTTTTGATAAATGCTTTTTTTACTTAGGACAGATTTTAGAGAGTAAAAACATGGCTGCCCACCTTTTAGATCCGCTAGACAAAACAACGATTAAGACAACGAAGTTAAGCTCGGGCTGTGATTGGATAGAAGCAGATTGGATGGAGAAAAACTATGAAGCCAAGATTCAAGAGATTATTCGAACAAAAAATATAGATAGTAAGGGTTTACTGATGATTCCATTGGTTTCAATGGGAGAAGTATTAGGGGTAATCGTCGTTGGCAAAGAGGAAAAAATTCATAATTACGATGATTCCCGAATTCAACTGGCAAAATCTATCGTTGATGCCACAGCTCCTACGTTTTCAAACTTGTTATATATGGATCAACTTGAAAGCAGGGTGGAAGAAAGAACGAGAGAACTAGCTGCTGCTAATGAAAAAGTTACAAGTGTGATTGAAAGTATTACGGATGGATTCTTGACTTTGAATAATAAATGGGAATTTATGTATGTAAATAAACATCAACATTTCCCGCAAAGAAAAACAGTAAAAGACGTATTAGGTAAGAATATATGGGAGGTCTTCCCAAGTAGCGTAGATACAGTTATATATAAGGAGCTTCATCGTGTAATGTCAGAGCGAACTACAGTTCATTTTGAATTTTTTTCTACCTCTGATGAATATTGGCATGAAGTTATTGCATATCCGTATGATGATGGTATTTGTTGTATTTGTAAAAACATAACAGAAAAAAAGCAATATGAGCAGGAATTGAAAAGGTTATCCAACATAGAGTTAATAGGGCAAATGGCAGCAGGTATCAGCCACGAGATTAGAAATCCAATGACAACAGTACGAGGATTTTTGCAGTTATTAAAAGAAGAGAACAACTATGAGAAACATAGTAAGTACTTTAATTTAATGGTTGAAGAACTTGATCGTGTCAATTCTATTATTACTGAATTTCTCTCAATAGGTAATACAAAGAAATCAGATTTACAGATGTTAGATTTAAATTCGATTATCCACGATATTATTCCTTTAATAAAGATAGATACGCATAATCAAAATAAATATATTCAAGTCGATACAAATGACGTTCCAGTATTACTTTTAAATCGTAATGAGATACGGCAATTATTAATGAACCTATACCGTAATGGCTTAGAAGCGATGAGTACAGGGAAAACTCTAACTATTAGCACCTATAAGGAAGGGCAAAATTGTGTGGTGCTTGCAGTGCGGGATGAAGGGAAAGGTATCAGCCCTGAAGTATTAGAGAAACTGGGGACTCCATTTTACACAACTAAAGATAATGGAACTGGATTGGGATTAGGCGTATGTTATGCCATTGCTACCCGTCATAATGCAAAAATAGAAATTCAAACAGGATCGGAAGGCACTACCTTTTTTGTTAAATTTAATTATGAAAATAATAAAAAATAATCTTATTTAGATTAGTTACGATAAACTGTATTACAAATAAAAAGTTAAAAATAATCAACATTTCAGGAGGAAACCCAATGGCAATGAGCAACAACGATATATTAAAAAGAGTAAGATATGCTTTAGATATAAAAGATATAGATATGGTAGAAATTTTTAAACTTGGCGGAATGGAAGTAACGAAAGAAGACGTAGTTGATATGCTTACAAAAATAAAGAGAGCGCCTCAGCACGAACCTGAAAACCCTGATGTGGAAGAAGATGAGTACGTAAAAACATGCGATATGATGATGTTAGAGGCATTTTTAAATGGATTTATTACTTTAAAAAGAGGTAAGCAAGATCCGAAACCTGGACAACCGGCACCTGTACAAAGCAAAGAGAGTGCTAATAACCTTCTTCTAAAGAAAATGAAAATCGCACTTTCATTAACGAGTGAAGATGTACTTGATATACTAGATAGCGTAGGCGTTAAGGTGACAAAAGGAGAACTAGGCGCTCTATTAAGAAAAAAAGGCCATAAAAATTACAAAGAGTGCGGCGATAGATACGCAAGGAATTTCATTAAAGGATTAGCTGTAAAGTATAGAGGATAATGATTCCGTTAAAGCGGTAAATGATATAATAGGTAGAGTAGGGTGTTCGTATCCTACTCTTTTTTATTTGTAAAAATAATATGCTAGGTGATGAAATGGTACATACATATTTAGGCGAAACAATTAATTTTCATATAACTTATAAAAAGAAAAAATCGGTGCGTTTTTTGGTGGATTCTTACGGGAATGTTGAGGTGCAAGCTCCAAAAGGGACACCTGTTGAATATTTAGTCCAGTTGCTAGAAGAGAAGTGGGATTGGATTCAGACAACACGTAAGGAAATGGCGGAGCGAGCGCGTGGACCACAGGAAAAGGATTATGATCAAGGAGAAGGCTTTTTGTATTTAGGAAGTACGTATCCGATACAAATTTCTCAAGATACAAATATTACGCAAGACAATGCAGTGTTTGAAGGAGATAAGCTACATATTTATGTGAAAGATCTTAAAGATGAGAAAATACAGCAAGCTTTAAAACGATTTTACTATAAGCAGTGTAAGTCATTAGTAGAGAAGAGTATTAAAGCGCATCAAAGTAACTTTAAAACAAAACCACGTTCTATTCGTATTACAGATAGTAGTCGCACGTGGGGTACTTGTGATTCGAATTTACAACTAACCTTCAATTGGAAGCTAGCGATGGCACCACAGCGAGTAATTGATTATGTAGTCGTTCACGAAATGTGCCATATGGTTCATTTAAATCATGATCGCTCTTTTTGGCGTCTTGTCGGGAAGATAATGCCCGATTATAAGGAAATGGAGAACTGGTTAGCGTTATCTAGTTGGAAGATGACGGTTTAATGTTACGCTTTGTATAGGTTGCGATTATTGTCAATCTTTGTCGGTAAGTCGATATATTTTGGAAATCGCTGATATATTTGGAGTTGCGCCGATATATTTCAAAAATCGCTGATATATTTGGAGTTGCAATCGATATGTTCAATGAAGAGAAAGCAAAAGGAGATGTCACAGCAGACATCTCCTTTTTTTCTGGCGTAGCAATTATCGTCCAAACTTCACAACAAAATCTCCGTCCACTTTCTCCATTTCATACCCGCGATAACCATCCGAAAGCAAAGCCTGCTGTCCAACAGCATCACTCATCGGAACACTCTTAATCTCCGTCCAATCTCTTTCCTTGTCCCCACGCAATTCCTTCACAAAAACATACCGCAGACTCCCACCATACTTTTCCTTCAGCGCAGCAATCTCCATCCCTTGTGAGAACTTATCTTTTAAGCTTGGAATGTTAAAAGGTGCAACGGTGCAGCACACATAATCATATTTGCTGTTTTCTTTTTGTAATTCGTCCATGATGACTGTCGCTAATATTTTTTGCATCCCATTACCTCGGCAGTTCGGGTGAACGTTTGAGATTTCTTGATAGATGACGCGGTGCAGTTCACTTTCTGGTAAGCCGATATCAAGTCCTAAATGTTCATCGTCAATAGGAGGGACGAGTAGGGCGCGAAATGCGATGAGTTCGTTTTTGATAAAAGCACCGATCATCATGCCATTTCCTTCTAGAATGTATTGAAATTCTTCTTGGGAGAGTGGTTGTAGACGACTTTTATCTTCTAGTGCTTCAACTACAACGTTTTGTAATAATAAAATTTGTTCGATGTGCTCTAGTGATAGTAATGTAACGTGAAATAGCTCGTTATTTTGTTTTAATCTGCCCTCGTATAGAACTGTCATGCGTTAGCCCTCCTTTAGCGTACAACGTCTTGAAAGACGGTGAGTTCTTGCAGGATATCCTCATTTATTTCAATGCCGAGTCCTGGCTGTTCGTTTAAGCGAATAAATGGTACGTCGTAATGTAAGTTTCCGATGTCTTTCGTGAACTTTAATGGACCTGTTAGCTCGACGCTCGTAATGATTTTTTTCGAGAAAGCGACATGGAATCCTGCGGAAGAGGCAACGGATGATTCGACCATGGATCCAACTTGGCATTCGATGCCGGCCATTTCTGCTTGGTGAGCGAGTTTTACAGCGGGATATATGCCACCGCATTTCATTAGTTTTATATTTACTTTATCAGCCGCGTCTAATTTAATGATTTGGCGCATTTCACGAGAACCTTTTAATCCTTCATCAATCATAAGCGGAAGGTCTGTTTTCGAACGAATGTGAACCATTGCGTCAATATCGTCTGCAATGACAGGCTGTTCAATCCAGTCGATGTTTAAATGACCTAATGAACGAAGTGCTGTTAATGTGTTGGCGCTATTTTTCCAACCTTGGTTTACATCAACACGAATCGCAATATCATTTCCTACACGTTCACGTACCGCTTCAATTCTTTTTACATCTTCTTTTACATTTGTACCGACTTTCATTTTGAAAGATTGGTAACCTTTTTGAATCATAGAGGCAGCTTCTTCGGCCATTTCTTCTGGATCTGCGATACTTAATACATGAGTGATAGGAAATTCTTCATGGTATCGTCCACCAATTAATTGATATACAGGTTGATTTAATTTTTTACCTATTATATCAAAACAAGCAATATCAATCGCAGCCTTCGCTGTTGGAACACCGTAAATGGTATTGTCCATCATATCGTGTATTTTTTCTATATTCATTGGATTTTGTCCGATGAGCGCAGGAGCAAGTGTATGTTTTAAAGTATGGAAAGTACTTTCCCATGATTCGCCTGTAACGTGATCATCAGCAACGCCTTCACCATAACCGATAATACCTTCATCTGTTTCCATTTTGACAATAATAGAAGGCATATCAGAATAAGAACCGTAACTAATAACAAACGGATCGCGAAGCGGTAAACGAATTGCATAAAGATGAATAGCTGTAATTTTCATTAGGTAGAGACCCCTTCCTGTTTACAATGTTTTTGTACATTTGATATAGTTGACGTTAAATAGTCGTTAATTAATGATAAGGAGTTAGAGAAATGATGATAAAAATTGCAGTTGTCGGTTCAAAAGAGTTTATGGAGACACTTTTACCTATTGCTCATAAAATAGAAGAAATAGAAATTGATCCATATATTTATCTTCATCCGGCAGAATCTTCTGAACTATTAAAGCGTTTAAAGCCTTGTGATGTCATCTTTTTCTCAGGTGCTTTACCTTATTATATGGCAAAAGAAATAAGAGAACAATTACGAATTCCAAGTACGTACTTACAGCAAGACGAGACAACTGTCGCATCTTCCATTCTTTCTATCATGTATCATCAAAGTATTCAACCACATAACATTTCTATCGATT
The DNA here is from genome assembly GCF_022662915.1 of Bacillus cereus group sp. BfR-BA-01453. Classification (NCBI taxonomy): domain Bacteria; kingdom Bacillati; phylum Bacillota; class Bacilli; order Caryophanales; family Bacillaceae; genus Bacillus; species Bacillus cereus group sp. BfR-BA-01453. The sequence goes on along the minus strand of NZ_JAKUEN010000009.1, from coordinate 159,423 downwards.
TAGTAGACCGCTCATTTATTACAAATGTGTTCCATGATATCGGTATAAAAGAAAGTCCACAAGTGTTTGATTATGAAAATATGCTGTGGAGTAAAGATGAAATAAATAGAGTTATCGATTTTCATGTAGCTAAATATCAATCTGGAGAGGCTCATTTAGCTTTAACTAGTATTCACGCTGTTTACGACGAGCTTCAAAAACTAGGTGTTCCTTCAGAGCGAATGATTGATCCAACACAGTCCATTATACATGGGTTAAAAGGTGCAAAAATAAAAGCGGAGTTAGCAAAAAGCTATTCAGCTACTGTTGGTGCTTGTATTATTTCTTCCTTAGAATTACGAACGAATTTGCTTGAAAAACTAGATGTCATTTCAACAGAACTACGTGGTTCATTTAAACAAGTGGATGAAATGACATGCATTTTGTATACAACTCGTGGTGATATCGAATCCATTATAAAAACAAATATAATAAATAATTTATTTGCGAGTATAGAAGGAACGATAGCTATTGGATTTGGTTACGGAAAAACTGTGAAAGAAGCGGAGCAAAATGCAAAAATTGCTCAAAGTTTTGCAAAGAATAATCCAATAGATCGTTGTTTTTATATACTAACAAGTGATAAAGATTTATTTGGTCCGTTCCCGAAAGAACAGAGAGTACAAAGTTTGAAAAATGATAATCCGGAACTAATGAAAATAGCGAAGGAAACGAAGCTTAGTCCGGCCAACTTGTCAAAAATTATTCAATTTAGTCAATCGCATCCGTCATTGAAGTTTACAGCAGCTGACCTTTCTGAGTACTTACAAGTGACTCGAAGATCGACAGAAAGGTTGTTAAAGAAATTAGTTGATTACGGGTATGCTCATATTTGCGGCGAGGAAATGCCCTATCAACAAGGACGCCCTCGCGCAATATATGAACTGAGTTTACCGTTATCTTTAAGCTTCTAATTGAGCTTTTTGTTTTTTTAGTAGTTCTGCTTTCTCAATGTCAGATAGTTTTGTAATTGTGAGGCCAGTTATACCGTAAATGATTGAGATAATAGGTACAATGAAATTCAAAATAGCATAAGGGGCATATTCAAATGCACCTACGCCAAGTGTTGCGAGAATAAATACACCGCACGTATTCCAAGGAACAAAGACAGAAGTTAATGTTCCACCATCTTCTAATGCTCTGGATAAGTTTTTTGAATGTAGTCCTTTTTCCGTGTATGCATTTGCGTACATTCTTGAAGGGACGACAATTGAAATATATTGTTCAGAGCAAGTAAGGTTTGTTGCAAAGCAAGATGCGATAGTAGAAGCGATAAGCCCTTTTGCTGATGTCGCTAATTTTAAAATTTGATTTACAATGGAGCGAAGAATACCTGTATGTTCTAATACTCCTCCGAAAGTCATAGCGACAATTGTCATAGAGACTGTATTCATCATCGAATCTAAGCCACCGCGGTTAAATAGTTCGTCTACTAGCTTGTTTCCAGTGTCTATAACAAATCCAGCTTGGAGTGCACCGACAGATGCGGAGACAGAACCACCTTGAATAAAGACTTGTGATAAAAATCCTAAAATAATACCGACGAGAATGGCTGGTATGGCAGGAACTTTTTTAGCAACCAATACCATAACAACTACAGGTATGATTAATAGGAAAGGTGAGATAACAAAGTTTTGCTGCAATACTTGTAATGTTTGCTCGATACTTTTGGCATCAATATTGTTAGCACCGAAGCTTCTTCCTAAGAACGCATAAACGATAAGAGTAATAATTAAACCTGGAATTGTAGTAAATAACATATGACGAATATGTGTGAATAAATCTGTATTTGTTAATCCTGCGGCTAAGTTTGTTGTGTCTGAAAGCGGTGACATTTTATCGCCGAAATAAGAACCGGAAATGATAGCACCGGCAACCATTGGAGCTGGGATTCCCATACTAAGGCCAATGCCCATTCCTGCAACACCAATTGTTCCCATTGTAGACCAAGAGCTACCAATAGCTAATGCAACAATAGAACAAATAATTGTAATTGAAACTAAAAATAGTGATGGAGTTAATAGATTTAAACCGTAATAAATCATTGTTGCGACGATTCCACCACCAATCCAAGCACCGATCGTTAAACCTACTAGGATAATGATAACGATAGCGGGTAATGCGAGGCGAATTCCTTTATACATTGCTTCTTCAATGTCGTTCCATTTGTAACCGTAACGCCAAGCGACGATGGAAGCAACGGTTGTACCGATAATAAGTGGGACGTGAGGGCTTTGTTTTAATACAACAATTGTAACCATCATAACTGCAACTGTAATGATAATAGGGATCATGGCTACACCAAAAGGTATTTCTTTTTTCATAAATGTCCTCCTTGTTATGTATGTTTGTTTGTATTTTTAGAATTGTCGTAAAATAGACGTTTATTAGGTTATGATAACTAAAAGTTTATGTAAGCGTCAACATAAAAACAGAAAATAACGAATGTTCTAGTTGTTTGTTTAGTTTGTAATATAGGTGAGAAGTAAGCTTTTTAAGTATTTAAAAATAAATAATTGACTTTTTTCTTAAAATTCAATATGTTCATAAAAACATCTGTTTTTCATAAGTATAATTAACCCGAATCGTTTGTAATGTGGGAAGGAGACTGGAACGTTGAAAACATTAGAACTACAAGAGCGCTTAACGGAGATTTTTCAGCATTTACACGAAAACCCTGAAGTAAGTTGGAAAGAATATGAAACGACAGCATATATTACTGACTTTTTAAAAGAAGAAGGAATTTCATATAGAACATTTGATGATTGTCCAGGTGTAATTGCTGAGATTGGAGGCGGGAATCCAGTTATTGCGATTCGTGCTGATATGGATGCACTTTGGCAAGAAGTAAATGGAGAATTTAAAGCGAACCATTCATGTGGCCATGATGCTCATATGACCATTGTAATGGGGCTTATTTTACAATTGAAAAATATGAGATGGAAAAGTGGTACGGTTAGATTTATTTTTCAGCCGGCAGAAGAGAAGGGGAATGGTGCTTTGAAGATGGTGGAGAAAGGTGCTGTAGATGATGCCGATTTCTTATTTGGCGTCCATCTAAGACCAATTGAAGAACTATCTTTGAAACAAGCAGCCCCATCTATTCGTCATGGAGCAGCAGGGTTTTTAGAGGGTATGATTCATGGGGAGGATGCACACGGTGCAAGACCACACCAAGGTGTGAATGCAATTGATGTCATTTCCATGATTAATATCGGTTTGAAAAATATTTGGCTGCCACCGCAAAGTTCTTATTCAGTAAAAATGACGAGATGCCAAGCTGGTGGTGATAATTTAAATATCATTCCGGGAAATGGTCATTTCAGTTTAGATGTAAGAGCAGAGAGTAATATACTATTAGAAGAATTAAAGAAAAAGATTGAGCATGTAATAGAATCAGCTGCATCGATGGGATCAAAAACTTCATACGAATGGATGGATCTTGCACCAGGAGCAGAGGTTTCCGAAGAAGCAGAGCGCTTTATGCGTAAAGGTATTCTCGAAGTGTATGGGGAAGAGAGATGCACAGGGCCTCTCTATACGACAGGAAGCGATGATTTCCATTACTATACAGTGAAAAGACCACATTTAAAAGCTGTCATGCTTGGACTAGGAGCAGACCTACAACCTGGATTACACCATCCGTATATGAAGTTCGATCATAGTTGTATTATGGATGGGGTAGAAATATTAAAACAAACTGTATTGAAAGTGTTAGAAGACAGGGGCTAGAGAGCTCCTGTTTTTTGTCGTGAATTGTCGGCAAATCGATATATTTGAAAAACCGTTGATATATTTTGAGTTATGATAGATATATTGAGAAAATCGTTGATATATTTGAAGTTACGATAGATATATTAAGAAAACCGTTAATATAATTTCACGTACCTATTAATTTGATGAAAAATGAGCCTCCAGTACATGGTGTATAATAATAAGTACCATTTTCTAATAGGAGAAGACGAATGAACGAACAATATTACGATGCAGTTTTACATATAAAAACAGTCGGTGAGCAAAAAGGGTTTAACAAGTCTATGCATTATCATCGCTATGAACCGACACCGTATAGCGGGTTAGATGAGTTATTGAATCAATATGAAATACGAAGTAGCGACCGAATTGTAGACTTTGGGTGCGGAAAAGGGCGATTAAACTTTTATATGCATCATAAATGTGGTGCTTCAGCAGTTGGAATTGAAATGAGTGAAGAGTTTTATAAAGAAGCGATGGATAATCGAGATCGTTATGCACGAAAGGCACGAAACAGTAAGGGGAAAATTCAATTCCAATGTTGTTTAGCGCAGGAATATGAGATTGATCCACATGATAATAGGTTTTATTTCTTTAATCCGTTTTCTGTGCAAGTGTTTATGAATGTAGTAAATAACATTTTGCTTTCAGTAGAAGAAACGGGGAGAGAAGTAGATATTATTTTATATTATCCTTCTGAGGACTATATTTTCTTCTTAGAAAATCAGACTGCGTTTGAGCTGCAGAAAGAAGTTAGATTGCCAGGTGCTTATGAGAAGAATGGGAATGAGAGGTTTTTAGTTTATAGATTGGAGTGTTAATGTATGGGGGCTTGGGGAGTAGTAATATTATCAGACGATATTGCTGAGGATATTAAGTTACTGTATAAGGATTTGTTAGCAAATGAATATTCAAATGAGGAAGCAAGTAGGATTGTAATTGAGGAATACATGAATGAATTAGATGATGAAGAGACTATTGTTTTTTGGTTAGTATTTGCTTCCATACAATGGAGGTTAGGGAGACTTCAAGAGAATGTTAAGCAGGAGGCATTGCAAATAATAGAAAGTGGTGCAGATTTAGCCCGCTGGGAAGAAGAACCTAAATTACAGAAGAAACGTGAAGTAGTTTTAAATAAACTAAGAGAGCAGTTACATTCTCGGCAGCCAGAAGCTAAAAAAGTGCCGAAAAGATTTATAGCTAATACTTCTTTAAAAGCAGGTGATGCTGTTAGTTATGAATTAGCATCAGGGAGTTATATTATTCTTAAAGTCATTGAGATTATTGAGGAATGGCACGGAGATCGGTATCCTCTATTTGAAATATGTGACTGGGAAGGCAAAGAAGTTCCTTCAAAGGAACAAATTAACCAATTCGGTTTAAAGAAAAGGATTTATGAAGATGGAAAGCAAGAAATGATGAAACTTGCTATTTATCCTTCAGGAAAAAGAGATAATCCAACTAAGAGAATGCAAGTAGTAGCAGAAAATGTAAAGGTAGTATTAAATGTAGGAACACCTTATACAGTAATGAGTTGGAAGGAACTTGATAACTATTTACATGAAATATAATAAAAAAGACGCGCTACCTATTGGTAGCGCGTCTTTTTTATTAGTTACGGATTAAGTAATCAAATGCGCCTAAAGCTGCGTTTGCACCTGAACCCATAGAGATGATGATTTGTTTGTACGGATTATTTGTACAGTCACCTGCAGCAAACACTCCTGGTACGTTTGTAGCGCCGTGCTTGTCTGTTACGATTTCACCGCGAACGCGTTCAACTGTTTCGCCTAACCAGTCTGTGTTTGGAACAAGACCGATTTGTACGAATACACCTTGTAATTCAACGTGATGAACTTCTTCAGTTTCACGATCGATGTAAGAAATACCGTTTACTTTATCAGTACCAGTAATTTCTTTTGTTTGAACGTTTTTCAGAACAGTTACGTTTGGTAAGCTGTTAAGACGTTCTTGTAATACAGCATCAGCTTTTAATTCTGGCATGAATTCAAGAACAGTTACGTGCTTAACAATACCAGCTAAGTCGATAGCTGCTTCAATACCAGAGTTACCTCCACCGATAACTGCTACGTCTTTTCCAGTGAATAATGGACCGTCACAGTGTGGGCAGTATGCTACACCTTTATTTTTGAACTCAGCTTCACCTGGTACGCCAACATTACGCCAGCGAGCACCTGTTGAAACGATTACGCTCTTACTTTTCAGAATAGCGCCGTTTTCAAGTTCCACTTCAATAAGTTCTTTTTTCTCTAAACGTTTCGCACGTTGTAGATTCATTACATCGATGTCGTATTCTTTAACGTGCTCTTCAAGACTTGCCACTAGCTTAGGACCTTCAGTGCGTTTTACGCTGATGAAGTTCTCAATGCCCATAGTATCCATTACTTGACCACCGAAGCGCTCAGCAACGATACCAGTGCGGATTCCTTTACGTGCTGCATAAATTGCTGCACTTGCACCAGCAGGGCCGCCACCAACAACAAGAACATCGTATGGATCTTTATCAGAAAGCTCTGATGCATCTGGACCGTTACCCATTTTAGCTAAAATTTCTTCAAGTGTCATACGACCGCTGCCGAAAGATTCGCCGTTTAGGAAAACTGTTGGTACTGCCATGATGTCTTTGCTTTCTACTTCCTCTTTGAATGCAGCGCCATCAATCATAGTATGTGTAATACCAGAGTTAAGAACGCTCATTACGTTAAGAGCTTGTACAACATCAGGACAGTTATGACAACTTAGGCTGATATAAGATTCAAAATGATATTCGCCTTGAATGTTTTTAATTTGATCGATTAATTTTTGTTCAACTTTTGGAGCGCGTCCACTTACTTGTAGTAAAGCTAACACTAATGAAGTAAATTCGTGTCCTAATGGAATACCAGCGAATACGACACCAGTGTCTTCACCAGGGCGGTTTACGCTAAAGCTTGGTGTTCTCTCTAATTCAACTTTTTCTACTGTAATCTTAGATGACATAGTAGCTAATTCGTCTACTAGAGCTAACATATCTTTAGATACGTCATCGTCTCCTGCGCTTACTTTAAGTAAAATATCGTTCTCCATTAATTGAAGATATTGGGATAGTTGTGTTTTTATATCTGCATCTAGTATCATTTTGATCGAACTCCTTAGATTTTGCCTACAAGGTCAAGGCTTGGTTTAAGTGTAGCAGAACCCTCTTGCCATTTAGCTGGGCAAACTTCACCTGGGTTGTTACGTACGTATTGAGCTGCTTTAATTTTGTTAACAAGAATGCTTGCGTCACGGCCGATACCGTCAGCATTGATTTCCATAGATTGGATAACGCCGTCTGGATCGATGATGAATGTACCACGAGCAGCAAGACCTTCTTCTGCCATTAAAACGTTGAAGTTTGTAGTGATTGTGCGAGTTGGGTCACCAATCATGATGTACTCGATTTTACCGATAGTTTCTGAGCTATCATGCCATGCTTTGTGAGTGAAGTGAGTGTCTGTAGATACAGAGTATACTTCAACGCCTAACTCTTTAAGAGTTGCATATTGGTTTTGTAAGTCTTCAAGTTCAGTTGGGCAAACGAATGTGAAGTCAGCTGGGTAGAAACAAACTACACTCCATTTTCCCTTTAAACTTTCGTCAGTAACTTGGATAAATTCTCCATTATGGTAAGCGTTAGCTTTAAACGGTTTTACTTCTGTGCCGATTAATAACATATTAAAATTCCTCCTAAATGTTGGTTTTGAGCATCAAAAAATAGTGTGCTCATAAAATATATTTTTTAATTAACTATAATAATTCTAATTCGATATTAATTATCATATAGAAGTGGTTATTTTGTCAAGCGAATAAACGAACTTTATATCAATTTAATTAATATTTATTCTCAATTAAGGATAACAGGGAATGGAAAGATAATTTTAAGTTTATAAATTTTCAATGAGTGCTTGAAAGAGTAGTGTGTATGTTAGAGATATGATGTAAGTATAAATTCTTAGGAAGGAAATATTTCTTAGAAGTTGTCTTTTTGAAAAGGAACTGCGTATTTCTATTTTACAAAGAATTGTGTGATAAATAAAATAAAATGAACTAGAATCTTTTTGAACAATTTTTGTCCTCTCAAATATATAATTAGGAAGCATATTGCAATGACATAGAAACGTTGACTCAAGATATTAACAAGATATAATAAAACCTAGATATACATTTCAAAAAGAAGAACATATATTATAGGATGAAAGATTTAATCCTATTATTTTTTATAGCTTTTAGAAAACGCTTACAATTAGTGTGGAGGGGAAACCATGTCTAAGTTCACGAAGTATTTTTTAATGGAAGCTAGCGATGTGATTGTATATGTGAAAGAGAAATTATGTAAGTTTGAACATGCAAAGGGGTTACAGTGTAAAGAAATAGGTGATGGTAATTTAAATTATGTATTCCGCGTTTGGGATGAACAGAAGAACATTTCTGTCATTGTAAAGCAAGCTGGGGATACAGCACGTATTTCAGATGAGTTTAAGTTGTCGACGAATCGTATTCGTATAGAATCAGATGTTTTGCAGTTAGAGGAAGAGTTAGCACCTGGACTTGTTCCGAAGGTGTATTTGTTTGATAGTGTGATGAATTGTTGCGTAATGGAGGATTTATCGGATCACACAATATTACGTACAGCACTTATAAATCATGAAATATTTCCGAGGCTTGCGGATGATTTAACGACCTTTATGGTAAATACGCTCTTATTAACATCGGATGTTGTAATGAATCATAAAGAGAAGAAGGAGCTTGTGAAGAATTATATAAATCCTGAGTTATGTGAGATTACAGAAGAACTCGTATACGCTGAGCCATTTACAAATCATAATAAGCGTAATGAGTTATTTCCGTTAAATGATGGATGGATTAGAGAACATATTTATAGTGATAAAGAGCTCCGTATAGAAGTAGCTAAACTTAAGTTTTCTTTTATGACGAATGCACAGGCGCTTATTCACGGTGATTTGCATACTGGTTCTGTTTTTGTAAAAAATGATTCCACAAAGGTAATCGATCCTGAGTTTGCCTTTTATGGACCAATGGGATATGACGTTGGGAATGTAATGGCGAATTTAATGTTTGCTTGGGTAAATGCAGATGCAACCATGCCGCCCGGTGCTGAGAAAGATACGTATATGAGTTGGTTACAAACGACAATGGTAGAGGTAATTGATTTGTTTAAGAAGAAGTTTTTAAGTGCATGGGATATTCATGTGACCGAGATTATGGCGAAGGAAGAAGGCTTTAACGAAGTATATTTGCAGTCTGTATTAGAGGATACAGCTGCAGTGACAGGCCTTGAGTTAATTCGTCGTATTGTTGGGCTAGCGAAAGTAAAAGACATGACTTGCATTGAGAATGAGGAAGCACGTGCTAGAGCAGAGCGTATTTGTCTTCAAGTAGCGAAGAAATTTATTTTACAGGCGAATCAATATAAAACAGGTACAAGCTTTGTAGAAACGTTAAAAGAACAGTCAATGCACTATGCGAAGTAAGGGGAGAAGATGATGGAAGAGCAATTAATACCAATCCAGTGGAAAGATGATGCTTTAGTTTTATTAGATCAAACATTATTACCGAATGAGGTTGTCTATGAATCTTTCAAGACAGCTGAAGGTGTGTGGGATGCCATTCAAGTAATGAAAGTAAGAGGTGCGCCAGCGATTGGTGTTTCAGCAGCTTACGGTGTGTATTTAGGAGCCAAGGAAGTTACTCAAAATACGGTGGAAGAATTGATAGAGGAAGTAAAAAAGGTATGTGCATACTTAGCAACATCAAGACCGACAGCAGTAAACTTATTTTGGGCACTTGAAAGAATGGAGGCAGTCGCGACAGAGAACGCACACTTATCAATCGCCCAGTTGAAAGATAGATTATTAGAAGAGGCAAAAGAGATTCATAGAGAAGATGAAGAAATTAACCGTCACATTGGAGAACATGCACTAACATTATTCCATGATGGAATGGGAGTATTAACACATTGTAATGCAGGTGCGTTAGCGACGACTAAGTATGGTACTGCGACAGCTCCAATGTACTTAGCGAAAGAAAAAGGATGGGACTTGAAAATCTATTCAGATGAGACACGTCCTAGATTACAAGGTTCAACGTTAACGGCATTAGAATTGCAGCGAGCGGGAATTGACGTCACTGTCATTACAGATAATATGGCAGCTATGGTCATGTCACAAGGGAAGATTGATGCGGTAATCGTTGGATGCGACCGTGTGGCAGCAAATGGTGATATAGCAAATAAAATTGGGACATTAGGCGTATCTATTTTAGCGAAATACTACAACATTCCGTTTTATGTAGCAGCACCAACACCGACAATCGACTTAAAAACACCGACAGGAAAAGAAATTCCGATCGAGGAAAGGGATGCTTCTGAAGTGATTAATCGCTTTGGGCAATATTCTGCTCCGAAAGAAAGTAAAGTATATAATCCAGCATTTGATGTCACGCCACATGAAAATGTAACAGCGATTATTACAGAAAAAGGGATTGTAAAAGCACCGTTTACGGAGAACTTAAAAAATCTATTTCAATAAGTAGATAGATACAAAGTCAGTCATCATAAGCTTCATACTTAGGGGGATGTATATGTTATTACAAAAAGAGAGAGAAGAAATTGTAGCGTATGGAAAGAAAATGATTTCTAGCGGTTTAACAAAGGGGACAGGCGGTAATATTAGTATTTTCAATCGGGAGCAAGGCCTTGTTGCCATTAGCCCAAGTGGTTTAGATTATTATGAAACGAAGCCTGAAGATGTAGTTATATTAAACTTAGATGGCGATGTAGTAGAGGGAGAGAGGAAACCATCAAGTGAGCTCGATATGCATCTTATTTATTATAGAAAGCGTGAAGATATAAATGCACTTGTGCATACACATTCACCTTACGCAAAGACGATTGCATCATTAGGATGGGAACTTCCTGCTGTATCATATTTAATTGCTTTCGCGGGACCGAATGTGCGCTGTGCACCGTATGAAACATTTGGGACGAAGCAATTAGCAGAGGCTGCTTTCGAAGGGATGATTGATCGCCGTGCTGTTTTACTTGCAAACCACGGTTTAATTGCAGGTGCAAATAACATAAAAATGGCGTTTACTGTTGCGGAAGAAATTGAGTTTTGTGCACAAATTTATTATCAAACGAAAAGCGTTGGAGAACCGAAGTTATTGCCAGAAGATGAGATGGAGAATTTGGCGAAGAAGTTTGAAGGGTATGGGCAGCAGTAGAATAAAAACACCCTCAAGATTTCATTCTTGAGGGTGTTTTTTACGCCTTCTTAAGCAACAAATACATAAAGTAAGGAGCACCAATTAAAGCGACAACAATACCTGCTGGGATACCGTTAGGTTCAACGATATTTCGTCCAATTGTGTCTGCTAGTAGCAATAGCCATCCACCGATTAAAAGGGCGATAGGCATGAAAATTTGATGTCTTGGACCTACTAAAGATTTTGCGATATGAGGAGCCATTAGTCCGATAAAGCTAATTCCTCCTGTTACGGAAACTGCAGCAGCTGCAAGCGCAACGGCTGCCACTAATAAGTATCTGCGTTCTTTTTCAATTTCAATTCCAACGCCAATTGCGACCGGTTCGTTTAATGCTAGAATGTTTAATCGGTTTGCTTTATAGAAAACGAACGGAATGAATACGATTAACCATGGAAGCATTGCTAAAACGAAGATCCAGTCATCTCCCCAAATGTTACCGGCAATCCATTTGGCGATAAAGTCCACTTTCATACGATCTGCGGATGAAATAAGGACAATCATCATTCCAGATAGTGCAAATGCAAAACCGATACCGGTTAATGTTAATCGCACCGGCTGAAGTCCAGTTGATTTACTATATGAAAACAAGTAGATTAGAACAGCTGTTAGAAATGCTCCAATAAATCCAACGACAGGTAGTAAGTAAAGAAATGAGCCTACATCTATTGGAAAGTATAAAAAGAAAATAGCAACAGCAACACCGGCCCCAGAGTTGATTCCGAGAATACCAGGTTCCGCTAAATCATTTCGGGTAATACCTTGCATGATAGCACCTGATAAAGCGAGAGCCATACCAGCTAATAATGTAATAATAATTCTAGGTAGTCGTAAAGAGTATAAAACAAACTCCTCTTTAAAAGTCCCTTGTCCCATTAATGTTGGGAGTAGTCGATCATAAGATAAAGATGCTGAACCGAGCCCCATTCCAATTACAATAGTTGTAATGGTTAGTATAAGTAAAGCGAGTATAATAAGACGTTGTTTTCTTAGAATAGATGGGATCATGAGAACATTTTTCCTCCTTTACGTACAATGAATAGGAAGAATGGTAATCCTACAATTGCGACAATAGCGGCAACTGGTGTTTCGTACGGAGCGTTAATGGTACGTCCAATTGTATCTGCAAGTAGCATAAAGGAAGCACCAGCAATTGCTGACATCGGTATAACAAATCGGTAATCTGGACCGACAATTGGGCGTACCATGTGAGGTACCATTAAACCGATAAATGCCATATTTCCGACAAGTGCTACAGACGCACCTGCAAGTAAGATAATAATGATAAATAGAATGGTTTTAATAACAATAATTTTTTGACCTAGTCCAATAGCCACTTCTTCACTGAAACTAAGAACTGTCAATTTTTTTGCTAGTAAGATAGCGATAAAGATACTAATTGAAATGACTGGAATAATAACTTTCAATTGGCTCCAAGTAGTTCCGATTACGCCTCCAGCAGTCCAAAGTGATACATCTTGTGAAATTTTGAAGTAAATGCCGACTCCTTCTGAAATTGCGAGTAGAAATGCTGAAACGGCAGCACCAGCTAATACAATTCGAAGAGGGGAGAGCCCGCCTTTTTTCACCATACCAATTCCAAATACCATAATTGCGCCAACTGCAGCACCGATAAAGCAAGCTAATGTTAAGTAAAGATAGCTTATGGAAGGATTGAAAGCAAGTGTTAGTGCAAGCGCAGCATTTGCTCCACCAGATAGCCCGAGTAATCCAGGATCGGCAAGTGGATTTCTTGTTAATCCTTGCATAATTGCTCCAGAAACAGCAAGTCCAGCTCCTACAAAAATAGCGGCAACTTCACGGGGCAAACGTATTTCGCGAATAATAGATATTTTATCCCCTTTAGCGGAGGAAGTGAGTGCTGACCATACGTCTTTTATTGAAGTATCTGCAGCACCTAATACCATTGCTACCATAAAAATAAGAAAGAATGCAATTATGCTTAAAATTAATTTGTATGTAAAAGCTATAGAACGTGTATTGTCATGTTCTTTTGTCATTCGTTTCACATCTTTTCTTTTCATAGAATAAAGGAAGAGGAATTCTTAATTTAAGAATTCCTCATGTTTGTATTATTTACCAAGAAAGCTCTTCTTGAAGAAGTCTAGTTGGAAGTCTAATGTAAGTGGATCGTTGAAATAGAATTCCATCATGTTTGCTTCGTATACGCGATTATTTTTTACTGCTGGGATGTTTTTATATGATTCTGTCTCTTGGAATGAGTTATCAGTATCTTTGTTTTTACTTACGATTAAGTAATCACCAGCAAACTCAGGTAATACCTCAGTAGATAATGCGTAGTAACCTTCTTTTAATGCTTTTTCTTTTACTTTTTCAGGCATTTTTAATTTCATTTCTTGGTACAGAATTTCTGTTCCACGACCCCAGTTCTCGCCGTATACATAAAGCTGTTTGTTGAAGTTTTCTACAACAGACACTGTAGCATCTTCACCGATTTTTGCTTTAATTTCTTTACCAGCTTCTTGTGCACGTTTCTTGAAGTCATCAACCCAAGTTTTTGCTTCTTTTTCTTTGTTTAATAACTTACCAATTTCTAAATGCTGTGTTAAGTAATCAACTTTTCCGTAAGTGTATGTTACAGTAGGAGCGATTTTCTTTAACTTATCAACATTTTTAATATTTGATAAACCGATGATTAAATCTGGATTTAGTTCAGCGATTTTTTCAACATTTTCATCTGATACTTCAGCAACATCTTTAAGTTTGCTATCAAATCGTGGGTTTTGTTTAGACCATGAATCTACCCCAACAAGATTTACACCTAGTGACATTACGTTACCAGCGAATGATGATAAAACAACAACGCGTTTTGGATTTGCAGGAACTTCTACTTTACCATTTTCAGATTGGTATGTAATTGTTTCTGATTTACTGCCTTTTGCATCGTTCTTTTTGTCTGTAGAGCCATTGCTACAAGCACTCATAACAAGAACGAAAAGAACTGTTAGTGAAATAAATAACTTTTTCATCGTCTTTCTCCTTTAACATAGATGATATGTGTATACGATAATTTGTTTAACTGCAATCTGTTTGAAAGAGTAGTGGTAATGCAAAATATTTATTAAAAATCTTGAATGTGAGATTCTACAATATAGTATTAACCATATTAATGAGAGAAGATGTAATCTCAAATTTACTAATTATTAACAAATTGATAATGATTATCACTATTGATTCTTTAAATAATATAATTTTATATAGGTGTATTGTCAATAGTAATTTTGATTGTAAATTTTGCGGAAACAGGTTATATTTTATTGAGAATGATAATCAATGATTGATAGCTGAGGAGTGAGCACGAATGAATCGAGAAGAATTGTTTGATGTAACTGTGATAGGCGGAGGACCTGCAGGGCTTTATTCAGCTTTTTATAGTGGACTCAGAGAAATGAAAACGAAAATAATAGAATTTCAACCACAGTTAGGTGGAAAAATACATGTTTATCCAGAGAAGATGATTTGGGATGTAGGTGGACTATTGCCAGTTACAGGTGATAAATTAATTGAGCAACTTGTACAGCAAGGGCTAACATTTAAGCCAGAAGTGGTGTTAGATACAAAAGTAGAATCAATTATTCGCAATGAAGATGGTACTTTTACGCTAAAAACAAACAATGGCGCGGAACATTTTTCAAAAACAGTTATTGTTGCAACTGGAAGTGGTATATTGAAACCACAAAAGTTATCAATTGAAGGTGCGGAGCGATTTGAAGTATCGAACTTAAATTATACAGTTAAATCGTTAAAACGTTTCAAAGATAAAACGATCATTATTTCAGGCGGAGGTAACTCTGCAATTGATTGGGCAAACGAGTTAGAACCAATTGCGAAAAAAGTTTATTTAACATATAGAAAAGAAGAATTATCTGGTCATGAAGCACAAGTGAAGCAACTTATGAACAGCTCAGCGGAGTGTTTCTTTAATACCTCTATTACAAAATTAATTGCTGGTGATAATCATGAAGCGATTGAATATGTAGAATTAACGAATCATGAGACAGGTGAAGTTTCTCATTTACCTATTGATGAAGTTATTATTAATCATGGATATGAACGTGACATTACATTATTAGAAAATAGTGAGTTAGACGTTGCGATTATAGATAATTATTATATTGCTGGTAATGCAAATAGTGAATCTTCAGTAGACGGATTATATGCTGCTGGGGATATTTTAAAGCATGAAGGAAAATTACACTTAATTGCGGGAGCATTCCAAGATGCTGGAAATGCTGTAAATAAAGCGAAACAATTTATTCAACCAGATGCAAGTGAGTACGGAATGGTTTCTTCGCATAATGAAGTATTTAAGAAGAGAAATCGTGAATTGATCAAGCAGATGATGAAATAATAGTAAATAAAACAGAGTGATCTTCTTAGGTCTCTCTGTTTTATTTATATAGATGAATATCATTCGATTATTTCTAAATTCAACGCCTCTAATTCAATGTTCGTTGTAATTAAATCAAGCTTTTTTTCTATAAACAATGGGCAATAATAGCATCTCGTGTATCTCTAAAATATAAATCGTTATAGCCGCCTTTTTTTAAAAAAAGGTTAGTTTCAGAAACGTTTAATTGAAAAGCGAAGCATAAGCTAATTAACGTATTTCTACTTGGATGTTTTTGTCCTTTTTTTATTTGGTAAAAATATGATTTACTTAGGTTAGCTGCATTAAAGATATCTGTATTTTTCACATCGAGTTTTTTACAGATGTTTTCAATGTAATAGCTGATTAAGGTTGGTTGTCCTTTTATATCGTTGTTTAACATAGATATCTTTTTAATTAATGCTTTCACATTTAATGCACCTAGGACTATAGACTTTAAGGGATTATACGAGACAGCGCTAGTTGCCAGAGGTCCAAGTTCATTTGTAATCTCTAATATAATATTACGTTCTGATTTCATAGATTTCCTCCGTTTGGTCTGCTTTTAGTGGACCATTTTTTATAAGTATATATGTATAATTAAATTATAGTAACGAATTACAGAAAAAGGTAGGCTATAAAAAAAAATATAGGGATTGGGTAGTATGGTGAAAAAAATAAAGTGCAGTTTAAAAGAGTGGAGTTACAAATATTTTAATGATGTAGTAATAAAAGGAACTAACGCTAGAAAGATAACGTCTTGGTTTTTTAATATTGGAAATATAACAGCGATGTGTCTTTCATGGGAAAGAAACCACTCAGTATTTTGGTTATTTATTAATACATTTTTTGGATGGTTTTATGTCCTGTATTATTGCGTCGTAAATTTTTTATTTTGATTATATAAGTTAAATAATGAAGGAGTGTAGGATCTATGTTTAATAAGAAAAATATTAAAGAGAAATTTGATAGTAAAAAATTTGAAAAAGAAAATAAAAAGTATCAAAATCGGGCTAGTGCATACTTAGAAGATGAAAGTAAAATACAAACTTTAATACAAAAAGGGATGAAAATATCTCAAAATAATAAAGGGGCTTTAACTGATGTTTGGGATAATCTTCAAGTTTTATTTGAAATGATGAATTGTTGGAGAAAAGGGGAATATCGGGAAATTCCGAAGAAATCACTTCTTGCTATTGTAGGCGCAATTTTATATTTTGTATCACCAATAGATTTAATTCCAGATGTCATTTTAGGATTAGGGCTAATAGATGATGTAGCGATAGTTAGTTTAGCCATTAAACAAGTTAGTAGTGACATTGAAAAATTTAAAGAGTGGAGAAATGAATTGGATAACGAGGATAATGTTAGTAATTTCGAATAAAATGTTTAGGGCCCCCATTTACTTCTCTTTTCGAGTGACGAGAGAGGTAAATGGGGGTTTTCCTGTTTACTATATTTTCAATCATTATAATGACACCGGTTTCATCAGTTCATGTGAAATGAACGTTTTATTTGTAAATCTTCCTATAAAACAATGAGTCTATGTTTTGCTGACGCAGAACAGTCTTACATTATGCTGTTCCTTTAGCTCGTTCGTTAGGAAATGGCATATTTAATATAGAAGCAATGTACTGCTTTCCATGCATTCGAGCTAATGATTCTAATATTTGACGGACACGTTTTGTAAGATGTCCTTGTGCCTTTATAGCTTCACAATATGCGTCATAGAAAGCGTATTTAGCCCAAAGGAAATCATCTTGTTGGAATAAAAAATGATTTTTGTACCATTCCCCAATTGTATGGTAACAATTGTTTTCATGTATTGCTGCGCTTTGAGAAAGAATACGATCAGATAAAGATGTAGTTAAATGCGAAATTGTGTTTTCTGTTTCAACCTGTAATGTTTTTTCTAACATTGTAATGATGTGACGAGTAGCCATATGTTAACTCTCCTTTGTGTAAATGGGTAATACCATTCTATATTTAAAAAAATCCTTACTATATTATTATACAATATATGGAATGCATCCACCTTCTTTTTAAATTGCATTTACAAAATCTTTTTTATCAATTTAGCCAAGAAGACTCCTTCCTCAAGGAACGTGAAGGACGTAGTCCAGTGAGTAGGTGGGAGATGAATTGGCTTCGAACAAGAGATGACAGGAAGTCATCTTAATTGTTCGACATATGTAAAGTGTTACCCAACAATTTGTAATAATCACTTCACTACCAATCGAATATATGTTTGGTATATAATAGACATATATCGAAATGGAGGTGAAACGAAGGATGATTAATAAAGCGTATAAATTTCGTATCTATCCAAATAAAGCACAAGCGATCCTGATTAATAAAACGATTGGTTGTTCGCGTTTTGTATTCAATCACTTCCTATCTCTATGGGATAATGCATACAAAGAAACAGGAAAAGGTTTGACATATGGTACATGCTCTGCCAAACTTCCTGCCATGAAGAAGGAGTTTGTTTGGCTAAAAGAAGTGGATAGTATTGCTATTCAAGCGTCTGTTCGCAACCTTGCGGATGCTTACACACGCTTTTTTAAAAAACAAAACAGTGCCCCGCGTTTCAAATCTAAAAAGAACAACGTACAATCTTATACCACAAAACAAACAAATGAAAACATTGCTGTTGTGGGAAACAAAATGAAATTGCCGAAACTAGGTCTTGTTCGATTTGCCAAAAGTCGTGAAGTAAAGGGACGTATTTTAAATGCTACGGTTAGACGGAACCCTTCTGGTAGATACTTTGTGTCATTGTTAGTTGAAACAGAAGTGCAAGAACTTCCGAAAACACATTCTTATATTGGAATGGATGTAGGATTAAAAGATTTCGCCATTTTGTCAGATGGAACAACCTATAAAAACCCTAAATTTTTTCGCTCATTGGAAGAGAAGTTGGCAAAAGCACAGCGTGTTCTTTCTAGAAGAATGAAAGGATCTTCTCGCTGGAATAAACAAAGAGTAAGGGTAGCTAGAATTCATGAATATATAGCTAATGCTAGAAAAGATTACTTGGACAAAATCTCAACTGAAATCATCAAAAACCACGATGTTATCGGTATAGAAGATTTACAAGTATCGAATATGTTAAAAAATCATAAGTTAACAAAAGCGATTAGTGAAGTATCTTGGTCACAATTTAGAACATTGCTAGAATACAAGGCAAAATGGTATGGAAAACAAGTCATTCCGGTATCCAAAACATTTGCTTCAAGCCAATTATGTTCTTGTTGTGGGTATCAAAACAAAGACGTTAAGAATTTAAATCTACGTGAATGGGATTGTCCTGCGTGCAATAGTCATCACGACAGAGATATTAACGCAAGTATCAATCTTAAAAAAGAAGCTTTAAGGCTTCTAACCGTAGGAACTACGGGGATAGCCTAATGAATTAGAAGCCACTAGGTTTCTGTACTTAGGAATCTCCCACTTTAAACAGTCCATAAGGACGTTAAGTGGTGAGTAGTTCAATTGTTTACAAAAATAAAGTAAGATACAGTATATAGGAAAAAATAATAAAGGAATGAACGAGTTGTATATAACAGTAGAAGAAGCTGCGGAGTATTTAAATTTACCAAAGTCGTATATTGAAGAGTTAATTCAGCAAAAGAAAATTCGTGCACTATTTGATGGAGAGCAGTATTTATTAAATAAAGAACAATTCAATACACATTTAGAACAAATGGAGAAATATAAGCAATTAGTGGAAGAAATATTGAACGAACCAATTCCAGAAGATATGGATGTTAAAGACGAAGATTAAACTATGGGAAATCCCTTATGCAGATACGCAGAAATGTATCTTCATAAGGGATTTTTTGTTTAAAGATATTAAAAGCATAAGGAGTTCTTAGCCTTTCTTCAAATTTTGATAGGTAGTAGTCTACCATGTTAAAAGCATATTTTTTTCTAGCTAGGACAAACATAGAGAACGTAACCTGTACAGATACATATACTATCAGTGCAAAAGCTTATAAATTAATGGAAGGGGTTTTCTCGTGAGTTTATTTCATTGTGATTTTTTGAAAGACTTAATTGGATCTTTTGTGAGAGTAAACAGGGGTGGTCCAGAATCTCAAAAAGGAACAATAATATCAGTATGTCCGGACTACTTCGTATTACAGAATGAAAAAGGTGAGCTTTATTACTATCAACTTAATCATCTGAAAAGTATTACAAAAAATGCGAAAGAATGTGGATCAAGTGATTGCGAGTGGGAAGATTGCGCTTGTGCAGAAGACTTTGAAGCATTGCTTGAAAGTTTCAAATACTGCTGGGTGAAAATTAATCGCGGTGGTCCAGAGAAAGTGGAAGGCATTTTACAAGATGTTTCTTGTGACTTCGTAACATTAATCGTAAAAGAAGAAATTATATTAATTGCAATAAAGCATATTAAAAGTGTTAACTATAATGCTTTAGCATGCGGAGAGAGCGATGAGAGCGACGATAGTAAGGAAAGTAGCAATAATTCAGGTCGTGCTCGTGCACAAAGACAATCAAGTAGAGGAAGATAATAAGAAAGGGGGATACAAAATTGGTATTATGCTGTGACCAAATTAAATGTTTAGTTGGTGAGACTGTAAAAGTAAACCTTCGCGGACCAGAAAGTCGAGTTGGTGAGCTCGTATCGTTAGGCAAAGATTATCTAACGTTACAATTACCTCATGGTGAATTAGTATATTATCACTTGAAACATGTGAAGAGTCTAGTTAAGAAAGTAAAAGAAAGTAAATGTGGCGATTGCTATAGTTCATGTTTCTGCTCTGATGAGGATACTTTTCTAGATATATTAAAAGACTTGAAGTATAAGTGGGTAAAAATTAATCGTGGTGGTCCAGAATGTGTGGAAGGTTTGTTAAGTGAGGTACACCATGATTGCATTACACTAGTAAACTGCGATGAAGTGATTTATGTAGTTAAGTCTCATATTAAGAGTGTGAGTCAAGTAGTTAAATGTAAAAAGAATGAAGATGAATAATGTTTAATAAATAAGAGGGGCATTATGAGGGAAAGAGAAGAACAATTTCTTATTTCGATAGTATGAAAAGGAATTACTTACTATTAAAACAGAACTTTGCCCTGATTATTTTTTTAGAAATGAAAGACAGGAAAGAAGAAATTCATAGGAAGGAGGATATAGATGAATGAGTTAAACAAAAGTATTGGAGAAAATATATATGTTAAATTAATTGGTGAAAAAAGGTTTAAAGGTGTATTAATAGACGTAGGAAATGATATCGTTGTTCTTTACAATGGACAAGACTACGTATATATATCTTTATACCATGTACAATATTATAAATTTTTACGACCACATGATGAAGAAATCTCAAAACCAGATGTGGATTCTGTAATTAAGAGAGAGTCACCTTCAATTTCTTTGAGGAAAGTATTAAGTACTTCCAAAGGGATTTTTACGGAAATTTATGTAGCAGGAAATGCTCCAATACATGGGTATGTTACAAGTGTAATGAACGATTATATTGTTTTTTATAGTCCAGTTTATAAAACTGTATATATATCTTTAAAACACTTGAAATGGTTAATTCCGTATAAAGAAAATCAAGTGCCTTACGCCCTCAATAAAAATGAACTCCCCGTGAATCCCTTAAATATTACGTTAGCTCGAACGTTTGAAGAACAACTTATTAAAATGTCTGGCAAAATTATGGTGTTCGATTTAGGTGAGGAATATAATAAAATCGGAAAGATGGCGAAGATTGATGAAGGGCATATTGAAATATTAAAAGCGCGTGATGCGAAAATGTATGTAAATATTCAACATGTAAAATCTGTCCATTGTCCGTAAGTTAATTGAAAGGGCTGGCTTTTTCTTTTATATGCAGAAGAAAAGGTCGAGCCTATTTGTTTAGCTTGAACTGAATATGAGGGGAAAAATGAATTGAATATAAATATGTTAGTATGACTGTTGAAGAGGAAATTTTGTACTAAATTATAAAGAATATGTACGAGCTATCTTTTGATGTATTCAATTTATTTTTTTGAGGGAGAACTGCTTAACTAATATATTAAAGGGGTTTTGTTGGTGGAGCAGTTTCCAAATTCGTTATCGATTACATTACTTGGTAGTGCTGGTGGAGCAGCAAAAGCAGTTTTAGCGATTTTAAATCAAGCGATAGTAAATGAAAAAGACCCGATTTATGAAGTGATAAAGAATGTTACATTTTATTTGGTTGATATAAAACAAAAAGATAGGACGTATTATGACGAGTTGTTTCCAAATTTGGAAGATCAATTGTTTTTATCCGAAATAGATCTCCAAGATGTAGTGACATTTAAAAAACATTTAAAAGAAAGTAGTACGAGCGTTGTGATTGATGTTTCAGGGGCAGATACGATCAGAGTATTAAGCTGTTGTAATGAACTTGGAATTTGTTATATTAATTCAGCTTTGGAAAACGAGGCAGTAGATCAGGACGATAGTTTAATCGGCTTTCAGCTTACGGAAAGATATACGAGATTTGAGAAGGAAAAAGATAAATTTAAAAATACAAAAGCAATTATAGGTTCAGGTATGAATCCAGGGGTTGTTCAATGGATGGTTGTTGAACTTATGAAGGAACGCCCGAATGAAAAGCCAAGAGCATGCTATATAGTAGAACATGATACGTCATTTTTGAATGATACAGCACTGATAAAGCCTCATACACTGTATGCTTCATGGGCAGTAGAGCGATTTCTAGATGAAGCGATATGGAGTTATCCGATGTATATGAGTCATCATCGTCCTCTTTACTTTTATGAAGATGTATATGCTTCAGAGTATAAAGTAAAGTTGGGAGAGAAAGAGTTTTACGGTTGTTTGATGCCACATGAGGAAATTTTAATTTTAGGGAAAAACTTTAACATGGAAGTAGGGTTTCTTTACCGAATTAACGAGTATACAACAAATATAATTAGACAGAATTTAGATAAGGTAGAAGATCTATGGAATTGGAATCGTAAAGTATTTAATCCAGCCGAAGAAGAGATTGCGGGCGAGGATCTAGTCGGTGTATTACTCGTTTATGAAAATAGCGAGACCTATATGTATAACGTGATGAATAGCAGTCAAGTTTTTCATAAATATAAAACGAATGCGACATACTTCCAAGTAGGATGTGGCATTTATGCTGGCTTGTGTAGTTTACTGTTCGATAACTTTAAACAAGGTGCCTATTATGTAGAGGAATTATTATTAAATACAGAAAGTAAGTACGGAGAATATTTGAATTTATATATGAATGATTTTGTAGTTGGTGGAAATGACTTTACGGATGGACTGCTACATGATCGAGTAAGGTGGATATAAATTGTGATGAAAAGGAAGGGGAAATCTCCTTCCTTTTAGCGTTATAAGGTTATTTTATGAGCAATCCTTTTATATGTTGTACAGATAATGGAAAGTTATGCAGCACAATATAGAGTGAATTTTTAATTGCAAGTAGATGGGAGTAGGAACGAAAGTGGAATTTTCTTTACCGTCAGTATAATGTGCTAGAAGAAAATATTTTTCAGAAAAGTGTTCTTGTTGTGTAAATATAAACATTTGATAAAATGTTTCAAGAAGGGTTTTTTTTATAAAATACTTCGTTTATAATGGAGGAAAATATCGACATGAGATTTGTTATTCATGTAACGGTTCGGTAGTGTTAGAAAAAGAAGGGGTGCACGCGCATCCTTTTTTCTATGCAGATATTATGAAAGAGGTGGTATGATGGAATTAACATTAAATTCGACTGTATGCTTGCACACAATTCAATTTCGAAAAGAGCAAAAGAATTATATTGTAAAAGATACAATTACAGGAGAAAAATATGAAATGCCGCCACTTTGGATTGATGCATTGGCAATGATGCGTGACGGTTTTTTATTAGGGGAAATTGAGGAGAAATTAAAAGAAGAGTATCCGGAAGAAGAAATAAATATGTTAGCATTTACGAGGCAACTGTTAGAGCTAGAGCTTGTCGGAATGGTCGATGGGGAAGAAATAGCTTGTACAAAGAAGAAAGAGAAAGATTATTTAGCTTGGTTACGTCCTCGCGTTGAGCAATTCTTTCTTAGTTTAAATAAAAGAAATAGAAGCAAAGGTCAATGATGATCTTTGCTTTTTTGTATAGTTTGTTTAAAAAATTACAGCGAATGCTCTTGCGAAAGCACCGTCGCTATTTTTAATTTTTAAAGGTGCCGCTGAGAAAAAGAAACGTTTCGCATTAATGGCATCTAAGTTTGTTAAGTTTTCGATTAAATAAATATTATTCCCAAGTAGTATGTGGTGAATTGGCGATGTTTCTGTCGTTACCTCGTCAGGAGAAATGAAATCTAAACCGACAGATTTTACTTTTAATTGAACTAATTCTTCAGCTAATTCTTCGGAAAGATAAAAGGCTTCTTGTTCATACGCTTCTGTATTCCATTTATTAGATAGGTTGGAATGGAAAATGAGAATATCACCTTCTTTTATGTCAGCATTGTGTAATACTTCTTTACGTAGTTTTCGTTCTTGTACATGAGTTACGTCGATAAGAACAGCTTCACCTACAAATTGGTCTAGGGGCAATTGATCAATAGTCGTTGCGCCTGAAATGAAATGAGCAGGAGCATCACAATGTGTACCAACATGAACGACAGAATGAAAATCTGTAACTTGATAGCCTGTCTCTTCAACACTTGTAATGGCTTCTAAATTGATTTTTGGTGTTCCAGGAAATTGAGACATATTGTTTTCAAATGTTTGGGATAGGTCAATTACTTTCACTTTAAATACCTCCAAATATATATTTTGAAATATAAAAAACTCACCTTTCATAATCAAGAAAGATGAGTTTTGCACACAATAGTTACGTCTTATCTTTCAAAATGCAATGCATTTTGCAGGAATTAGCACCTATTCAGTTTGTATAAACTGAGGTTGCTGGGCTTCAAAGGGCCGGTCCCTCTGCCTCTCTTGATAAAGGTATATTCAATTTAAAGTTCGGAATTTTCGTGATAATAAAATTGTAATTCATTTCCTTTTTCTGTGCAATACAAAATAGGTATTCACCCAAATAAAGTTGCTCGCATATTGTAGCTTATGTAAATAGAATGCTGCGAAGGAGTGAGTGCAGTGACAGGGAATGTATTGAATTATTATGCTGGTGGAAATACAGCTAGAGGATTTCATAATTTATATGAAGAGAATTTAAAAGAACTAAACAGATTATTTATTTTAAAGGGTGGACCTGGAACGGGAAAATCTTCTTTAATTAAGGTAATAGGTCGTGAATGGGTTGAAAAGGGATATGATATTGAATTTTTACACTGTTCTTCTGATAATAAATCGGTTGATGGTGTCATTATCCCGAAGTTAAAAGTAGGAATTGTTGATGGAACATCACCGCATGTTATTGAGCCAAAAATGCCAGGAGTTGTCGAGGAGTATATTAATTTAGGAATTGCTTGGGATTCAGATAAGTTAAGAAAGCAGAAAGTGGAAATTGAACGATTTGTTTCAGAAGCAAGCAAGGCTTTTCAAGCTGCTTACGCTCGTTTTAACGAGGCATTAGTTATACATGATGAGTGGGAGAAAATATATATTAGTAATATTGATTTTAATAAAGCGAACGAACTAACCGAGCAGCTCATTCGGAAATTATTTACAGATAAAGTTGGGAAAAAATCGCTTGTGAAACATCGGTTTTTAGGAGCAGCTACACCGAAAGGAGCAGTTGATTTTGTTCCTAATTTAACAGAAGGATTACCACATCGTTATTTTATAAAAGGGCGCCCAGGTTCTGGGAAATCAACAATGCTCAAAAAATTAGCTAAAGCAGCAGAAGAAAAAGGATTTGAAGTTGAAGTATATCATTGTGGGTTTGATCCAAATAGTCTTGATATGGTGATCGTAAGAGAATTAGGGTTTGCGATTTTCGATAGCACCGCACCACATGAATATTTTCCGAGCCGTGAAGGTGATGAAATTATAGATATGTATGCCCTTATTGTAACACCAGGGACGGATGAGAAGTATGCGGAGGAAATTCGTGACGTCTCTATTCAATATAAAGCAAAAATGAATGAGGCGATGTCTTTTTTAGCGAAAGCGAAATCAGTTCGTGATAAATTAGAACGAATTTATATTGCTGCTATGGACTTTTCAAAAGTAGATGCATACAAAGAGGAGATTCAAAAAGAGTTTGAACGAATTGCGGTTAGTGTAACTGAAAAGAACAAGTAAAAAATAACGAATTTTGACAGGCTGTCGGAAATTTTCTGACAGCTATTTTAGTATGTAGTAAACTTAGTAATATATTTGTCGAATTTCCAAGGAAATAATCAAAAAATGGAGAGGGTATGAAATGAGAGAGAAAATTAAGTTGGAGTTAGAACGAATTGAGAAAGAAAATGATGTGAAAATTTTATTCGCTGTGGAGTCAGGGAGTCGTGCATGGGGATTTCCATCAAAAGATAGTGATTATGATGTTAGATTCGTTTATATGCACCCGGTAGAATGGTATTTATCCATTCATGATAAACGAGATGTAATTGAGTATCCGATTAGTGATGATTTAGATATAAGCGGATGGGATATTAAAAAAGCGTTACAACTATTTGCAAAGTCAAACCCAGCTTTACTCGAATGGATTCGATCCCCCATTTTTTATTCGAAAAACTCTAATTTTCCAGAACAGCTTCAGCAAATGAGTGAAAAGAATTTTGATCCAAAAGCAACGATATATCATTACTTACATATGGCTTCAAAAAATTATCGTGAATTTTTGCAAGGTGAGAATGTAAAGTTAAAAAAGTACTTTTATGTATTGCGTCCTATTTTGGCTTGTAAGTGGCTAGAGGAGAAAACAACTTTGCCTCCTGTAGAATTCGATCGATTAATTACAGAATTATCATTGGAGCGTAGCGTATTAGATGAAATTGAACAGTTGTTAATAAAGAAAAAGGCAGGTACTGAATTAGATGTTGGATTAAAAATTGAGGTGTTGAATCAATTTTTAGAAGAACAAATTCATTACTATCAGCAATACGTAAAAGGAATTGAAAAGGGATCAGGGATCGATATTGAGATTTTAAATACATTGTTTCGAGATATGTTGTTTGCGGGATATGAAAAAGAGCACAAGTAAGTTGAACTGCACCCCAATTGTTAGACACAGTCTAACAATTGGAGGTGCAGTTTTTCTATGGCTAAATTTACAGCTGATGAAAAAATCCAAATCGTTCTACGTTATTTGAACGGAAATGAAAGTTATCGAGAAATGGGTAAATCGATTGGTATAAGTGACACAATTATTTTGAATTGGGTAAACCAATATAAACAGAATGGTATGGAAGCTTTTCTAAAACGATGTACAAATTACACACAACAATTTAAACTAGACGTACTAAACTTTATGATTGAAAACGGTATGTCCTTATTTGAGACGGCAGCTATCTTTAACATTCCTGCCCCTTCAACGATTTCTGTTTGGAAAAAACAGCTCGAAACACAAGGAATTGATGCCCTTCAATCTAAGAAAAAAGGGGCGTCCATCCATGAAAAAAGATTCAAATAAACAAGTAAAACAAGCTTTAGCTGAAGGGTCAGTCGAAGCACTTGAAGCACGTATTCAACAGCTTGAAATGGAAAATGAGTACTTAAAAAAGTTGAATGCCTTAGTTCAAAACAAGGAAAAATCACGAAACAAGACAAGGCACAAGTAGTCTATGAATTAAGGCATAAATATTCGGTGAAGGCACTCGTGGAGCTAGCTGGTATTCCACGGAGTACGTATTATGATTTAGTAAAGAAAATGAATCGTCCGGATCAAGATGCCGATTTGAAAGCTGAAATTAAAGCAATTTATGAGGAAAATGAAGGTCGTTATGGCTACCGTCGCATTCGTGATGAGTTAACGAATCGTGGCCAAAAAGTGAATCACAAGAAGATTCAGCGCATTATGAAAGAGCTTGGATTAAAGTGTGTTGTGCGTATGAAGAAATATAAATCCTATAAAGGGAAAGTCGGTAAAATTGCACCTAATATTTTAGAGCGTAATTTTTATACAGATGTCCCGAATCAAAAATGGGTAACGGACATCACAGAGTTTAAATTGTTTGGAGAGAGACTGTATGTATCACCTGTATTAGACTTATATAATGGTGAAATTATTACCTATACAATCGGTTCTAGACCGACATATTCACTTGTTTCAGAGATGTTAGAGAATGCATTAAAACGTTTACCTGAAAACCATCAACTATTAATGCATCCGGATCAAGGATGGCATTATCAAATGAGACAATACGTCCGTACACTTGAATCAAGGGGGATCGTACAGAGTATGTCTCGAAAAGGAAACTGTTACGACAACGCAGTAATAGAGAATTTCTTTGGGATTATGAAGTCGGAGTTCCTCTACATAAAAGAGTTTGAAAGTGTAGATCATTTTAAAATAGAATTAGAAAAATATATAGATTATTATAATACGAAACGGATTAAGGCAAAATTAAAAATGAGCCCGGTACAATACCGGACTCACTTTTATCAAGCTGCCTAATGAAATAACCGTGTCTAACTTTTAGGGGTCACTTCAAAGTTTGTGCTCTTTTTATTTTGTAGGAATAAAGAAAACAGATATAGCCGCGAGAAGACCTGCAAATGAGAATAAGTAAAAATTCCATACTAAGTCATATTGCATTGTCATAATAATACCGACAAGAATAGGGCCAGCAATCGCACCAACTCGGCCAAGTCCAAGTCCCCAGCCTAAGGAAGTAGCTCGGATATGGGATGGGAAGTATTGTGTCACATATGCATTTAATATTTGAGTAATACCGACCGATCCAATTCCAGCAAGACCAATTAAAAGATAAATGATTGTAACAGATGGTTTAATTGTTAATAGTCCAATACATACAGCTGCCAGAAGATAGGAGATGCTAATAACAATTTTGGCTCCTATACGATCTGCGATTGCTCCAGCAAATAATGCACCGATAGCGGCGGTAATATTTAGCATAAGTAGAAATGATAAACTAGATCCAAGAGGATATCCTGCCTGTCGCATCATCTGAGGCAACCAAGTATTTAAACCGTATATTAAAAACATCCCCATTATATAAGTGATCCAAAAAAGCAGCGTTGCTTTTATGTATTCTTTTGAGAATAAAGTAAGAAATCCATTTTTCTTTCGTATATTAGATGGGGGTTGATGAGTTTTCTCTTTTGCATGGAATTCAATTTGAAAACGATTAAGAATTTTATCCACTTCTTCTTGGCGGTTACGTGATAACAAAAATTGAATGGATTCAGGTAAATAACGAATAATGAAAGGAATGAGGAGTAGTGGAATCATTCCGATGCCAAACATAATTCTCCATCCGAAGTCTTCTAACATAAACATGGACAAAATAGCGCCTAACACGATACCTAAAGGATAGCCAGTAAACATAAGAGCGTAAATAAAAGATTGTCGCTTTTTTGGTGAATATTCAACAGTAAGTGCGGAAGCTGTTGGAATAACACCCCCTAATCCGATCCCTCCAATAAATCGCCATATCCCAAATAATTCAGGAGAAGGAGCGATAGCAGCTAGGCCCATTGTAATAGAAAAAAGTGCTAAACAGCATATAAGCGTCCATTTTCGACCGATTAGATCTGTAATGGTTCCAACTAGAATAGCGCCAATAAACATTCCAAATAAAGCATAGCTTGCAATTGTACCAGCGTGAGCTGGTGAAAGTGCCCAGCTCTTATCTTCTAGGAGCTTTGGCAGAACGGCACCGTAAATACCTAAATCATAGCCGTCAGCTAGAATGGCTAGCCAACAAATAAAAACAACAAGTTTTGTAATAGAGTTTGAAAAGATAGTTTTTGTAGGTTCTAGATGAGGTGGAGCTGAAGGTTGCATAGTATTCACCCCTTTTAATTTGTAGCTGAGTATATTATTTTATTTGGTGTTAATATTTTCCTTCTTGTATCGGGATTTATATGAAAAGGTTTTATAACAAATAAAGAAGTTCAACAGAAATCCTGTTGAACTTCTTTATTTATTTACTCATTATCAACTCGTTTTAACGGTTGATCTGCCGGACCTTCAATAACATCTCCCTCAATTGAAAAGCGTGAACCGTGGCAAGGACAGTCCCAAGTACAATCTCCATTATTCCATTCAACTTCGCAGCCGAGATGTGTACAAGTTGTATCGACAATATGTAATTTTCCATCTTTGTCCTTATAAGCACCTGCTCGTTTCCCGTTAACATGTACGACAGATCCTTCACCAACTTCGAGGTCTTCTGGTTTACGTAATACAGTTTCAATCTTTCCTTCAATTAAATGTTTCGCAACATCAAGGTTTTGGGAGAGGAACGTTTTTATATCTGGATTTGCATGGAAGCGTGATGGTGCATACAGTTCTTTATATGGACTGTCTACTTTTAGAATGGAATCCTTCAGTAAATGAGCGGCAGCAGTTCCAGTTGTCATTCCCCATTTACGATATCCAGTTGCAACAAATATATTTGGATTGCTCTCGTTAATATGTCCAATATAAGGGAGCTTATCTAGCGTGATTAAATCTTGTGTTGACCATCTATAAGGAACTTCATCTATTCCAAACGTTGCTTCCGCAAAAGAATAAAGTGCTTCGTAATGAAGCATCGTGTTTATTCCTTGTCCTGTTTTATGACTTTCTCCGCCAATTAAAATTAATTTTTCCCCATTGTTTGTTGTGTAACGTAAGGAGCGTTTTGGGTCATCAATACTTAAATACATGCCACCTGGATAATCTGTTTTTGCTTTAATAGCAAGAGCATAAGAGCGTTCTGCGTACATTCGCGTAAAGAAAAAGCTATTCGCATCATAAAAAGGAAAATGTGAACAAGAGACAATATATTCACAAGTGATGCGATGTCCGCCTTTTGTAATGACTTGTGGATAATCACCCTTTTCTACATCAATAGCTGTAGTTTGTTCATAAACTTTTCCGCCCAACTCCACAAACTTTTCTAAAAGTGTTTTCAAATAAAGAAGGGGATGGAATTGTGCTTGATTTTTCATGACAAGTGCAGATTGTACTGGAATTGGAATCGATAGAGATTGAACATAGTCACAAGGTATATTTAATTTTTGATAGGCTTCATATTCTTTCGATAAATTTCTTAATCCCTTATCGGTAGTTGTATATAAATATGAATCTTCATTTGAGAAATTACAGTCGATTTTATATGTTTGCACAGTTTCATTAATAAATTGTAGAGCATGATTATTTGCTTCATAGTAAAGCCTGGCTTTTGCCAAACCGAAATGATTTATGAATTCATCATAAATTAAATCATGTTGAGCTGTTACCTTTGCTGTTGTATGCCCAGTCGTCCCGTTTAAAATAAGCCCAGAATCAATTAACACAACATCGATGCCTTCTTTTGCAAGTAAATAGGCAGTAGTAATACCTGTAATACCAGCACCGATAACAGCAACTTTTGTCTTTATATTTTCAGATAAAGGGGGAAAAGTTGGGATTTGGGTAGATTCAATCCAATAAGATGATGGGAATTGTGGAAACGTATCGCTTGTCATTAAGGAAACCTCCTGATTTAGAACAATTTTCCTTTTAATATTTCCATATGATATGAAATTCATGTGTGTTGTTTTAGAGGTAGGCTATTTTTATCCCACTTTAATGGGTAGTAAGACCCCCACCTCAAAATTCAGCGAGAGTGAAGAAGTTAGGTGGGGGGCAGGCTACCCATTAAAGTCCGATTGGTGAGGGCTAATAATCAGTGGGAGATGAAGCCCCCCACTGATTAAAGTTTCACTTTATTTAAAAGAAAGATAAAATTATTTTAATATAATTATTGGGCGTTATCGGTATGAAGAGATAGGAGTTGTGTAAAGCTAGATTTAGATGAGTATATTTGTTGTTTAAACAGAGAGTTCTTGAATAAGATAGAGTCTATAGCATGGCAAAGTACGTATATGTATAATGAATGAAACCTTATAAAATCTATGTTTTTTCTTTAGTGGAATAAAGTATAATTATAAAAATATAATCAACTTTTATTACTAGGTCATAAAAGTTGTTGACAATGTGGAAATTCTATTGATATGATTCATCATGTGGAAAGGTTGATAGAGAGTAAAAAGATAAATGTTTTTCATTGATAATAAAAGCGAAAAATAAGTGACGATAGAGTGAGTATATTTTCCTTATAATAGATGCTTTTTAATCACCTAGTAAAATCAATCTGGAAGCAAGAACTGATATATGTAAGTTGCGCAAGGCGCGGCATAAGAAAGGAGCAAAAGGATGAAGGAGCTTCATACGTTTGGGTGGTATGCAGCACGTGTATCACCACATTTGCCGAAAAAAGCATTTAAACCAGTGCCTACTCGTTTATTTGGTGGACTGGCTTATTTCCTTGTGGCATTGGCGGGGTTAATATCGATTGGTGTATTTGAATTGAATGTGTGGGCGAATCTAGGAATTGCGATTGTTCTTGGATTATGTTTTGCTTCACTAGGATTTTTAGGGCATGAAATTTTACATGGAACTGTTGTAAGAAAGGCATGGCTTCGTGACTTCTTAGGCGCGATTGCATTTATGCCATTATCAACAGGGCCAAAGCTTTGGAGAAAGTGGCATAATGCAACGCATCATGTTCATACACAACATGAAGAGAATGATCCAGATGCATGGCCTACACTTGAGAAGCTTAAAAAGAGTAAGTTTTTGAGCTGGGTATATCGCATGCCTCTTCATGTACGTTCATTCTTTAGTTTTCTGTCACTAACCATTCAATTTACATTGCATTCGACTCGAATGTTCTTTCATTTTATAAAAGAGTTCAAGTCATCCAATCAAAAATCTGTATGGCTTCAACTTCTTTTGCCTTGGACAGTTTGGATTAGTTTATTGTTTATTATGGGACCTGGAAAATGGTTATTTGCATATGTCATTCCGTTGTTAATTGCTAACTTTATTGTAATGGCATATATCGCAACAAATCACCGCTTAAATCCAATTGTTCCAGTAAATGATCCGTTAGCAAACTGTTTGTCAGTAACAGTGCCGCGCTGGGTAGACGTTTTACATTTCAATTTCTCATATCATACAGAACATCATTTGTTCCCTGCTATGAGCTCTAAATACTACCCGTTAGTAAAAGAGAAAATTAAAGAAATGTGGCCGGAACGCTATCATGAGATGCCGATGACAAAGGCTTTGGCAGCGCTATGGAATACACCACGTGTGTATTATCAAGGAAGTGAATTAGTGGATCCGCATAGAGAGCATTTCTATGGTTCTTTAGGAAATGGACTAGATCCTCATAATATTTCATATCGTGAGGAACATATAGAGGAAGAAGAGAGTATTAAAAAAGTAAATCAGTAAAAATTGATATATGTTGCAGTGAAAAAGCAAGCCATCTCAGGCTTGCTTTTTCTTATAAAGAAACTTCCTTTTTGTTCTTTGTATGGACTTGGACGGAGTTAGTTTCTTTTCTTTGTAGTCGTTTTTCTAAAAGGTTAACAAGGTAAGTGAATAGGAGAACGAGCACGAGATAATATAAACCAACGATTATATATGTATCTAATTGTTGGAAGTTCCCTGCAGCGATTGATAAACCTGACCCCCATAATTCGGACAATCCTACGTAAGCAACAAGTGAAGAATCTTTTAATCCAATAATAAATTGATTTCCTAAAGGAGGAATAGATTGACGAAATGCTTGCGGTAATACAATACGTCGCATTGCTAAAGAATACGGCATCCCTAGAGAGCGAGCAGCTTCCATTTGTCCACGATCGACAGATTGGATAGAGCCGCGAAAAATTTCAGTAATATATGCACCGTTATGGATTGCTAAAGCAATGGCTCCTGCCCAAAAAGGAGTAAAAACAACAACGGATGTAATCCCAAAATAGAGAATGGCGATTTGAACAATTAAAGGTGTACCACGAATAATGGCGATATATACGTGAGCAATACTATTTAAAACTTTATTGTTAGAGATTCGAAAGAAAGCGAATAGTAATCCAATTAGTGAACCGAGTAATAGGGATGTTAGTGTTAATTGTAATGTGACAATAGTAGCTTTTAAGAGTGTGGGATAGGTAGAGATAAAAATTTCAAACATGCGTTTCACCTCATATTGTATAGATTTTAGTAGAGAATGAAATGCCCCACACAAAGTGGGGCATGATTTATGGAAACTTTGAAGGGCTAAATTACTTCGTTTTTTCCTCTTCACCAAGAATATTACGCCCAAACCATTTTTTACTGATCTTTTCATACGTACCATCTTTAATAATTTCATCTAAAGCTTTATTTACTTTCTCGACCATTTCTTTATCATCTTTACGAATAGCAATTCCCATTTCATCAAGGTTTAGTGGTTTTCCAGCTTCTTTTATATTTGATTTACCTTCTTTGATCATGCGTAAACCAACCATTTGATCTGTAATTACTGCGTCGATACGTCCAGGCTCTAAGTCCATAAGTGCAGTAATATCGCTATCGTATTCTGTAATTTGATCTGTATATTTTGCAACGAGGTCTTTAAAGGTACTAGCTTTTACAACACCAATTTTCTTACCCTTTAAATCTTCGGGAGAAGAGATAGATGTATTCTTTTTAGCTACAAAAATTTGGGCACCAGAACGATAATAAGGATTTGAGAAATTAACAGCTTTTAAGCGTTCTTCTGTAATTGCCATACTGCCTAGTATTACATCATACTTTTTCGCTTTGAGACCTTGGATTAGCGTTTCCCATGGATTTGTAATAGGGGTTGGTTTCATATTCATTTTTTTCGCAAGTGCTTCACCTAGTTCTACATCAAAACCGACAAGTTTTCCGTCATTTTCTTTATAGTTAAAAGGTTTATATAAGCCACTCATCGCATAACGAAATTCTTTTTCACCATTTGAAGAAGTAGTAGCACTTTCCTTACTACAGGCTCCTAGTATAAAGGATGTGCATAATGTAATACTCGCAACAATGGTTAATAGTTTTCTTTTCATAAAACCCCTCCTATATATTAATCATACGGATGGTTTTTAGTATGTTATTGAAATATTTTATTTAGATGATTAGTTGTGCACCGTATGAATGTATTTCTTTTCGTTTGAAACAGAAGTTATATTATAAAACGTTACGTAAAAATTGTTTCGCTCGTTCATGTGATGGAGCTGAAAAGAATTGTGCTGGCGGAGCATCTTCTACAATTTTTCCATCATCCATAAAAATGACGCGATCAGCTACATCTCTTGCGAAATTCATTTCATGAGTAACAATAACCATGGTCATTCCTTCTTCAGCAAGTTCTTTCATAACTTGCAATACTTCTCCAACAAGTTCAGGGTCTAAAGCTGAGGTAGGTTCATCAAATAGCATAATTTTAGGATTCATAGCAAGAGCTCGTGCAATAGCAATACGCTGTTTTTGACCACCTGATAGGAGATGGGGCGTTACATCTGCTTTATCTTGTAGGCCGACTTTTTGCAGAAGCTGATTTCCGATTTCTTTTGCATTTGCTGCTTCTAATTTTTTTACATGAATAGGTGCTTCTATGATGTTTTCTAGTGAGGTCATATGAGGAAAGAGGTTAAAGTGCTGAAAAACCATACCGACATTTTCGCGGACTTTGTTTAAATTTGAATGCTTTGGATCAATTCGTTCCCCTTGTAAGTGAATTTCACCTTCATCGTACATTTCTAAAAAGTTAAGACAGCGAAGTAATGTACTTTTACCGGAACCACTGGCACCAATTAAAACGACAACTTCTTTTTCTTGTACTTCTAAATCAATTCCTTTTAAAACGTCAAGTGAGCCAAATGATTTTACTAGATTTCGAACCTGAATCATACAAAACCCCCAGTCAAAAATATATTTTACAAATGTTGCCCCTTATTTCTGTTATTAGTCACAAATTGTCAGAATCCTTTATTTTTTTTAGTGGATTTGATATTCAAGGAAATAATAATTTTTTAAATCCCTATATCCTTCTATAAGGAAAATATGGATAATAATATATAGGTAGTACTTATATTACTTATAAAAAGGGGGAAAGAAGAGATGGAAAAAGAAAGGAAGGCATTTTCCTTTGGCTTACGTACACAACTTATGCTATTCACTACAGTTTTAGCTTTAATTACATATTCAACAAGTATATTTTTTATTTATGTGATATATGATTATTTTCAAAGTTATGTAAGTCAAACTGCATATAATATTATCGTTATGTTATTAGGGGTAGTATGGTCTGGAATTTTAGCATATGGAGCAGCGGTATTTTTAATTAAACCGCTTCGAAAGTTAGAGGAGGCGGCGAGAAAAGCAGCTGAAGGAGATATTCGTGAAGATGTTCCATTACCAAAGACTGATGATGAAATTAAATCTTTAAGTGTTGCATTTAATATGATGCTAGGGAACTTAAGGGGCATGGTAAAAAATATTGATACAACATTTTCGTATACAAATAATCAAGTACAGCAAATTAGAAAACAAACAGGCGAAGCAACGAAACAAGCACAAGGTGTTTCTGAAACACTTGCAGAGATTTCTTCTGGAGCTGAGCAATCAGCGGCGTCCATTCAGGCAATTGTTTCTGCTGTTGATACCACAACTTCTATTGCAAGTGAAGTAGAAGAGAAAGCGAAACAATCTGATGAGTTGTCTTCAGAAATGGTTCAAGCTTTGGGGCATAGTACTCGTGTCTTTACGTCTTTAATTCATGGTATTCAAACATTGGCGAAAGAAAATGAAGATTCAATGCAAAATGTACAGAAGTTAGAGGAAAGAATGAAACAAGTAGAACACATTGTATCTGTTGTGAGTGAGATTGCTAGCCAAACGAATTTATTAGCACTTAATGCTTCTATTGAGGCTGCTCGTGCTGGAGAGCATGGACGGGGCTTTGCCGTTGTAGCTGAAGAAGTACGTAAACTTGCAGATGAAAGTGACCATTCTGCAAGAAATATATCGCAGTTATTACGAAATATGCAAGAGGAAGTGCAACAAGTTGCAACGAAAATGACAGAACAAGTGAAAATAGCTAAAGAAGAGGCGAAACGTGGGGAAGCTACCGAATTAATTTTAAAAGAAATGTCATCAAGTGTTATGGAAGTAGCGGATGCAACGAAGCAAATTAGTAGCTATATGAATGAACAAGTGAGTCACATTCATCAAACAGGTGCACAGACGAAGGCTGTAGCAGCAATTGCTGAGGAAACATCAGCTGGTTCACAAGAAGTGGCGCGTGTGACGTTGCAACAATCTAAAAATATGGTAGTAATTGATCAATTATTAAAGGATTTAGAGCAACAAGCAGAGAACTTGAAACAAACAATTGAACGATTTTCAATGTAAAAGAGAAGAACAGAATACTGTTCTTCTCTTTTTTAGCTAGATTTAATATCTATAGTTAAAAGATATAAACTATGAACGTTTCCGCAACATTCTTTTCTGTCCCTTTCGGATGAAAATTATAGCGAGCTATAATATTAAAAGGGGTGTCTTTTATGAAAAAAGAAAAAAGACAACGATTAATTAAACAATTTGTAAAAGAGTATGAAATAGAGAAACAAGAAAGATTAGTAGAATTGTTAGCAAAAAAGGATGTATTAGTAACACAAGCTACGGTTTCTCGAGATATTCGTGAGTTAAACTTAACGAAGGTACCTTCTCAAGAAGGATTGATGATATATAAAATTTTCTCAGAAGAGCATTTACAAACTGATATAAAGTTAAAGAAAAAATTACGAGAGGTTGTTGTGAAAATCGATTGTGTAGATCAATTAATGGTTATTAAAACATTACCTGGAAATGCACATGTTATTGGTGTTTTGTTTGATGAGTTAGATTGGAAAGAAAAAATAGGATGTATATGTGGAAATGATACATGCCTTATAATTTCTCAGTCGAAATCAGATAGGGAGGTTTTAGAAGAAAGATTAAATTTAATTCTTTAGATGCAAAATCCTGTTTTTAATTTTTATTAAAAACAGGATTTTTGTGTAAATACGGAAGTTAAATATTCAACATATATGCGTAATATATGTATTTTTTATTAAAAAATCGGGATGGATTATTATAAAAATACAAATTAATATGATTTTAAAAAAATAACTTGTTTAATATTTCACAATGATAATGTGGATGATTTCACAAAGGTGAAAGCGTGTAGCATTTATTATGTACTTGTAAGACATCAAACATATTTAAAAGGAGGTACAACAAATGAAGCATCCGATACATGTTACTTCAGAAATTGGGGAGTTACAAACGGTTTTATTAAAACGACCTGGTAAAGAAGTGGAAAACTTAACACCAGATTATTTGCAGCAATTATTATTTGACGATATTCCATACTTACCAATTATTCAAAAAGAGCATGATTATTTTGCACAAACGTTACGCAATCGGGGTGTTGAAGTTCTTTATTTAGAAAAACTAGCCGCTGAGGCGTTAGTAGATAAAAAACTTCGAGAAGAATTTGTTGATCGTATTTTAAAAGAAGGACAGGCCGACGTAAATGTTGCACATCAAACTTTAAAAGAATATTTACTTTCCTTTTCAAATGAAGAATTAATTCAAAAAATTATGGGTGGTGTACGGAAAAACGAAATTGAAACAAGTAAGAAGACACATTTATATGAATTAATGGAAGATCACTATCCGTTTTACTTAGATCCAATGCCTAATTTATATTTTACTCGTGATCCAGCAGCTAGTGTGGGCGATGGCTTAACGATAAATAAGATGAGAGAACCAGCGCGTAGACGTGAATCATTATTCATGGAGTACATCATTAAATATCATCCAAGATTTGTAAAACATAATGTACCAATCTGGTTAGATCGTGATTATAAATTTCCAATTGAAGGTGGCGACGAGCTAATTTTAAATGAAGAAACAATTGCGATTGGAGTATCTGCTCGTACTTCAGCTAAAGCAATTGAACGTTTAGCCAAAAATCTCTTTAGTCGACAAAATAAAATTAAGAAAGTGTTAGCAATAGAAATTCCAAAATGCCGGGCATTTATGCATTTAGATACAGTATTTACAATGGTTGATTATGACAAGTTTACAATTCATCCAGCTATTCAAGGGCCAAAAGGGAATATGAATATTTATATTTTAGAAAAAGGACCAGATGAGGAAACCCTCAAAATTACACATCGTACTTCTTTAATGGAAACATTAAAAGAAGTATTAGGCTTAAGTGAATTAGTTCTTATTCCATGTGGAGGAGGAGATGTAATTGCTTCTGCTCGTGAACAATGGAATGATGGCTCGAATACATTAGCAATCGCGCCAGGTGTAGTTGTTACATATGATCGCAACTATGTATCTAATACGTTATTACGGGAACACGGTATAGAAGTGATTGAGGTGCTAAGTTCGGAATTATCTCGTGGTCGTGGGGGTCCACGTTGCATGAGTATGCCAATTGTTCGTAAAGATATTTAGTATAAATAACGGAGAAAGTAGGGATGAAGTATGTTAATGACTAGACCAAATTTAAAAGGAAGAAGCTTTCTAGCAGAAAAAGATTTTACACAAGAAGAATTGTTATATTTTCTAGATTTGGCAGCAGAATTAAAAGAGAAAAAGAAAAATGGTATCCCGCATCATTATTTAGAAGGTAAAAATGTGGCACTCTTATTTGAAAAAACTTCCACTCGTACGCGTTGTGCATTTACAGTAGCATGTACAGATTTAGGAGCGAATCCTGAATATTTAGGGAAAGGTGATATTCAGCTTGGGAAAAAAGAATCTGTAGAGGATACAGCAAAAGTATTAGGGCGTATGTTTGACGGAATTGAGTTTCGTGGATTTAATCATGAAACTGTAGAATCTTTAGCACAAAATTCTGGTGTGCCGGTTTGGAATGGATTAACAGATATGTGGCATCCAACACAAACACTAGCAGATTTATTAACAATTAGAGAACATGTAGGGAAATTGAAAAATGTGAAGCTCGTTTACGTTGGAGATGGACGAAATAATGTTGCTAATAGCTTACTAGTTGGTGGCGCAATCGTTGGAATGGATGTACGTATTTGTACACCGGAAACTTTATGGCCTGCACAAGAAGTAATAGATTTAGCAAAAAAATATAATGAACAGGTAATGATAACAAGTAATGTGGAAGAAGCTGTTGCGAATGCAGATGTAATTTATACAGATGTATGGGTGTCTATGGGAGAAGAAGAAAAATTTGCTGAACGTGTCGAGTTATTGAAACCTTATCAAGTAAATATGAAAATGATTAAAGAAACAGGGAATGAAAACGTGATTTTCTTACATTGTTTACCTGCATTTCATGATGTCGAAACAATGTATGGCGAAGAAGTTTATGAGAAATATGGGTTGAAAGAAATGGAGGTAACTGACGAAGTATTCCGCAGTAAACATTCAAAAGTATTTGATCAAGCTGAAAATAGAATGCATACAATTAAAGCGGTTATGGCAGCTACTTTAGGAAACATGGAGTAAAGAAGAAAGGGAGTCTTCCTTTCTTCTTTCTCCTCCTTTAGACACTATCATTCACTATTGCTTTTGTATTGTTATTGCAATTAAAGAGAGGTGAGTGGAATGGGTGAAGATAAGAAACTAGGGTTGTTTACATTAACGGCTCTTGTAGTGGGGTCTATGATTGGCGGTGGAGCCTTTAATTTAGCGAGTGATATGGCAAAAGGTGCTGGAGCTGGAGCCATTATTATTGGCTGGGTTATAACAGGAATTGGGATGATTGCACTTGGATTATCTTTTCAAAATCTAACTGTAAAACGGCCAGATTTAGATGGTGGTATTTTTAGCTATGCAAAAGCAGGTTTTGGTAATTTTATGGGGTTTAATAGTGCGTGGGGATACTGGCTATCTGCTTGGCTTGGGAATGTAGCTTACGGCACATTATTGTTTTCTTCATTAGGGTATT
Organism: Bacillus cereus group sp. BfR-BA-01453; assembly: GCF_022662915.1. Classification (NCBI taxonomy): domain Bacteria; kingdom Bacillati; phylum Bacillota; class Bacilli; order Caryophanales; family Bacillaceae; genus Bacillus; species Bacillus cereus group sp. BfR-BA-01453. Next base: position 118,948 of record NZ_JAKUEN010000009.1, on the reverse strand, counting down.
TCTTCCCGATCTTTGAAGGCGGGCAAAATGTAGCGTCCATTGTTGGTGCGAGCATATTATTATGGTGTGTTCACATGTTAATTTTACGTGGAGTTCAATCAGCAGCACTTGTGAATTTAGTAACTACAATCGCAAAATTAGTACCTGTATTTGTATTTATTGTCATAGGAATCTTCACGTTTCATATTGATATGTTTTTAGATGGATTTTGGGGGCAAACTGGTTCTTTTTCATGGGGAGCAGTTGGCAGTCAAGTTAAAAGTACAATGCTTGTAACTTTATGGGTATTTATTGGGGTAGAAGGTGCTGTTGTTTTATCCAGTCGGGCAAAAAATAGAAGTGATGTAGGGAAAGCAACGGTTATTGGCTTAATTGGTACACTCATCATTTACATTTTAATCACATTATTGTCTCTTGGACTTATGCAGCAAGCAGATATTGCTGGTTTGAAAAATCCGGCTATGGCTTATTTATTTGAAAGTGTTGTTGGAAAATGGGGTGCTATCTTTATTAATTTAGGTTTAGTCATCTCTGTATTAGGTGCTTGGTTAGGTTGGACTTTGCTCGCTTCTGAAATTCCATATTTAGCGGCTAAAGATGGAGTATTTCCAAAATGGTTCGCAAAAGAAAATAAAAATAAAGCTCCAGTAAATTCATTATGGATCACAAATGGTTTAATTCAAATGTTCTTGTTAACATTCGTCGTTTCTGATCAGGCGTATAACTTTGCATTCTCTTTAGCATCTTCAGCTATTTTAATTCCATATGCTTTTTCAGCATTTTATCAACTGAAGCATAGCTTAAAGTCTGAGGAAGTAGATCGAAATAAAAATATAGTAATTGGCTTGATAGCAAGTATTTATGGCGTTTGGTTAGTTTATGCAGCTGGTTTAGAGTATCTATTATTAACAATGACTTTATATGCGCCAGGTATTTTTATTTTTTACAATGTTCAAAAGCAAAAGAGTTCGAAGCGAATATTTACTCGAGTGGAATTAGCGTCATCCGTAGCAATTGGTGCTTTAGCATTTTTTGCGATTTATGGATTAATTACAGGCAGCATTACTTTATAAAGCTCTGTGAAAACGAAATAAACTGGAGGGCTGAAATATGGCACGAAGAAAAATTGTAGTTGCACTAGGGGGAAATGCGATACAGTCTGGAAAAGCTACTGCGGGAGCGCAGCAAGAAGCGTTGGAAAAAACGGCGGAACAACTTGTAAAAATAATGGAAAATGATGTAGATATAGTAATTGCACATGGAAATGGCCCACAAGTGGGGAATATTTTATTGCAGCAAAAAGCTGCAGAAACGGAAAAGACACCTGCAATGCCATTAGATACTTGTGGGGCAATGAGCCAAGGAATGATTGGATATTGGATGGAAAATGCGATTGAAAAGGCATTGAAAAAACGGAATATAAAAAAAGATGTAGCAACGGTTATAACACGCGTTGTTGTGGATAAAAAAGATGAGGCATTTAAAAATCCAACTAAACCAATCGGTCCTTTTTATACAGAAGAAGAGGCCAGAAGATTAATGGAAGAAACAAAAGCAGTGTTTAAAGAAGATGCGGGTAGAGGGTGGAGACGTGTTGTTCCATCACCGAAGCCTGTAAGTATTCATGAACATAAAGTGATTAATTCTTTGGTGGAAGATGGAAATATAGTGATAGCTGTTGGTGGTGGTGGAATTCCAGTAATTGATTCTGAAGAAGGACTAAAAGGAACTGAAGCGGTTATCGATAAAGATTTCGCTGCGCAGAAATTAGCAGAATTAGTAGATGCCGATACGCTCGTTATTTTAACTGCAGTTGATCATGTGTATGTAAATTATAATCAACCGAATCAAAAAAAATTAGAGCATGTCACAGTGAATCAATTAGAAGAATACATTGAGGAACAGCAATTTGCTGCGGGAAGTATGCTTCCAAAAATTGAAGCTGCTATCAATTTTGTTAATACAAATCCAGAACGAAAAACAATTATTACGTCTTTAGAAAAAGTATATGAAGCATTAGAAGAAAAAGCTGGTACTATTATTTCAAAACAGAATGTATGCATGTATGTTTAAGTAATTATGTACGCTACTTATTAGTAAAAAGAATGAAGTTAGTAACTTCATTCTTTTTATTTATTAATATTTTTTGTACTCATTGTTCATAAAGTTTTCATGATGAAATCCAAATATATAAGTTAATTATGATAAAATTCAACTTGAATACGCTTTCTTGATTTTTCGATCCAACATACAGCAAGAGAGAGGGAATTTTATGAATAGACGCAACGTAGTTAAAGACTTAAAGCAGTTTGAATTATTTGCTCATTTAACAGAAAAGAAATTGAAAGGTTTGACGGAGTTTGTCTATTGGCGAACTTATAAAAAGGGTCAATTTTTATTTTTAGAAGGGGATTCAAGAGAAAGAATTTACTTCATGTTAAATGGATTTGTAAAGTTAGAGCGGGTAAATCAAAGTGGGAATTTATTATATGATGACTATGTAAAGAGGTATTCTATTTTTCCTTATGGTGGTATGTTTACAGACAGAGGATATAACTATACGGCAGAAGCGATGACAGATGTAGAGGTCTATTATATTCCGACAGTAATTTTTGAAGATATGGTGAAATCTAGTAGGACACAATTAATGTATGTTGTTCAGCAATTATCATCGATATTAAAGCTAAACGAAAATCGAGTACAAAATATTACAATTCCTAATGCACAAGATCGGGTCATTCAAACATTAAATTATTTAATGCAGGATTTAGGAGAACAGAGTGGCGAAACGATTGTAATTTCCTGCCCACTTACAACAATTGAAATATCGAAAATATCTGGTACGTCTCGAGAGACGGTTAGTAGCGTATTAAAACAATTAAAAAATGATAGTATTGTTACAATTCTAGATAAAAAAATTACAATACATAATCCAACATATTTTGAGGAAATCTCTATGTGAAAATTGTAGATTGATTTTTTAATTCATATTGTATATTAATAAGGTTCTTTATATATTTATAAGGAACTTTTTTACGTTATCCTCTATAAAAAGATTGTATAGTATAGTAATAATGGCTAAAATCGATAATAAAAACAAAGTGAAGGGGAGAAGGAATGATTCGCATTGAGTATGATCGATTAGTAGCTATTTTTTACAGTATAGGGGTTTTATTATTATTAAAAATTCCAAATGATAATGAATTAATAGGGGAAAAGCTATTTAGTCTCTATAAGGTTCCGATACATACGGATATTTATATGAATTACAAAGTTTCAAATATATTGATTGTTTCTTTCTTACTACATGTAATTGCATTTATATTATTTTTAAAATGGCTAGGAAAAAAGGAGCCTAGTACATTTAGAAAAATGAATAAGATAAAAGTAGTAGGTATTAGTATTTTGATTTTAATGATGCCGTTTATTTTAAATAACATCCTCCAGACATTGAATAAAACATGGTACTACGCAGGAAAAACAGGCTTAGAAGCAATAGAATATAAAAAAGATGATAGCCAGTGTAGAATGGAGAAAAATGGAGAGGATATCGAACGAAAGTGCATTGTTACTTTAAAAAATTATCGTAATCATTCACAAGCATTAAAAGTTGTTTTATATGAGGATTCAAAAAGTTATCCAGTACCAAATCCAATCTATTTACAAAAACATGAGACAAAGCAAGTCGAATTTCAAATTCCTGTTGTTTATAGTAGCGGTATTGAAAAAGATGAAGTTCCAAATATTAAAATACATTCATTGCATGAAAATGATACGAAATAAAATTAATCTGTAAGTAAAAGTTTATGAGTAGGAGCAATAATTTGAAACGATATAGAAAATCAACTTGAATCATCCGACATGCTACGAGGCAATGGCATATTGGATGATTTTTTATTTTATCCCCTTTTTACGTATGAAAAGGTGGGATACAAAAGAGAAAAATTTTCGTAACTATGATGTAAGCTTCTTAACCGAAATGGTATACGACGTTCACGTGCGTGGACAAGAGCAGTTGAGGAATGAGATTTGCCTTTGTGAGAAATAAATAAAGCATAAGAATAAAGAAACTACATAGAGTTCAATGAAAACAGTTGCAAACTATTCATATTTTGTTATGATAGTGTTACGAAAACGTTTGCATAAAATTATGATGAGATGCAAAAGGAGAGAATGACTATGAATAAGACATGGTGGAAAGAAGCGGTTGCTTATCAAATTTATCCACGTAGCTTTATGGATTCAAATGGCGATGGTATTGGAGATTTACAAGGTATTATTGCGAAACTGGATTATTTAAAAGATTTAGGAATAGATGTAATTTGGATTTGTCCAATGTATAAGTCACCTAATGATGATAATGGTTATGACATTAGTGATTATCAAGATATTATGGATGAGTTTGGTACGATGGAAGACTTTGATGCTTTACTAGATGAAGTTCATAAACGTGATATGAAGCTTATTATTGATTTAGTTATTAATCATACAAGTGATGAACATCCATGGTTTATTGAGTCTCGTTCATCTAAAGACAATCCGAAGCGTGATTGGTATATTTGGCATGATGGTAAAGATGATGCGGAACCAAACAACTGGGAAAGTATTTTTAATGGTTCGGCATGGGAATATGATGAAGTAACAGGACAATATTATTTACACTTATTCTCGCGTAAACAACCAGATTTAAACTGGGAGAATAAAGAAGTTCGCGAAGTGTTATACGACACAGTTAATTGGTGGCTTGATAAAGGAATTGATGGTTTCCGTGTGGATGCGATCAGTCATATAAAAAAAGAAGACGGCTTTAAAGATATGCCAAATCCAAAAGAACTAAAGTATGTGCCATCTTTTGATAAACATATGAATGTGGATGGTATTCAACCGTTATTAGAAGAGTTAAAAGAAAATACATTTTCTAAGTACGATATTATGACTGTTGGTGAAGCAAATGGCGTTAAGATTGAAGATGCTGAGCTTTGGGTTGGAGAAGAGCAAGGTAAGTTCAATATGGTATTCCAATTCGAACATTTAAGCTTATGGGATGCTGAAAAGAAGAAAGACCTTGATGTTGTAGGACTGAAAAAGGTATTAACGAAATGGCAAAAAGGGTTAGAAAATAAAGGGTGGAATGCTTTATATATTGAGAATCACGATAAACCACGTATCGTTTCAACTTGGGGGGATGATAAACAATATTGGCGTGAAAGTGCAACGGCTCTAGGCGCAATGTACTTCTTTATGCATGGTACACCGTTTATTTATCAAGGGCAAGAAATTGGGATGACAAATGTCCAATTACCAAAAGTTGAAGATTACGATGATGTTGCAACTAAAAATTTATATCGTGAGAAAATTGCAGAGGGCGTATCACATCAAGATATGATGGAAATTATATGGGCTTCTTGCCGCGATAATTCACGTACACCTATGCAGTGGAACGATGAGATGAATGCTGGCTTCACAACAGGTGCACCTTGGTTTAGTATAAATCAAAACTACAAAGAGATTAATGTTGAAAAGCAGAAAAATGAAGAAAACTCTATTTTCAATTTCTATAAGAAAATGATTGCCTTGAAAAAAGAGCACGATGTACTGAATTACGGTACGTACGATTTACTTTTAGAAGATGATCCGCAAATTTATGCATATACTCGTACATTAAGCGATGAAAAAATCGTTGTAATTAGTAATATCTCAAAAGAGGAAGCTGTATATAATGAGGGTTCATTCGCACTAGAACGCAAACGTTTGCTTTTAAATAACTACGAAGTTGCGGAACATGAACCAGTAACTACAATCACGTTAAAGCCCTATGAAACAAGGGTTTATCGCATTTCATAATAAAAAAGGATGCTCCTAGAGCATCTTTTTTTATGAAAAAAAATAAATTTCTATTGCAAAGTGAAAACGCTTTTATTAAAATAGATTTATGAAAACGGTTGCGTAAAGGATAAAAACAAATTAAAATGAGGAATCGTTTTCATAAAGGGAACAGAAATTATAATTTAAATCATTATGTTGTTATAAATAAAGGGGAGGAAGAACAGATGAAAATTACGTCTTTTGATTTTTGGCAAAAGTTCGGGAAAGCGTTATTAGTTGTTGTAGCTGTAATGCCAGCAGCTGGTTTAATGATTTCTATCGGTAAGTTAATTGGAATGTCTGCTGGGGATATTAACGCAGTTCATACAATCGCTCGCGTAATGGAAGACATCGGTTGGGCAATTATTACTAATCTACACATCTTATTCGCAGTAGCAATTGGGGGATCTTGGGCGAAAGATCGCGCAGGTGGTGCATTTGCAGCGCTATTAGCATTCGTCTTAACAAACAGAATTACAGGAGCTATATTTGGCGTAAACGCTGAAATGTTAGCGGATTCAAAAGCGAAAGTTTCTTCAGTATTAGCAGGGGACTTAATTGTAAAAGATTACTTTACTTCTGTACTTGGTGCACCAGCATTAAACATGGGGGTTTTCGTAGGGATTATCACAGGTTTCTTAGGAGCTACTTTATATAACAAATATTATAACTATAACAAACTGCCACAAGCATTAGCATTCTTTAACGGAAAACGATTCGTACCATTCGTTGTAATTGTTTGGTCTACAGTAACTGCAATTGTATTATCACTTTTATGGCCATTCATCCAAAGTGGATTAAATGAATTTGGTCGCTGGATTGCAGCTTCAAAAGATAGTGCACCAATTGTTGCACCATTTGTATATGGAACGTTAGAACGTTTACTATTACCATTCGGTTTACACCATATGTTAACAATTCCGATGAACTATACTGAGCTAGGTGGAACATATACGATGTTAACTGGTTCGAAAATTGGACAAGTTGTAGCAGGACAAGATCCTTTATGGCTTGCATGGATTACAGATTTAAATAACTTATTAGCAAATGGAGATACAAAAGCATATAACGATCTATTAAATAATGTTGTACCAGCTCGTTTCAAAGCTGGACAAGTTATCGGTTCAACAGCAGCATTAATGGGTATTGCTTTCGCGATGTTCCGTAATGTTGATAAAGAAAAACGTGCAAAATATAAACCAATGTTCTTATCAGCAGCATTAGCAGTATTCTTAACAGGTGTAACAGAACCAATTGAATTCATGTTCATGTTTATTGCTCCAGTATTATATGTTGTATATGCAATTACAACAGGACTTGCATTCGCATTAGCAGATTTAATTAACTTACGTGTTCACGCATTCGGATTCATTGAGTTAATTACTCGTACACCGATGATGGTTAATGCAGGATTAACTAGAGATTTAATCAATTTCGTTATCGTTTCATTAGTATTCTTCGGTCTGAACTTTACATTATTCAATTTCTTAATTAAAAAGTTCAACTTACCAACACCAGGACGTGCAGGTAACTATATTGATAATGAAGATGAGGCATCAGAAGGAACAGGAAATGTACAAGATGGTTCATTAGCAACAAAGGTTATTGATTTATTAGGTGGAAAAGAAAATATTGCTGACGTAGATGCTTGTATGACACGTTTACGTGTAACAGTAAAAGATTTAGATGTTGTTGCACCAGAAGCGCAGTGGAAACAAAATGGTGCTTTAGGACTTATCGTAAAAGATAAAGGTGTACAAGCGGTATATGGCCCGAAAGCTGACGTATTAAAGTCAGACATTCAAGATATGTTAGGTGCGTAATAATATGAAATTGCTAACTTTAAACTGTCACTCTTGGCAAGAAGAAAATCAAATAGAAAAGATAAAATATCTTGCTAAAGTCATTCAAGAAGAAGAGTACGATGTTATCGCATTGCAAGAAGTAAGTCAGTCGATAGGAGCTAAAAATGTATGCGGTAACAAGAAAGAAGATAATTTTGGACTTTTACTATTAGAAGAGTTAAAAGCGTTACATGTAAAAGATTACAATATTACTTGGGATTTCTCTCATATTGGTTATGATGTGTATGAAGAAGGATTAGCGATTATAACGAAGCATAATGTTGTAAAAGAAGATACGTTCTTTATTTCAGAAAATAAGGATACAACGTATTGGAAAACACGCAAAATTGTAAGTGCAACAATTGCTTACAATGGTAAGAACATCACGTTTTACTCTTGCCACCTCGGTTGGTGGAATGATGAAGAAGAATCATTTAAAGATCAAGTGAATCGTTTGATGGAGCGTGTAGATAGCAATGAACTTTCCTTCTTAATGGGTGATTTTAATAATAACGCTCGTTTGCAAGGGGAGGGTTATGAATATATGATGCAAAAAGGTTTGTACGACACATATGAACTAGCAATAGAGAAGGATGAGGGAACAACTGTCCAAGGTGAGATTGCTGGTTGGGATGAAAATAAACATAATTTACGAATCGATCTAATATTGTGTAACCGAAGTGAAAAAGTTCGTTCTTCAAAAGTTATTTTTAATGGTACAAACCGAAATGTAATTTCAGATCATTTCGGTGTAGAAGTACAAGTAGATATATAATAGAAGAAATCCTCACAGATGATAAAAAGCTGTGAGGATTTTTTTGAGGAATACAAGTATTTCCAAGAGAAAATACTTGTATTTTTTATGACATTTCCTATATATTTGTTATTATTGAATGTAAAACCGATTTGGTCATTTTGTATTCATACTTTGACTTACTTCGTTATATAATGTAGTAAGTCAAAGTTAATGGGAAAAAATAGTTCGTTTTCGGTTAATCCACGATGTAGAAAGTGATATAATTGCAAAATGTATGTATCATTTTCTAAAGAAGGAAAAATATATAATTAGGTGATAACTTCTATGAAACAAATTTGGCGTATTTATAAGACAGATTTACGGAATGTAGCAAAACATTGGGCTGCAATTGTTATTGTTGTAGGGTTAATGATTTTACCATCGTTATATGCATGGTTTAACATTAAAGCTTCTTGGGATCCATATGGAAATACAAAAGAAGTTCCCATTGCAGTTTCTAACGAAGATGCAGGCTCTAATTTAAGAGGAAAAGATATCAATATCGGGAACGAGATTGTAGATTCTCTGAAGAAAAACAAAAATCTTGGCTGGAAATTTGTAGATGAAAAACAAGCAATTTACGGAGTTGAACGCGGGGATTACTATGCAAGCATTACAATCCCAAAAGACTTCTCTGAAAAGATTGCAACTGTTCTGGATGAAAATCCACAGAAACCAGAACTTGATTACTATGTAAATGAAAAGGTAAATGCGATTGCACCGAAAATTACAGCAAAAGGTGCATCAGGTATTACAGAAGAAATTAGTAAAAACTTTGTTAAAACAGCGAACGGTGAGATTTTTAAAATCTTCAATGACCTTGGAATCGATTTAGAAACAAACTTACCAAGTATTGAGAAAGTAAAAGATCTTGTATTTAAGTTAGAAGCGCAGTTCCCAGAAATGAATACACTGATGGATAAGGCGTTAGATGATGCGACTCGAGCAGAGGATGTTGTGAAAGTAGCGCAGAAAGAATTGCCGGTTGTGGAAAGTGTTATTAATGATGGTCAAGAAGCGTTAGGGAATTTAGATAAATTCTTTGCAAACAATGATGAAACATTAAAGAATGCACCTGGAACAATGAGAAATAATTTAACTGTAGCAAAGGATGTAATGGATAAGGCCAATGCTTTTACGAACTTTTTAATGAATCCAGGGATAGACCTTTCTGGTATGAAGGGATTGCCGGAGTTTCCAGCACGCCCGGATCTTTCAAAGATGAACGATGAAGGTTATAAAAATATTGCAAGAAACATTAATCAAACAGTGAATAACGTTTTAAACTCAGCACGTGCAGGAACAGCATATGGAAAAAGTGTTGTGAATGGATTGCAAAATGGTCAGTTTGATCCAGAAAAGGCAAAACAAGACCTTAATGCGGTTTCTGAAAATCTTCAAGGTCGTACAGATAGTATTGCATACCTTATTAATGTATTTACTGAACTTCAAAAATCGGCGACGACTGATTTTGGCCAAAGTTTTTTCAAAGGACGAGTGGATCGCTTAACTAGTCTTAAGGGGAAAATGGAAAATGCTAACAACGGTATTAAAGATATTGTAAATGTTATCGGCACAGGGCAAGAAGTAAAGAAAGATGTAACAGATGTAGCGAATCAAAAATTAGATGCAGCAAATGGATTAATTGATCAAGTGGAAAAAGATTATAATGAAACGTTTGTAGCAGATTACAAAAAAGCAGTTAGCACAGTCGATCAAGCTAAAGCTGATGCAAATGAAGCATACGATAGTGTGAAAAATGAATATGAAAAGGCAAAAAGTAATTTAGAAAGTGTTATAGCAGACGTAAATAATAGAGGTGTTAATGGATTAGATAGTACAAAAGTAGCTTTAAACGATTTAAATGGTCAACTACAAGCTACTAATAATCTAATTGGTGATGCGATTCCGGTTCTAGAAAGTACAAATAAGGTGTTAGCAGATGTAAATAGCGGAAAAAACCTTAATGGCGGAATTGCAAAATTGAACAAAATACAAAATTCTGTTCAAAAAGGTATAGATGCAACGAATAAAGCAACTACACTAATTAACAATGGACAGAAGCCTACAAAAGAGGTTGTAGAAAGTATTAATGAAGCGACTAAAAATGCTTCAGCTCAATTAGGCGATTTCTTAGCAACGTATGATTCAGAAATCGTTCCAAACTTTAACACAGCAATTGAACGTACGAAACGTATGTCTAAAAACACATCTCAAATTTTAAAAGAAGCAGACAAAAAGCTTCCAGATGTTAAAAAATTACTAGAAGATTCATCAAAAGGCTTAGTAGACGGTAGAAAGAAATTAGCAGATATTAAAGCTGAAATGCCAGCTACTGAGAAAAAGATTAAAGAATTAGCAGATAAAATTCGTGATTTTGAATCTGAAGAGGATTTAAAAGACATCATCCGTTTGTTGAAAAACGATGTTGAGAAGCAAAGTGATTACTTTGCGAATCCAGTCAATTTAAAAGAGAATAAATTATTTGCAATGCCGAACTATGGTTCAGCAATGTCACCATTCTATACAGTGCTTGCATTATGGGTAGGCGCATTATTAATGGTTTCATTATTAACAGTAGAAGTACATGAAGAGGGCGCGAATTATAAGAGCCATGAAATTTACTTCGGACGTTTATTAACATTCTTAACGATAGGTCTTTCACAAGCGTTTATCGTATCAATGGGAGATATATTCTTACTCGGTACGTACGTAGTCGATAAGTTCTGGTTTGTATTATTTAGTTTATTTATTGGTGGAGTCTTCGTTTGTATCGTATACTCACTCGTTTCTATTTTCGGAAACGTAGGGAAATCGATGGCGATCATTTTACTTGTACTACAAGTAGCAGGGTCGGGCGGAACATTCCCAATTCAAATGACACCGAAATTCTTCCAAGCAATTTATCCGTTCTTACCGTTCACATATGCAATTAGTGCAATTCGTGAAACAGTAGGCGGAATGCTGTGGGATATTGTAACGCGAGATTTACTTGTATTAAGTGCTTTCGTAGTAGTTATGATTGTTGCTGCGTTATTACTGAAAACACCAATTAACAAATCAAGCGAAAAATTCGTTGAGAACGCAAAAGGAAGTAAAATCATTCACTAACATAAAAGGTTCCTACCGATAGAGGTAGGAACCTTTTTGTTTAATCAAATTTTAATTTCTTTAATGCTTCTGCAAATGGGTTATTTAATGGTTCTTCTTCTTTTTTCTGTTGTTTCATATATTTTTGAACGTCACGCTTATCAGCTTTGTTTCCAGATTCTTTTTTACGTCTTTCTTGGAATGTGGATAATTTTTCGCGATAGCCACATTTACATGCAAAGATTTGTCCTGCACCTTCACCACGTAATTCTAACTTCTTCTTACACTGAGGGCAACGAGCGTTTGTTGTACGAGATACATTTTTACGATGACCACATTCACGGTCTTGGCAAACGAGCATTTTTCCTTTTTTGCCGTTTACCTCTAGCATTGGTTTACCGCAATCTGGACAAGACTTCGTTGAAATATTGTCATGTTTATATTTTTTATCACTCGATTTAATTTCAGAAACAATTTCTTTCGTATAGTTCTTCATTTCGGAAATGAATACTTCTTTTTTCAGTTTACCCTTTGCAATTGCCTCTAGCTTTTGTTCCCACTCACCAGTTAGTGTAGGTGATTTTAACTCTTCTGGTACTAAATCAAGTAACTGACGGCCTTTTGAAGTAATGTGAATATCTTTACCACGTTTTTCAATTAAGAATGAATTGAATAGCTTGTCGATAATATCAGCACGCGTTGCTACAGTACCTAATCCACCAGTTGATTTTAACGTATCAGCAAGTTGTTTATTTTGCGTATCCATATATTTTGTAGGGTTTTCCATTGCTGAAAGTAAAGTCGCTTCGTTAAAACGTGCAGGTGCTTTCGTTTGACCTGATGTTTGCATAATTAACTTTACAGTCAATGTATCGCCTTTTTCAATGCGAGGTAAAAGTTGCTCTTTTACGTCATCAGTTACATCATCATCTTCAAAGCGATTTTCATATACTTCCTTCCAACCTGCATGTAAAATTGTTTTTCCGCGTGCAATGAACGTTTCATTGCCGACTTTTGTGCGTAACGTTAGTTGTTCGTATTCGAATGCTGGGAATAAAACAGCTAAGAAACGTTTTACAACTAAATCATAAATTTTACGTTCTTTATCTGTGAAGGCGGAGAAGTTAACGTATCCTTCTGTCGGAATAATTGCGTGATGATCACTTACTTTACTATCATCAACAAATGATTTATTAGCCTTGATAGGCTTTTGTAATACTTTATGTGCTAAGGAACGGTACTCTCCAACACCACATGCTTTTAGACGTTCTGGAAGTGTTCCAACGATATCAGATGAAATATAGCGTGAATCTGTACGAGGGTATGTTAGGACTTTATGTTGCTCATACAATTTCTGCATAATGTTCAATGTTTCTTTCGCAGAGTAACCGAACTTTTTATTGGCATCACGTTGTAATTCAGTTAAATCGTAAAGACCAGGAGAGAATGATTTCTTCTGTTTTTTATCAATTTCCACAACGGTAGCATTATGCTTATCTAAACCTTTTACAATACCATCAATTTTTTCTTTATTGAAGCTGCGGCTATTGCCGTTTGCATCTTGCCAAGTTAGTTTTAACTGATTTGTCGTTTGAGCCTCGATGCCGTAGTAAGTTTGAGCTTTGAAATTCTTTATTTCATCTTCACGATTAGCGATCATTGCGACAGTAGGTGTTTGCACACGGCCACAGTTTAGCTGGGCATTAAAGCGAGTCGTTAAAGCGCGAGTCGCGTTAAGACCGATATACCAGTCAGCTTCTGAACGTGCGACAGCTGAAGCATATAAATTGTCATATGCCTTACCTGGTTTTAAATTTGCAAAACCATCTTTAATTGCTTTATCAGTAACAGATGAAATCCATAAACGTTTGATTGGTTTGTTAATTCGAACTTTATCAATAATCCAACGAGCAACTAATTCTCCTTCGCGTCCAGCGTCTGTTGCTACAATAATTTCATTTACATCTTTTCTAAGTAGCTGACTTTTTACAGCACTAAATTGTTTCCCTGTTTGTTTAATAACAGTTAATTTCAAACGTTCAGGTAGCATCGGTAAATCTTCTAAATTCCACTTTTTATATTTCACATCATAGCTTTCTGGATCTGCTAATGTAACAAGATGACCTAAAGCCCAAGTTACAATATATTTACTACCTTCAAGGTAACCATTTCCTTTTTTATCGCACTTCAGTACACGTGCAATATCTCGTGCAACGGAAGGCTTTTCAGCGATTACAACGCTTTTTGACATATTTAAAACATCCTTTCAAATTTCCATACGTTAACTATAGCATACATCTTCTTGAGATTCAGTTTCGCTCCATATTTGAACAGTTTTTAATGGGATAACATCTGTTTGAAATTGAATGATCGTGACAAAACATAATATGCACCATGATGAGACTGTGAGAAATAGATAGTTATTATGCGTATTGTTTTATTAGTTGCTTCTATATGAAATAGAAAAGTAAAGAACTTGTTATTTTACTAGAATAAGAGTAGACTTTGAAGTAGAAGAATACTAAACACATGGGAGTTTGTGGATACAAACTGAGAGTATGACTAGTCCGTCATTGACCATTTGAACCTGTTGGATAATGCCAGCGTAGGGAGAGTGTAAAAGCACATGTTCAGGCACTTTGCGTACGCGCAAAGTGCCTTTTTGTGTATCTCCCATAACTATAGTTAGGAGATGAGAAGGATGAATAGGAAAGAAATTAGTAAAGTAGTGGATTTGGTGAGAGAATCTAATCCGCTCGTTCATAATATTACAAATGTTGTTGTAACAAATTTTACAGCTAACGGTTTGTTAGCGTTAGGGGCATCGCCTGTAATGGCGTATGCAAAAGAAGAAGTGGCAGAAATGGCTAGCATTGCTGGAGCGTTAGTATTAAATATGGGAACACTTCGTCCGGAAGAAGTAGAAGCGATGTTACTTGCCGGTAAATCAGCAAATGTGAACAATGTACCAGTACTGTTTGATCCAGTTGGTGCAGGAGCAACATCGTATCGAACAGAAGTTGCGAGACATATTCCGGCTGAAATTGAATTAGCGATTATTCGCGGAAATGCAGCTGAAATAGCGAACGTTATTAATGAGAGATGGGAAATTAAAGGGGTAGACGCTGGTGCTGGAAATGGTAATGTCGTAAGTATTGCAAAACAGGCAGCGGATGAATTGAATACAGTTGCGGTGATTACTGGAAAAGAAGATGTTGTTACAGATGGAGAGCGAACTGTTCTCATTCGAAACGGTCATCCTATTTTAACGAAAGTTACGGGAACAGGTTGTTTACTAACTTCTGTAATAGGAGCATTTGTAGCGGTAGAAAAGGATTATGTAAAGGCAGCGGTAGCGGCATTAACGTTTTATGGGGTAGCTGCGGAACTGGCAGCTGCCAAGACGGTGGAAAAAGGACCTGGTAGTTTTCAAATTGAATTTTTGAATCAGTTAGCGAATACGACTTCAGGTGATATAGAGAAGTATGGGAAAATTGAGGTTATATAGTAAGGAGGGAAAATAAATGTCACGTATTTCAAAGTCAGAAATGTCTAGGTTGTTATCAGTATATTTTATTATGGGAAGTAACAATTGTACGAAGGATCCACTACAAATATTGAAAGATGCACTTGAAGGTGGTATAACAATTTTTCAATTTCGTGAAAAGGGGGAAGGCGCTTTAACGGAAGAGAAACGCATTTGTTTTGCAAAAGAACTACAAGCAATTTGTAAGGAGTACGGTGTACCGTTCATTGTAAATGATGATGTGGAACTAGCTCTCAAGTTAGATGCAGATGGCGTGCATGTTGGGCAAGATGATGAAGGAATTACCTCTGTTCGTGAAAAAATGGGTGATAAGATTGTTGGTGTATCTACACATACAATTGAAGAAGCACGCTGGGCAATTGAAAATGGGGCTGACTATTTAGGTGTAGGACCTATCTTTCCAACGAGTACGAAAAAAGATACGAAAGCAGTGCAAGGAACGAAAGGGTTAGCTCATTTTAGAGAACAAGGAATTACAATACCGATTGTCGGAATTGGAGGCATTTCAATTGAAAATACCGCTTCGGTTATAGAAGCAGGTGCGGACGGTGTTTCAGTTATTTCAGCGATTAGTTTAGCTGAATCTGCGTATGAAAGTACGAAGAGGCTAGTAGAGGAAGTGAGTAACAGTTTGTAGAAGAAGGCTATGTAGTATTAAAACGCTACATAGCTTTTTATGTTTTGATATCGATAGTTAGAAAAAGGGGGAGGATTGTTTGAAAAGGAAACAGTTTATAGAGTTGCAAAATGAGTTGTTTCGTTTATTCGAAAAAAGAGAATTCGAAGCGATTTATAGATGCATAGATAAAGCAAAAAGGGAGTTTCCTGAAAGAATAGAAAAAACTAGTTTCTGGGAAGTGTGTGCACTTTCGGCAGAAGGTAAGTATGAGGAAGCGATTGTTAGTTTAAACGAAGCTTTAGAAAAGGGGATTTGGTGGAATCCACATACACTTATGGGGGATGAAGATTTAAAGGGATTACGAGAGAATGCAGCTTTTAAAATGATAGTGAAAAAGTGTGAAGAAATCTTTAAGAAACAGCAGCTAACAGCCGAACCGAAATTATTTACTTATGGAAATAAAGAGGCGAAGATAGGGTTATTTTCTTTGCATTGGAGAGGATCAAATATAAATGATTTTGCACCATATTGGTGTGAAGAAGAAATACTAAATGAGTATATATTAGGTTTTCCCCGGTCCTCACAAATACATGGAATGAAGTCGTATAGCTGGGATAATCATGAAATAGCTATAAAAGACGTTATGAAAACTTTTAATGATTTTGTAAATAAATATAACTTGGAGGACATAATCATCGCGGGAGCTTCTCAAGGGGGAAATATAGCGATAGAGTTAGCGTTAAAGAATATGTCAGCGACTCAAAAATTTATTGCAGTTATACCTGCTATTCGAGATGTTAAGGAAATTGAAAGTATAGTTGTATCAAATGATATAACGAATGTAGAAGGATATATTGTTACGGGAGACAAAGATCCATTTTATGAAAACACACTTCAATTAATGTCTATGTTTGAGGAATATAATGTGGACTGTAAATTAATTGTGAGAGAAGGTTTGGGGCATCTTTTCCCAGCGGATTTTACACAAATATTAAAGAACATAATGGAAGAATGGACAGCTAAAAATATTTAAACAAACGTTTGATTAAAAAAGCACAAACCCTGTAAATTTGTAGGTTTGTGCTTTTTCTTTAAAACATAATTGATATTAAGAGCATTCCAATTCCTATAGAAGTGAATGTTGCGATTAGGCCTGGAATCATAAAGCTATGATTTAAAACATATTTACCAATGCCAGTTGTACCAGTACGATCAAAGTTAATGGCAGCAACGATTGTTCCGTAGTTTGGAATGAAGAAATATCCATTTACTGCAGGGAACATCGCGATCAGTAGTGCTGGTGGAATACCGAGTGATAATCCAAGAGGCATTAAAGCACGTACTGTTGCGGCTTGGCTATATAGTAAAATAGATAGAATGAATAATGCGATGGCAAATAGCCATGGCGCACTTGTTACTAGATGCTGAATTGATCCTTGAATCATATTTAAGTTTCCGTTAAAGAAAGTATCTCCCATCCAAGCGATACCGAAAATAGCAACAACTGCTGTTGCCCCCGCTTTAAAGACGTTACCAGACACGATGCTTTCTACATTTGGTTTACAGAAAATAATAATAAGAGCTGCAATCGTTAACATAACCATTTCAATTGTGTTTGGCATGGAAAGACGGGCTAACTTCCCATCAACTATCCATCCTGGACGAAGTACTTCAAATGAACCGAGAAGTACGACAAGAAAAGTTCCTACTAGGAAAAGGATAACTGATAATTTAGCGCCTTTTACACCAACAAATTCTTTTTTCTCTTCAATCTTAGGAATCATTCCTTCTTTTAATCGTTTTAAGTATTCAGGGTCTTCATTTAATTCTTTCCCCATTTTGCTAGCAACAAATGCAGCTACCATACAAGCGATGAAAGTAGAAGGGATACTTACTTTTAAAATATCTAATAAAGTGATTTTATAGTCAGCTAACATTGCTAAAAGTGCAACTGTTGCAGCTGATATAGGACTAGCTGTAATTGCTTGTTGGGAAGCAATTACGGCAATTGACATTGGTCGTTCTGGTCTAATTCCGGATTCGCGAGAGACTTCTGCGATAACAGGAAGTACAGAATAAGCAACGTGACCAGTTCCCGCACAAAGTGTGAATAAATAAGTAACAATTGGAGCAAAGAATGTAATGCGTTTTGGATTTTTTCGTAATGCTTTCTCAGCCAGATGAACAAGGTATTCCATTCCTCCAGCGGCTTGGAGTGCACCAGCAGCTGTAATTACTGCCAAAATCATAAGCATTACATCAATAGGAGGAGCTGTAGGTTGTAAGTGGAAGACGAAAACAAGTATTGCCATACCAACGCCACCCATTACCCCTAGACCAACTCCGCCTAGGCGTGCGCCAATAAAGATGCAGAGTAGTAACGTAAGAAATTGTAGCCAAAACATGATAAACTACCTCCGAAATTCATTAGTTAAGATATATTCGAATAATTTAATTTAAATGAAAATTAAAATAAATATTCAAAACAATCCTTGTGTTATATACATTTTTTATTATATAACACAAGAAATGTAACATTCACGTACTTTGTTAAATTATTTCGAAAAAATAATACATTAAAACTTTGCATTTGCATCTCTAAATAGGTAGACATTTTAATTTTTATGTTGTAATCTTTGATAGAGAATAATGTAATTCTCATAGAACTCCCATATCGTTCAACTCGTTCAGCGAGAAAGGCAAACTGGTGGAAACATTAGGACGCAAAACTACAGGAGCTAAGGCCGAAAGGCTACGCTAGCCAGTTACCGGACGGATAGGGTTGGTCTTGACCAATGCTTTTTCATTGGTCTTTTTTTATTTGCAAACAAATGAGAAACCTTATCAGTTGTTGATAAGGTTTTTATTTTAATAGTTTTCCTTTATATTAAGTTAATTAAGAAAGGTGATGTTGATGAAAAAATATTGGCACAAGCTATCATTTCTTCAAAAGAATGTATTGTTAACTGTGTTAGTTATTTTGACGCTTGTTGGTACTATGGGAGCGTTAAGTTTTAACATGTTTCAAAATAGCATGATGTCTATATTTGAAAGGCATTCTTTTGAAACAGGAGATACGGTATTACATAAATTAGACGAAGAAATAGTGAGAGATGTTACAAAGGATCCAGTGGCACAAAGAGAAAAGAGAGAGAAGTTAACAGAGAAATTAGATGAAGCGACGGAAGAATTGAATAGTGTCGGACAAACCTATATTGTTGGAGCAGAAAAAAATGAAAAAGGTGAGTTACTAATCGTCGACTTGTCTACAGACTTATCAAATATTGTTGAAGTAAAGCCGGGAGAATATTATAAACAACCAGATCTTTGGATGGAAGCATATGATAAGGTAATGAGCACGAAAAAAGCAAACATGACAGTAGTATATGAAGATCTATTAGGATCATGGGTAACGATATTAGAGCCAATTAAAGATGGAGACGGAAATATTGTGGCAATTGTTGCAGCCGATGTAGATGCTTCTATTGTTCCTATTACAAAGGAAAAATTCATTATACAAGGTTTAATGTTTATTTGTATTTCTGTTTTAATTGCAACTGTTATTCAATTCTTAATCGTACGTAACGCACTTGCTCCATTGCGGGATTTACGTGAAGGATTACGCAGAGTTGGTGAAGGTGATTTAAGTATTAAATTAGAGGAAAGACCAGATGATATTGGTATTATTAATGCGTATTTTAATAATAACATCGAGAAGTTTAAAGGAATTATAGATAAAGTGAAGCAGACAGCAGAACAGGTTTCCTCATCTTCACAAGAATTGTCAGTGAGTACGAAAGAAAATAGCATGGCAGTCCAAGGAATCGTAAGTTCTATAGTTGAGTTAAGGGCTGGCGTTCAATTGCAAGAAACGTCAGTACCAAAGTATTTAGATATTGTATATGAAATGGAAGATAGGATGGAAGAGATAACTAATATTGCAAAACAAATGACGAAAGAGTCTGAAGGTACGAAGCATCATTCAGAAAAAGGAAATGGTATTATTGAACAGACGATGAATCAAATGAACATAATACAAAATGCAGTACAAGATTTATCTTCTATCATTTATTCTTTGGAAGTAAGATCAAAAGAAATTAGTGATATTGTAACTGTAATTACAAGTATTTCAAATCAAGCGAATTCGCTAGCTTTACATGCTACTATTGAAGCTTCACGTGCTGAGGAAACTGGAGAGGGATTTGCCGTTGTTGCTGATGAAGTGCGTAAATTAGCAGAGCAGACGGAAGCATCAGCAAAAGATATAGCAAAATTAATAGGGGAAACACAAGCAGGAACGGAAGAAGCTGTTGTTTCAATGCAAAAAACCTCAAAAGAAGTAGAGTCTGGAATGAAACTTGTTGAAAGTAGTGGTGCTTTCTTTGAAAAAATGTCGAAATCAGCACAAACTGTTACCAATCAAGTTGGAGTTGTTTCTAGCAATTCAAATAATATATTGCAAAATAGCCAAAATATTGTTCGTGTTGTAAATGAACTATCACTTATTGCAAATAAGTATGCGAATAGTAGTAGTAATGTTGAAGAAATCATGAAAGAACAGGAAATGTCTGTACAGGATATTGCTGAATTAGCCAGTTCTTTAAGCTGGCTCTCACAGGAGTTACAAGAGTTAATTGGGGAATTCAAAAGTTAAATGAAATGATTATACATGCTTTTGTTTGTTCAATAAAATAAATCATGCTACAATGAAAACGAATTAAGGACCGGGGAGCCAATTGGCTGAGAGGATGTGAGCAAACATCGACCCTCAACCTGATCTGGATAATGCCAGCGTAGGGAGTTACTTAAAGTGATGTAGCATATGTTATTCTATAATAACTTGCATACAAGGCTTTCCTACGTAGTAGGAAAGCCTTTTCTTGTTTTAAAATTTAATTTCATAAGGGGGATTTTATTATGTCACAACAAGTTACAATTTCGTTTTCAGTAGTACCACAAGCAAAGAACAAAGATGTGTATTCTGTTGTTGATAAAGCGATTGAGGTTGTACAACAATCGGGAGTTCGTTATGAAGTAGGGGCAATGGAAACGACGCTGGAAGGAGAATTAGATGTACTTCTTGATATCATTAAACGTGCACAACAAGCTTGTGTGAACGCTGGAGCAGAAGAAGTGATTACTTCTATTAAAATCCATTATCGTCCAAGCACTGGTGTAACGATAGATGAAAAAGTTTGGAAGTACCGTGATGAATATGCAAAACCAGAAGCAATCTAAAATAATTACAGCAATTTGGCTTATCCTTCTCATTGCGATATGGGAAGGATCTGTTTCATTATTTAAAATTGAACCGTGGATTTTACCGAAGCCTTCTGCCATTGTTCAAGAATTAATTGGAATGAAAGATTTACTATTACCGAATACGATGCAGACGCTGCAAGAGGTTATAATTGGACTGTTCTTTGCGATTTTAATTGGGACAAGCATTGCAATTCTTATGGACGTTATCCCTTTATTTCGTATTTTAATAAATCCGTTGCTTGTTATTTCGCAAACGATTCCAATCGTTGTACTTGCACCGTTATTTATTATTTGGTTTGGATATGGAATGCTACCGAAAGTAATGGTAGTCATACTCGTTTGTTTCTTCCCGATTGCGCTTAGCATTTTAGAAGGTTTTCAAACGGTAGATAAAAATATGTTGAAGTTGTTGCAAACGATGAAGGCAACGAAATGGCAAGTTTACCAGAAAGTAAAGTTTCCAGCAGTGCTTCCATACTTTTTCTCCGGTTTAAAAATTGCAGTTACATATAGCGTAATGGGAGCGATTATTGGAGAATGGCTCGGTGCCAGTGAAGGATTAGGAGTTATGCTTACAAGGGCTACGAAATCCTTTTTAACAGCCCGAGTATTTGGTGTTGCAGCAATTATTGTAATGGTGACATTATGTCTGTATTTTATCGTGGAGTTTATGGCAAGAATAACAGCACCATGGATATATAGAAAGGACGGCAGAAAATGAAAAAAGGTTTAAAAGTTATGTTGGCTGCCTTATTAGCAGTAGGTGTAGCTGGATGTAATCCGGCGAAGAAAGAAGAAAGTGCAAGTAAAGATCAAAAAGTAAAAGTCGTATTAGATTGGTTTCCGAATACGAATCATACTGGCTTATATGTAGCACAAGCGAAAGATTATTATAAAAAACAAGGCTTAGATGTAGAAATCATTCAGCCTGGTGATAATGTGACGGCGGAGCAAATGATAGCTTCAGGAAAAGCTGACTTCGCAATAAGCGCACAAGAAAATGTAACGTTGGCTCGTGTGGAAGGTATTCCTGTTGTATCTGTAGGTGCGATTATTCAGCATAACACTTCAGCTTTTGCATCGCTTAAGAAAGATAATATGACGTCACCGAAAGATTTTGAAGGGAAACGTTACGGTGGCTGGGGAGGACCAGCGGAAGAAGCGACATTAAAGACAATTATGGATAAGCACCAAGCCGATTTTAATAAAGTTGAAAAAATCATTTTAGGACAAACAGATTTCTTTAAATCAATTGGTCGTGATGCAGACTTTGAATGGATTTATTACGGATGGGATGGAATTGAAGCGAAGCGCCAAGGAAAAGAGTTAAATACGATTATGGTGAAAGACTTAGATCCAGCACTTGATTTCTATAGTCCTGTTATGATTACGAGTGAAAAACATACGAAGCAAGATAAAGACTTTGTGAAAAAGTTTATGAGTGCAACGACAGAGGGTTATAATTTTGCAATTAAAGAACCGAAAGAAGCTGCCGATATTTTAATTAAAGCTGTTCCAGATGTAAATAAAGATTTAGTACAAGAAAGTCAAAAATGGCTAAGTACGAAGTATCAAGATGATGCAAAAGCGTGGGGAGTACAGAAGGAAGAAGTTTGGACGAATTACATGAATTTCTTATATGATAACAAAGTTATTAAGAAGAAAATTGATGTGAAAGATGCCTTTACAAATGAGTTCCTTCCAAGTGAAAAATGAGTGGATTACAAATAAAAGATATTGTGAAATCTTTCGATGGCAAGAATGTATTAGCAAATATTAGTGCTTCTATACGAGAGGGAGAGTTCGTTTCCTTTGTAGGACCGAGTGGTTGTGGGAAAAGCACACTATTAAATATGATCGCAAATATTGAAGATCCAACAAGTGGAAGTGTAACGTATAACGATAAGCAAATGCAAGAGCAAGATGTTGTAAGTTATATGCCGCAACAGGATTTATTACTACCGTGGCGATCAGCTTTACAAAATATCGTTCTTCCGTTAGAAATTGAAGGGAAGCCGAAAAAACAAAGGCTGACAGAAGGAATGGAAGCATTAAAGCAGTTTGAACTAGATGAATATGCAGACCATTATCCAGATGAATTGTCTGGAGGGATGCGTCAAAGAATTAGTTTCCTGCGCACATATTTATGTGAAAAGCCAATTATGCTACTTGATGAGCCTTTTGGTAAATTAGATGCTTTTACAAAAATGGAAGTACATAGCTGGCTTTTAAACTCTTGGCACCAAGAGAAGCAAACAATCGTTATGGTTACACACGACTTAGATGAGGCAATCTTGCTTTCGGATCGCGTATTTATTTTATCTCAAAGACCAGCATCGATAGTTGGCGAGGTACAAGTGAAATTACCTAGGCCGAGAACGATGGATATGTTAACATCACTTGAGTTAAAGAAGGATAAGGAAGAAATTTTGAGAGTATTAGCACCTTATATGAAAAAATAGAAAAAGTCTTTTAACAGTTTTTGGTATAATTACTGTTAAGAGGCTTTTTTTATAGGGGGAGAAAGATGAAATCTATAGAGCAAATAGTTGATTCGTTAACAGCTGATAATCTTGAAAAAGGAAAGTCCTTATTAAAAAATTATATTTTATTAATGAAGTATGGTATGGAACATCATGAATTAAAAGAAGAAGAAATGATAGAAGTTTTAAAGTGGGTTCAAGGCCGGGATCAATTGAGAAAAGGTGTACCAGAATTATGTGATTTACATTTAGTTAAAAAGTTTCAAGCATTATTAGATGAATTTATTCATTCTATAATTACAAATGGTTATGTGGAAGATGCGGTAGAAATTCTAGAGAGTGTATTAAAAAGTATGGGAGCAGTCGCTCATATTGTAAAAATTATGTTTGTTGGCAAAAGGAAAGTTAATAGAAATTCTTTAGAAATGGTAGAAGAGTTAAAACGAGAGTGCTACAACTTAATGGAAAAGCGTGCTGCTGTCGGGTTGCATGCTCAAATCTTTCACGTTTTAGGTTTCGTTCATTCGATTCAGTTTGATTTAGAAGAAAGGTCACAGGAACATGGGCGAAGTGTAATAGGATTTTTAACAGATTTTAAAACGAATGAATTGAAGTCTGTGCAACAATTTCAAACTGAAGATCATATCCCAGAAGTGAAAAATATAGTGAGTAAAGAGTATGGGATAGAATTACAAAGAAGAATTTATATGTGGAAATCGTTAACAATTATCTTTACAAGTCCATATGCATTAGAAAAGATGTATAAAGAAATTTATGCAGAGAACGATAAAACGGAGAAGGAACAAAAAGAACAATAGAGAATAGAATATAAAAGAGTAGTTTATACTCTTAATATCACAAATGTTAAAGGAGTGAAAGGATAAAATGACTTTATCAACTGTTCTTCAAATGGTTTTAGCTTGATAAGGGAGAAGTCTGCCCATTTTTAACGATTAAGCTAAATTGAAGACAGCAGGTAAAGAACCTTAATCCTTTCTTACGATAATATGTAATGGGTAAGGTGTATTCACCTTACCCATTTTTTATATGCACAATTAAATAAGGCGTTATACTGTTGCTTTCTCTATTTAGCTTATGAACCATAAGTAAAGGAGAGAAAAACATGAGTATATTAACAGTAGAAAATTTAAGGCATTCGTATGGTGAGAAGACCATTTTATATAATGCGTGTTTCCGATTATTAAAGGGTGAGCATGTTGGGTTAGTAGGGCAAAATGGAATTGGAAAATCAACATTGTTAAAAATTTTAACAGGAGAACTTATACATGATGATGGGAACATTGAATGGTTTCCGCATGTGAAGGTAGGTTTCTTGCAGCAGCATATGGATTTACAAGAAGGGATGACAATTGAGGGATACTTGCAAAGTGCATTTGCTGATTTGTATGCGATTGAATACGAAATGTTAAAAATTGCTGAAGAAATGAATGGAGCAGGAGAAGTAGAAAAACTGTTAGTAAAGTATGGAGAATTACAAACTATATTGGAAAGCTCTAATTTCTATCACATTCATACAGAAGTTGAAGAAGTAGCAATCGGTTTAGGATTATTTGAAATAGGGCTTAAAAAGGATGTTTCAAAGTTAAGTGGAGGGCAGCGAACAAAGTTATTACTTGGGAAGCTTCTTTTAGAAAAAGCTGATGTTTTATTGTTAGATGAGCCAACAAATTATTTAGATACAGCTCATATAGAATGGTTGCAATCATATTTGAGACTATATGAAAAAGCTTATGTAATCATTTCGCATGACGAATTATTTTTGAACAGTATTACAAATGTTATTTTTCATCTAGAAGGAGGAAAAGTGAAGCGATACGTAGGAAACTATGAAAAGTTTGTGCAAAGTTACCAAGTGCAAAAGAAACAATTACAATCGGCGTATGTGAAACAACAAAAAGAAATCTCTCAGTTAGAAACATTTATTCAAAAAAATAAAATTCGAAAAGCGAAACAGGCTAAAAGCCGAGAGAAAGTATTGGAGAAAATGCAGAGGGTTGAAAAGGTTAATCCTGTAACTCGATCACGTTTTGATTTCAATGTTTATGAGGAGCCAGTGAGTCGTATACTACAAGCTGAGAAACTAAGGATAGGTTATAGTGATCCTTTATGTCCAGAGTTGAATTTACAAGTGAAAAAAGGAGAAAAGATAGCGATTATTGGTCATAATGGAATTGGAAAAACGACGATGTTAAAAACATTATTAGGTCAAATTAAGCCGCTAAGCGGTTCAATTTCTGTTGGAGAACGAGTAAATCCTGCGTATTTTGCCCAGGAAGAGTTTGCTTCAGAAATAACACCTTTAGAGAAAGTTTGGGCAGAACGACCAGATATGACAAAGAAAGAAGTGCGCCAAGCATTAGCAAAGTGTGGATTGCAAGAAGAACATGTATTAAAATCTATTCGTTTATTAAGCGGAGGAGAACAAACGAAAGTACGTTTATGTGAACTTATCGTAAAGAAAAGTAATGTTTTAATTTTAGATGAACCAACTAATCATTTGGATCTAGAAACAAAGAAGGCGTTGCAGGAAGCGCTACAACGATATAAAGGAACCGTTTTACTTGTATCACATGAGCCTTCTTTTTATGAAGCATGGATAACAAAAGTGTGGAATATAGAAGAATGGAACGCTGAACAATATGAATAAAGAAAAGGCATTAGCTTGTATAAGCTAATGCCTTTTCTTTGTGATTAACATGATTTTCGAGAACTCTTACATGAGAATTGTATGAAGAAGCACTCTTATGGTGCGCTTATAAGCGTGCTTTTTCTTTTGTTATGTTTATATTTATAATAATACTAGATGCCTTTCCCTAATAGGCGACTATCCTTCTTTATGTATATATAGATAGTTTGAAATGGAATGAAAATAATTCCTATATGTAAAGGATAATGTGATTAGTATAGGAAGACAATAGAGCTTAAAGGAAATTCATGTAAAATTCAGGTGAACTTCACACGAACTTCATATTGTAAACTAAATATAGTTATAATAGGTTATTATAATGTTGATTTGTGATTTTTCATAAAATTAAAAGTTTGAATTTAGGAGAGAGGAATCAAACCTAAATTCAAACTTTAGTGAAATAATTATTGGAAGTTACGTTTAGTTTTCGCTAATGGATGGATTTACAAGTTCAGCAGGAGTGCCTGTTCCTGCTCCTCCGATTGTAATCGATCCACCAGGAGGAATTTCACCATTCCATCCTGCATTCGTAATTACGTAATGATTATTTATTTTACTACTAATTTTAGAATCCCAAACTTGTGTTAAATTGCCGTTATAATCAAATTCTAATTTCCAGTTTTTAATAGAGGTCGTTCCACTATTTTTAATTACAATCGAGAAGTTGTAACCACTTCCCCAATTTGAAGTGACTGAAAAGGTAGCATTGCTATTTCCACCAGGAGGTGTTGTGTTAGCATCATCTGTTTTTACAATAATAGAAGTAGGCTGTGATTTATTCCCAGCAGCATCTTTTGCTATTATTGAAAATGTGTATTCTGTATTAGGTTTTAAGTTTTTAATTGCAATGCTATTTGTTGTTGTACTCCACTTCTCTTCTCCAGCAGTAATTTCATATTCCGTAACTCCTACGTTATCAGTAGATGCCGTCCAGTTTAATTGAACTGAGTTTGAATTTTTATTTGTTACAGCAATATTTTTTACGTTTGTTGGTGGCTCAATATCTTTTTGAGTAATAGGTCCACCTAGTAATTCTTTTACTAACGTATCAAGTAATTTTGGTCCACTACAACTATATTTTGGACTTGTACGGCAATCCCCGCTTAGCTCCCAAAACATTGCGCCACTTAAACCCTTTGTTTTTATATAGTCTGTTTTATATTTCATAGATTCACTGTCATCATAGCTAATAAAGGTTCCTGTAGTCGCATTATATAAATAAGGTACCTTCGCTACATCGTTCCAATAGCGAACAAAACCATTTTTATTAACATAATTAGCTGCTAAATCACCATAATCGTACACACCTGTGTCACCGGTAGAATAATCATCCCAAGTACCTTTAGAAGCGAGCTTTCCATCACTACCTGGTTTACAAGGTTGGTATTGTCCGTTATTTTCTTTTCCACAACTTTTCCACCCGCGTCCGTAAAATGGTACACCTAATACGAGTTTATCTGCTGGAACCCCTTCATTTGTATAAATGTCTATCGCACCATCTACGTAAAAATTCGTATCCGCTGCTGGGTCATTTGGATCTTTGTATAGAGCTGCATTATGATTAGAAGTAGCTTCCCATCCACCGTGGAAATCATATGTCATAATATTAATCCAATCCAGTATTTGAGAGATTTTCTTTAGCTCTGTATGATCAGCATAACGTTGGCTTGCACCTGATGCAATTGTTAGTAAATATTGTTTACCATCTTCTGCACCAGCTTTCGTTAATGCATTTCGAACATCTTGAAGGAGTAGGGTGAAGTTTTGCTTATCTTCAGGGCGATAACTACCACCAGGAATCGTTTCTACGCCTGGATATTCCCAATCTAAATCAACGCCGTCAAATCCATATTCGCGTAGGAAATCGACTGTAGAATCAGCGAATACTTTTCTTGTTTTTTCATCAGCGGCCATGTCAGAAAAGCGGTTAGACCAAGTCCAGCCACCAACGGAAATAATTGTTTTTAGGTGAGGATACTTAGCTTTTAATCGTTTCAGTTCGCCGAAATTTCCGCAGCGTGCGTATTTATCACAATCTTCCCAAGTTGTACCTGAGCCAGGATAAGATTTTGTGACATCAGCCCATGGCTCACCGAGTACGAGAGTACCATTAGGGACCTCTTTATTTTGCAGTGGTACACCAGATTCTTTACAGTTCCACGTTTGTTTATTTGGATTATCAGGGTGAGTAGAAGGATTTCCATGTTTTCCATTCCAACAAATATCAGCGAAAGCATAGTTTAAATGAGTTAGCTTTGATGCATCAATATCTGCAACTTGATAATTACGTCCGTAAATGCCCCATGAAGGAAAATACCCAACAATTTTTTGACTTTGCTTTTGTGAATCTGCTAATGCGACATTGGGAGTAATAAAGTTTGTGAGAAAAAGAGGTAAGAAGAGTAGTAGGGATAGTAATAGCAGTGTGAATTTTTTTGATTTCATAGCCATTTCTCCTTTCAAAATAAAAGATATATTTAAAGGCATGCGCCAATAAATCAAAATGAATCTAGATAAAAATGATCAGACATCACGAAGTCTATACAAGGAGCTGAAGCTGATTAAATCGTAGCAAATGTAAGATTTGGTGTAAACGCTTTATTGAATTCGAAAAGACTTTCTCAATATGAAATGGCTCTAATACAGATTACACATGAAAATAAAATATCGATTAGAGAGGAAAGGGCTTCTTGGAGTTAAATTTGAGAAAAAATTGTATGAGGTCAATTTGTATTAGCGTAGCAAGATAATGAAATTTCATGTAAAATAATAGTAAAAATATGTAAGGGAGGGAGTAATGTGGATGTCTTTTTGAACATTGCTGAAGAAAAAATTCGACAAGCAATACGGAATGGAGACCTTGATCATATTCCGGGAAAAGGAAAACCACTACAATTAGAAGACCTTTCAACGGTACCTCCAGAACTGAGAATGAGTTATAAAATTTTAAAAAATGCGGGCATGATTCCACCAGAAATGGAACTACAAAAAGATATATTAAAAATAGAAGACTTAATTGCGTGCTGTTATGATGAAGCGGAGAGAAAAAAATTACAAGAAGAGTTAACAACAAAAACGCTGCGTTTTCAGCAGGTAATGGAAAAGAGGAAAATGAAAGATAGTTCAGCTTTTCGTATGTACCAAGATAAGGTATTTCGTAAATTACGCTAAGAGGGATAAGATGAATACATTTGAAACGATAGAAGAATTAGCAACATATGTTGAAGAACAACAATTAGTACTGCTCTTTATTAAAACGGAAAATTGTGGTGTCTGTGATGTTATGCTAAGAAAAGTAAATGGTCTATTAGAGAATTATGATTACGTAGAGAAAGTAGAAATATTACTACAAGACATGCAAGAAATTGCAGGGCGATATGCAGTATTTACAGGGCCAACAGTTTTATTATTTTATAATGGAAAAGAGATCCTTCGTGAATCGCGCTTTATTTCACTTGAAAATCTAGAGAGAACTATTCAATTATTCGAAGATTAAGGGAGGTTTTTATATGGAATTTATTATTTTCATACTATTATTTGTTGTAGTTGTAACAATCTTAACAGCAGTTCGATCAAACAAAAAGAAGGTAAATCTTACAAAACAAAATAACATTCATAACTCATCTAACAACTCATCACCATTATTTTTCTTTGCGGGATCTGATAATGATAGCTCGCACGATGGAGGCTCACATGATTGCGGAGGATCTTTCGGTGGAGATAGCGGAGGTAGCTGCGATGGAGGCGGAGGTGGCGGTGATTGATGAAAATGCGCCTTATATAGGCGTATTTCTTTTTAAAACAAACGTTTGATTAGTTGGCTTACATATGCATAAAAACAGTTAAACAAACGTTTGATTAATATTTTTAACGTACTAAGGGGAATAGAAATGAAAAGGGAACCGAAAGTGAAAAACAAGGGGAAAGTAATGTTATTTTTATTAGCTGCGGGAGGCGTATTTCTTGTTAAATTAGGATTTAAAATTGGAATCATACATATGATTCGAACATGGTTTGAAAGTACGTTTTCTTAAATAAGGAATATAGCCTCTTGCGATAGAGGTTTTTGATTTGTTATTATTAGACTGAACGGTCGGTTTAAAGAGGTGTGAATATGAGAAGAAGTGCAGAAGAGATAAAGAAAGAAATTGCATATAAAGCAGAAAGTTTGTTTTCACAGAAGGGCTATGCAGCTACATCTATGGAAGAGATTTGTGAAATTACAGAGCGAAGTAAAGGAAGCATTTATTATCACTTTAAAAGTAAAGAAGAATTATTTTTATTTGTAGTAAAGCAGCATACGTATGATTGGCTTGAAAAATGGAATGAAAAAGAGAAGTTGTATAGTACGAATACTGAAAAACTATATGGTCTCGCGGAATATCATGTCGAGGACATACAGCAACCAATTTCAAATGCAATAGAGGAATTCTCTATGAGCCAAGTTGTAAGTAAAGAGATTTTGGATGAACTATTAGCTTTAACTAGAGAATCGTATGTTATGTTTGAGAAACTAATTGAAGCAGGCATACAGTCTGGAGAGTTTCGTGAAGATAATACGCGTGATCTTATGTATATTGTGAATGGATTATTATCAGGGCTTGGAGTACTTTATTATGAGTTAGATTATAAAGAGCTACAACGTATTTATAAAAAGGCAATAGATGTATTGTTAAAAGGAATGGCAGCTGAATAATAAGTCAGTTGCTTTTCTATAAAATAAATTAGACCGAACGGTCGGTTTATGAAAGGGGAATGAAAATGAACGCTTTATTAAAAAACCGAGCATTTATGCTCGTTATGGCGTCTGATATTTTACAACAATTTGCAATTTGGATCAGAAATATGGCCCTTCTATATTTCATAATGGAGCGAACGAATAATGATCCAGTTTCCGTTTCATTGTTATCGGTTATGGAATATGCACCTATTTTTATTTTCTCGTTTATCGGTGGTGCGCTAGCTGATCGCTGGAATCCGAAAAGAACAATGGTCGCTGGAGATGTGTTAAGTGTACTATCTATTATAGGTATTGTCTTGTTGTTAAAGCTGGATTATTGGCAGGCTATATTTTTTGCAACACTCATTTCCGCAATTGTAGGTCAGTTCTCTCAGCCATCATCTTCGCGTATATTTAAGCGCTACGTGAAAGAAGAACAGATAGCAAATGCGATTGCATTTAACCAAACATTACAGTCATTATTTCTGATTTTTGGACCAGTGGTAGGATCGCTTGTGTATACACAACTTGGTTTATTTACGTCACTATATAGTTTAATCATTTTATTTTTGTTATCTGCTATCGCCCTTTCGTTCTTACCAAAATGGGTTGAAAAAGAGCAAGTGGCGAGGGATTCATTAAAAAATGATATAAAAGAAGGGTGGAAATACGTTCTTCATACAAAAAATTTACGTATGATTACGATTACTTTCACCATTATAGGCTTAGCTGTTGGACTAACGAATCCATTAGAAGTGTTTCTTGTAATAGAACGGCTTGGAATGGAAAAGGAAGCAGTTCAATATTTAGCCGCAGCTGATGGGATAGGTATGTTAATCGGTGGTATTGTTGCTGCAGTTTTCGCTTCAAAAGTGAATCCGAAAAAGATGTTTATATTCGGTATGAGCATATTAGCGATGTCATTTTTAGTAGAAGGGATATCTACATCATTTTGGATTACTAGTTTCATGAGATTTGGAACAGGTATTTGTTTAGCTTGTGTTAATATCGTTGTCGGTACGCTTATGATTCAACTTGTACCAGAAAATATGGTCGGGAGAGTAAATGGAACAATTTTACCGCTGTTTATGGGGGCAATGTTAATCGGAACTTCACTAGCTGGAGGATTGAAGGAGATGACCTCACTAGTTACTGTATTTTGTATAGCGATGGCACTTATTTTATTTGCTATAGGACCAGTTCTACGCATGCAAATAAATAAAGAAGATGTCGCGAATAAAGAGGAACTAACAAGTTCGTTAGCCTCGAAATAACTATTGTAAGGGAGCAAAACTGCTCCCTTTTTTGTGGTAGTCTTTTGACAATGAAATGTACCGATTATATACTAATGTTGTAAAAACGATTTTACATGTTAGGAGAAAAGATGTGAAAAATCAAATTTATGAATTACGCACTGAAAATAATATTTCACAAGGTGCATTAGCTGATAAATGTAAAGTTTCAAGACAAACGATAAATGCAATTGAGAATAATAAATATGATCCAAGCTTAGCATTAGCTTTTCGTTTAGCGGAAGTATTAGGAACAACTGTTGATAAACTATTTTTGTATAAGATGTAGCGTCTTTCATTGTGGGACGTTATTAATAAAAGTATAGAAAAGATCCTCTTCTTATGTGAAGAGGATCTTTTTCTTATAGTGTTTTAGTCTTTGGATTAGGTGGTGTAACGGATGTATGATTTTCTGGAACTCTAGTTAGTAAGAATCCCCCGATAAGGAATAGTACAATAATGCTAAGGACACCAGCGTTTGTTTTTCCGGTTAATTGCGTTGTAACACCGACTAATATTGGACCCATAATCGCGGCAAACTTGCCAAATATGTTATAAAATCCGAAGAATTCATTTGCCGATTCTTTAGGTACTAGTTTTGCAAAATAGGAACGACTAAGTGCTTGAATCCCGCCCTGAGAAGTAGCAACTAGCATTGCTAAAATCCAGAAATCGAGTGTCGTTTTTAAGAAATAAGCATATATGCAGATAATGATGTAAATAATAATACCGACATATAGCATTTTTTTACCGGTAAATGTCTCCGATAGTTTTCCGTACAATAAAGCGAATGGACAAGCTACAATTTGTGTGACGAATAATATGATTAATAGATTTGTCGCACTAATACCGAGGTCTGTTCCGTAAGCGGTGGACATAGTAATAATTGTATCGACCCCATCAATATAGAAAAAGTAAGCAATTAAGAACATAAAGACCGTTTTATATTCTTTAATATTTTTAAAAGTATCAGCAAGGCGTTTGAAGCTCATTGTAATTGGTCTTGGGTGACGTTCAATATAGTGCGTTTGTTCTACGTTTTTTAGCATTGGAATTGTAAATAATCCCCACCAAAGAGCTGTGATCGCAAATGAAATTTGACTAGCAATGCCGACTGATAAAGGGATAGTTCCTTTTTGAGCAAGAATGATAAGAGCGATACAACCGATAAATGGAATAGTACTCCCAATATAGCCTAAAGCGAAACCTCTTGTAGAAATTCGATCCATTCTATCTTCAGAAGTGACATCTACTAAAAATGCATCATAAAAAATGTTTGCTCCAGCAAAACCGACTAATGCGAGCATATAGCATCCTAGTAATAAGTACCACTGAGATGTTGGAACGACTGCTAGCATACTTGTAAATACGATACCGAGTCCAAAGAAGAATGTGAAAAATCGTTTTTTAAATCCTTTATAATCAGCAACTGTGCCGAGAATAGGAGCAAGTATAGAAATTAAAAGTGTTGCGAACGAGTTTGCATATCCCCAATATGCTGTTGAAGTTGCACCAGATAACCCGGCTTCTTTTGCAGCTGCTTTAAAGTAAATTGGGAATAATGCGGTTGTAATGACGAGCGAATATACGGAGTTCGCCCAATCGTATAATATCCAGCTTTTTTCTTGTCTGGACATTTTTTTCATATAATGTTCCCCCTCAAATTTGTTCTACTAACAGTGTACAAAAATAAAAATTATAAAAAGAGAAACAATGATGAATTTTACATAACTTTTACATATATACACAGTTCTTTACAATTGGAGTAAATCCTCTACAATTGATCCGTCTGTTTCACCTAAGTGTAAACCGAGTAGTCTAGCGATAGTTGGGCCTTCATCAATAAGTCTCATATACGGTATGGTAATGCCGCTTTTTATTCCTTTCCCGACAGCTATAAAAATTGTTTCATAGTTAGGTTTTGTTGGAGAGTATCCATGCGTACCAAATGTATATTTTTTACCAGGCGTAACATCTTTTTCAGTAATTTCTTTTATAAAATCTCCTGTATAGTTTTCAGTAAAATAATACCCTTCTCGTGCTTCTAACATAAATAAACAATTGCCATCTGCACCGCATTCCTTCGCATCCTCATCATGAAGTATAAATTCAATACCGTTTTGTTTATTTTGAAGCAGTTCTTCAAGGAGTAGTTGTACTTCTCGAATTGTATCGGTATCGTTTTTGTCTTTCACATATACATAGGCGGACCCATCGCAACTTTGGCAATAAGCATTCCAGTCTACTAATTTTCCTTTTGAATTTATAGAGATAAGCCCTTTTTGATGAAATAATACATTTAATTGAATGGCTTTGTTTTCACTTAAAGCGCTATGATCACCAAGAGCGATAATGGTGCTCTCTTCGTATAGTCCACTGTCTTTTAAAGCTTGAATAATTTTCCCTAGTCGCTCATCATGTCTATGAATTGCGGCTATTGTTTCTTTTGATTCAAAGCCGTGATAGTGTCTTTGGGTGTCTAAATCGGTGAAATGTACAAACATGACATTAGGCTTTTTCGTCTGGATTGTATGCACAGCAGAAGCAAGTACGAAATCATCAAGTTCAGGTTGTGACAGTCCATTTCGTATATGACCGAAACGACGATTTAAATCTAATTGATATAGCGGGCTACCGCTAAATAATGAAACTAAAACTTGATTTTGCCACGGTCTATTTGGAAAGATTTCTGGTAAATTGTAATCAATATTTGCTCTGCCGGTAACAGGCCATAGAAGGGCAGCTGTCGTTAAATTTGCTTTATGTGCTTCATCATATAACGTTGTTCCTTGTATTGATTTTCGGTACCAATGCCAATCGGGTGATTCACGTCCAGGTTGAAGTAACGTATTGCTAACAACACCATGTTTATTAGGGTAATTACCAGTTACGATTGTTGAGTGACTTGGGTATGTTACAGAAGGATAAATTGGTTCTACTTTTTCGACAACCGTGCCCTTTTTGATTAGAGATTGGAAGTGAGGTAATTTTTGTAGTATAGGAAAATCTAAAGCTGATAAACAGTCGAATGATAAAATGATGACACGATTCGTTAATGCTTTATCCATAAAGTAATCCTCCTAATTATATAAAACCTATTACTATATACTACTATTAATACCTAGTAATAAAAATATGTTTTTAAATAAAATTTATTATTTATTTTCAGAAAAGTTGAACATATAATAAGTATAAGGGAATCTATGGAAGGAGGGAATAGTATGGACTGGTTAGATGGATTTGGTATATTTTACATCATTGGCGGAATCACGATTATCCTTGTATTTGCTATTTCGTATTTACTAAAGAAACGGTTTCCAGACAAGCAGTTCGATATTATATTTGCACTTAGTTTAATACTTCTTTGTTTAGCATCCTTTCCTGTTACAATGATGGTTATTGGTGGATGGGAAGGAATGGGGTATGGGTTTATTGGTTTCTTCGTCCTACTTGGTACACTTATTGGTATGATTGCACATCAACTTTTAAAAATATCACGAAAAAGCTACGTATAAAACTGTAAAAAATGAAAAGAATATATAAAAATAAGAAAATTCACTCTTGTTTTGAAGTGAAATTTATATTATGATATTCAACAAATTTATTTTGTTATAACGATGAAAAAGGACTAGTATATGTTCAACCTTTTTAGCAGAGAGAGAATCCGTCAGGCTGAAAGATTCTTAAAAAGACAACATGGAACCTACCTTTGCGTTCTGCATATGCAGCGGGAATTTCCCGTTATCAAAAAGAGAGCATGCGCAATTTTTGTGCATGAATCAGGGTGGTAACGCCGGCAAAGCTCGGTCCCTATTTAGGGACGCGGGCTTTTTTGTATTTTCTAGAAGGAGGAAAACTGACTATGGCAAAAGAACAAGTACAAGCGATTACGAAGATGGAAGAGGACTTTGCACAGTGGTACACAGATATTGTAAAAAAAGCAGAACTTGTTGATTATTCAAGTGTAAAAGGATGTATGATTCTACGTCCGTACGGCTATGCCTTATGGGAAAATATGCAGAAAGTTATGGATGAGAAGTTAAAAGCAACTGGTCATGAAAATGTGTATATGCCAATATTTATCCCAGAGAGCTTATTACAAAAAGAGAAGGATCATGTAGAAGGATTTGCTCCTGAAGTAGCATGGGTGACACATGGGGGGGATGAAAAATTAGCAGAAAGACTTTGTATACGCCCTACATCTGAAACTTTATTCTGTGAGCACTTTTCAAAAATTGTGCAATCCTATAATGATTTGCCAAAGTTATATAATCAGTGGTGTTCAGTAGTTCGTTGGGAAAAGACAACGAGGCCATTTCTTCGCACAACGGAATTCTTATGGCAAGAGGGACATACAATTCATGAAACAGCAGAAGAATCTCAAGCTGAAACGTTAAATATTTTAAATCTATATGCTTCTTTCTGTGAAGACTATTTAGCGATACCAGTAATTAAAGGACAAAAAACAGAAAAAGAAAAATTTGCGGGTGCAAAGGCAACTTATACGATTGAAAGCTTAATGCATGATGGGAAAGCACTTCAAACAGGAACATCCCATAACTTTGGAACGAATTTCTCTGAAGCATTTGATATTAAATTTTTAGATCGTACCGGTAAGTGGCAATATGTACACCAAACATCTTGGGGCGTATCAACGAGAATGATAGGTGGACTGATTATGGTTCATAGTGATAATAATGGGCTTGTAATGCCTCCTAAAGTCGCACCAGTGCAAGTTGTTATTGTACCGATTGCGCAGCATAAAGAAGGAGTTTTGGCGAAAGCGATAGAGTTACAAGGACATATTCAAAAGGTTGCACGAGTAAAAATAGATGCTAGTAATAAAACACCAGGTTGGAAATTTAATGAGTATGAAATGAAAGGTATTCCAATTCGATTAGAAGTTGGTCCTAAAGATATTGAAAAGAATCAAGTTGTACTCGTAAGAAGAGATACGAAAGAAAAAGAGTTTATATCAATGGATCAATTAGAAGAACGCATTCCAGCACTACTTGAGGAAATTCATAACTCTTTATTTAATAAAGCAAAAGTATTTCGTGATGAAAATACGTATAGTGTGACGAAGTTTGAAGAGATGAAAAAAGTAGCTGATGAAAAGCAAGGATTTATTAAGGCAATGTGGTGCGGAGAACTAGCTTGTGAAGAGAAATTAAAAGAAGAAGTCGGAGTATCTTCTCGCTGTATGCCTTTTGAGCAAGAGAATTTAGCTGACGAATGTATTTGTTGTGGTAAAGAAGCGAAACAAATGGTGTATTGGGGAAAAGCGTATTAATGCTCTTTTGGATAGGAAGGATGAAAAGGACTTTAGGCTGCATAATAAAATGCAATCCAAAGTCCTTTTTAGTTTTACAATTTGTTTCATGTATTTTTAAGATGGAAGGATATGTTTTTATTTTGCGTTTTTACGGCGAATGAATAGTAACATACCAATTAGGAATGTTGAAAATCCCATTAAAATAGATGCAGGATAATGTGTTGCAGTATTCGGTAACTTATCGCCTTGTTTTTTCGCGTTATCTTTTACGTTACCACCTTGAGAGTCAGTTTCTCCTTGAGAACTGCTATCGCCTTTAACGCGGTTTCCGCCTTGAGAGCCACTGCCGCCAGAACCGTTGCCACCAGAGCCACTGCCATCAGAACCGTTGCCGTCAGAGCCATTACCACCAGAGCCACTGCCGCCAGAACCGTTGCCACCAGAGCCACTGCTATCAGAACCGTTGCCGTCAGAGCCATTACCACCAGAGCTATTGCCACCAGAACCGTTGCCACCAGAACCGTTGCCACCAGAGCCATTGCAACCAGAACCGTTGCCAACAGAACCGTTACCACCAGAACCATTGCTACCAGCGCCGTTACCACTAGAACCGCTACCGCCAGAACCGTTGCCACCCGAGCCATTGCCGCCAGAACCACTGCCATCAGAGCCATTGCCATCAGAACCGTTGCCACCAGAGCCGCTACCGCCGGAACCATTGCCGCCAGAACCATTGCCATCAGAACCGTTGCCACCAGAGCCGTTACCGCCAGAACCATTGCCGCCGGAACCACTGCCATCAGAGCCGTTACCGTCAGAACCATTGCCACCAGAACCACTATCGTCCTGAGAACCACCGTTTCCAGGTGGTTTATTATTATCTTTTGAGTTACCTTCTGCGAGATGATCGTTATTTTGTACAATCGCGTTTGTTATTGGAGAGAAGTTTTCTGTTGCTGCATTACCGATATTTAAACCACTAAAAAAAGATAAAGAAAGAGTTGATGCTAAAATAAAAATTTTCGTCATTGATTTCCTCCTGAAAAATTAATATTCCATCTAAAATACATCCCTTTGTAATATTTCATAGGAAAAAGAGTTTTATGCAAAAAAAACTATATATAGAAAAAGGTGGTGTATTTCTAAAGAGAGAAAAGAGTTAGTGTAAATTCTTTATAATAGTAGAGTAGTGGGAATTTCACACCCATTACAGTAGAGGAAGTGACAGCAGATGAAAGAGTATATTGCATTTGATATTGGTGGTACACACATTAAATATGGAATTGTTTCAGAAACAGGAACAGTACTAAAGCATAAAACAGTTCCAACAGAAATTCATTTGGGCGGAGAAAAAATCATTCAAAAACTCATTCTTTTATCAAAAAAATTAATAAGTGAACATACGATTTCGGGAATGGGTATTAGTACTGCGGGAATTGTTGACGTTAATAAAGGGATTGTGACGGGAGGTGTGGATCATATTCCGGGCTATAGTATGATTCCTATTATGAATAGATTGGAAGATGTATTAAAAGTTCCTGTATCTATTGATAATGATGTGAATTGTGCAGCGTTTGGAGAAAAGTGGAATGGTAGTGGAAGAGAGAAAGAAAACTTTATTATGCTCACCCTTGGAACTGGTATTGGAGGAGCGATTTTTATAGATGGAGAGTTATATAGAGGGCATTCGTTTAGTGCTGGTGAGTGGGGAAATATGTTAATAGAAGGAAAAGCGTTTGAAGAGGTCGCTTCCGTTTCAGGGTTAATTCATCTTGTCCGAAAATATAAAGGAGAAGGTGATTGGAATGGGAAAACGATTTTCGAACTGTATGATAAAGGAGATAGGGAAGTTACGCAAGTAGTTGAGGTGTTCTTTAAACATTTAGCGATTGGAATTAGTAATCTTGCTTATATTTTTAATCCAGAAACAATTATTATTGGTGGAGGAATTACAGCTAGAGGAAATGAGTTTTTAAAAGAAGTAAAAGAAGAGGTTAGTAAATACTTAAATAAAGAGATTTATAGTAATTGTGAGATTGAACTTGCGCAAAACGGTAATTGTGCAGGAATGGTTGGTGCTATTTACCACTTCTTACATCATCATAAGTAAATTATATGAATGTTTTCATATAACTGAGAATTTATCCTTTTTATCACTAGGTAAATAATGCTACAATATAAGGGAAGAATACAATATTTTCCGATTTGGAAAATGCTTTGTAGAAAGGGAGAAACTGCATGCCTATTATTTTAGAAAAAGGTCAAAAGATCGATTTAACGAAAGGACAACCAAAAGTAGCAAAACTACAGGTTGGCTTAGGCTGGGATCCAATTGGGCAATCAGGTGGATTTCTGTCTTCATTATTTGGAAGTAAACCAAATGTAGATTGTGATGCATCTGTTGTTATGTTAGAAGGGGATCGTTTTTTAAATAAAAACGATTTAGTTTACTTCGGAAACAAGCTTTCTACTTGTGGTAGTATTATTCATTCAGGAGATAATTTAACAGGTGAAGGCGCTGGTGATGACGAAACAATTTTCGTAGAATTACATAAAGTTCCGAGCCGTATTAATCGTTTAGTATTCGTTGTAAATATTTATGACTGTGTAAATCGTCGTCAAGATTTCGGGATGATTCGTAATGCATATATTCGTATTCAAAACCCGCAAACTGGTGAAGAATTCGCACGCTATAATTTATCTGATAATTATGCTGGCAAAACGACTCTAATTGCAGGTGAAATGTATCGCCACGGAAGTGAATGGAAGTTTTCAGCTGTTGGAGAAGGCACACAAGATAAAAACTTAAGTGAGATTGTATCACGTTATCAATAAAATAAACCGAGGAGGAATTGTGTATGGCATCAATTTCATTGAAAAAAGGACAAAAGGTAGACTTAACAAAAACGAATCCAGGTCTTTCAAAAGTTCTTGTAGGACTTGGTTGGGATACAAATCGTTATGATGGACAAGCTGATTTTGATTTAGATGTTAGTATTTTCTTAGTAGGTGCGAACGGTAAAGTTTCAGGTGCAGAGGATTTCGTTTTCTATAATAATCCAAAAGGCGCAAATGGTGCTGTAGAGCATTTAGGAGATAACCGAACTGGCGAAGGTGAAGGCGATGATGAATCTATCAAAGTAGATTTGAAAAATGTACCTGCACATATCGAACGTATTTGCTTCACAATCACAATTTACGATGGAGAAGGACGCAGCCAAAACTTCGGACAAGTTTCTAACTCTTTCGTACGTATTTTAGATGAAGAAAAGAATGCAGAGTTAATTCGTTACGATTTAGGAGAAGATTTCTCTATTGAAACAGCGGTTGTAGTAGGTGAATTATACCGTCATGCAGGTGAATGGAAGTTCAATGCAATCGGAAGTGGATTCCAAGGTGGATTAGCGTCTCTATGTAATAACTTTGGTTTAGACGTAGAGTAATAGAGTTATATATCCATCCTTAAATATATATTTGCGGATGGATATATTCTTTAAGATTAAAATATAGAGGTGAATATAAATGGCCATTCAGTTACAAAAAGGACAGAAAATCGATTTAGGTAAAACAAGCCCTGGCTTAACGAAAGCAGTAATTGGTCTTGGTTGGGATATTAAATCTTATGATGGTGGAGCTGATTTCGATTTAGATGCATCTGCCTTTTTATTAGATGTGAACGGAAAATGTACGAAGGAAACTGATTTTATCTTCTATAACAATTTACAGTCTCCTTGTGGATCTGTTCTACATACAGGAGATAATCGTACAGGTGAAGGTGAAGGCGACGATGAGCAACTTGTTGTGGACTTAAAGAAAGTTCCAGCAGATGTGCACAAAATTGCTATTACAGTTACAATTTATGATGCAGAAGGCCGTAGTCAAAACTTTGGACAAGTAGGAAATGCGTTCGTTCGTTTAGCGAATGAAGAAACGAATGAAGAAGTTCTTCGTTTTGATTTAGGGGAAGATTTCTCCATCGAAACAGCAGTTGTCTTTTGTGAATTATACCGTCATAATGGACAGTGGAAGTTTAATGCAGTAGGAAGTGGATTCCAAGGTGGCTTAGGTGCGCTTGTAAGAGCGTATGGCTTGGATGCATAGGAAGGAAACGATATTCGTTTCCTTTTTTTGACCTTTCTATAAATCTAGCAAAGAATAGGGGATATAGGTAAGATGAGTATTTTGCAAGGAATCCTTGATACGTATGCTCAATTTTTCGACTTGGACATGTGGATTAAAGTGTTGCAGGATCCAGTATCTTGGGGATTAATAGGTACACTTGTTGTACTTGAAGGATTGTTATCTGCTGATAACGCACTTGTATTAGCGGTAATGGTAAAACACCTTCCGGAAGAAAAACGTAAAAAAGCATTATTCTATGGACTTATTGGAGCTTATGTATTTCGATTTATCGCAATTGGAATTGGAATGTTCTTAATTAAATTAGCGTGGGTAAAAGTGTTAGGTGCACTTTACTTAGCATGGCTTTCAGTTAAATACTTTATTGATAAACGAAAAGGTAATGCAGAAGAAGAGGAAGCTCATGGTATGAACCAAAACAGTATTCTCTTCAGAATGTTTGGTGTCTTCTGGGGAACAGTTGCGATGGTTGAATTAATGGATATCGCATTCTCTGTAGATAGCGTACTTGCTGCATTTGGTGTATCAAATGAAGTTTGGATTCTATTATTAGGTGGAATGCTTGGTATTTTAATGATGCGTGGTATCGCTGGTGTATTCTTAAAATTGTTAGAGCGTATTCCAGAACTTGAAACGACAGCATATATTTTAATCTTAATTATCGCAGCAAAAATGTTACTGTCTGTTATTCATATTGAAATAAGCCATACAGTGTTCTTCATTATTTTAGTTGTAGCATTTGGAGCAACATTTATACTTCACTACATGAAGAATTCTGGACAAGCTAAAGAAGAAGTTGCAGCTACTAAAG
Organism: Bacillus cereus group sp. BfR-BA-01453; assembly: GCF_022662915.1. Lineage (NCBI taxonomy): Bacteria > Bacillati > Bacillota > Bacilli > Caryophanales > Bacillaceae > Bacillus > Bacillus cereus group sp. BfR-BA-01453. The sequence continues at coordinate 76,497 of NZ_JAKUEN010000009.1, read as the reverse complement.
AAGACAATAAATAATTGAAATGGGTTTGCTCGTTTTACGAGCGCCCATTTTTTATAACCAAAAATAGTTTATAATAGAAGAAAGACTTAGAAAAAACGTAAATGTTTTTGGAGGTGAACTGTTGTGTTTTCACGTTTTACACTTCAACCATATGCATTAAAAGATGAATCAGATTTAAAGCAATTTGAAACGCTTTTAGAAAAACGTCCACAATATGAGCTGACAGAGAATGAGATGAAATTTAGTTATATAGCATGTCGAATCCTTGGCGTTCCTAATGATGTAGATGAATATTTCAATGAACTATTTGATTATAGTGAAGCGAAAGGAATTGAAGTTTTACATGAACAAAATTTAAATAAAGTAATTGATTCAGAAAAACTTCGTCATATTCAAGAAGTGTTCGGATTACATCAAGAAGCACCAAATGGTCTAACAGTAAATAGGCTAGTGGCGCACTTATCTGGGAAACAACTTTTGCCAAAAGTAGACAATCCGGATTTACAACATTATATACATACGACATTTATTTCTGTATTGAAATTATATGAGAAACAACATAATCAATCTTTAAAGACAGAAGGCTTCCGTCGTTTCTTAATCGATATGATTAAATTAAGCGAAAATTACGTAGCGAAGTGGTTCTCTACGATTAACTATAAGAAACAAATGCCGCGTATCGTTTGGTACGGTGATGCACAGGAAAGCCGTATATATTTCTTATATTTTCTTATTATGCTCGGCTGCGATGTACTTTATTATCATCCAGAAGGAAAAGATGGATTTGAGAATGTTGATGAAGAAGGAAGAAGTTTTATTGTGTCTCATCCAGGTCGCATTTCTCTTGAACCATTTCCAGACCGCCGTCGCGAGCGTGTAGCAACAGTAGCGTATCAAGCTTCAAAAGAAATTGAGCAAGTACTTCACCACGATAATTCACTGCTGTACAAGCCGTGGCAATTTCGTTCCTATACGCCTGTAGCTCGTACATTAAAAACAACATACGATGAACTCTTTTTAATTACGAAGGAAAAGGCGTTCGTACGCCCGACATTCTTTGTTGAAAATAAACACATTTATATTCCTTCTTTATTTGCGAAAATATCAGGTGTTTCAAAAAATGATAAAGAATATTTTCAACGATTAAAGGCTGTTACATCATTTGATAATAGTTTATTAATTAATGTATTTCCGTTTACGAAAGAACAGAAAGCAAATTTCCAATACCATTATCGAGATGCATTAGACCGCGGGGGAAAATTGCATCCAGATTTAATTATGAACAGTCATTGGTGGCCGCATAAACGATTGCCAGAAGGATTACAACATGGTATTGCAGAGGCAATCATCCATACGTGTGAAAGTGAAATGTGTAAACCAATTGCAAAAGAGACGAAACAAGATGTAGCGCTATATGTTTTTGCACAACTTTCTCAAATACCACCAAATATTTTAGAGCAGCTTGAGAAATTTGATTATTCACAAGATGTACCAAAAATTGTTATATTTAATAATGAGAAGAGTGGAGAATTGACTCGTTCTGATGCTGTTTTATTACTATTTTTAAATCAAATAGGAGTAGATGTATTCCACTTCAATCCAACAGGAAGAAACGACATTGAACCGTATATTGAAGCGGAGGCATTTGATTCACATTGGCTTGAAGAAGTTAATTTCGATCTTGAGTTTCATGGTTCATCAGCCTATAAAAATTTATCACAAACAATAAAAGGACTATTTCGTCCATTTTTATAAGGAAAGGGAGAATACCATATGAATAACCCAGTCATACTAGATTCGAAAACAGAATTAAATGAGCAAACAGCACAAGATGTTCGCTTGCAGCTTAGACAAGATGCAGATGTACAACGTATTTATAATGCGGTAGATATTAAAGATCAATTAGAATTAATCGAACTTGGAAAAGAACCTTCTATGGAAATTTCACGTTTCGCTGATCAAATTTTACATACAATGTCATTATCAAAAATAGAAGATTCGGGTGAATTATTAAAACAACTTGGTAAAATTATGGACCGATTCGATAGCAAAGACTTTGCGGAAGAGAAAAGTGGTTTCTTCTCACGTATGTTCAAAAAAGCGGATAAAATGATTGAACAAATCTTTAGCAAGTATCAAACGATGGGCCGTGAAATTGATAAAGTGTATGTGGAAATTACGAAGTATCAAGATGAAATGAAGAAATCAATTGGTACGTTAGACGGTTTATATGAGCAAAACTTAAAATATTACTTAGACTTAGAAAAATATGTAGTAGCAGGGGAAATGTTATTAGAGCGTTTAAATACAGAGCTAGTTCCAATGTATGAAGAGCGTGTACGTAACAATGACCAATTAGCAGGTATTGAATTAGAGTCTCTTAAAAACTCTGTTGAAATTTTAGAACAGCGTATTGATGATTTAGAAAAAGCACGTATGGTTGCGTTACTTACAGCACCACAAATTCGTATGATTCAACGTGGTAATAATAAATTAATTGGTAAAATCAATACAGCATTTATTACGACGATTCCTATCTTTAAAAATGGTATCATTCAAGCAGTAAATGCGAAGCGTCAAAAGCTTGTTGCAGATTCTATGGCTGAACTTGATCGCCGTACAAATGAATTACTGAAGAAAAATGCACAAAATATCGCGACGCAAAGTGTGGAAGTAGCGAGGTTATCAGGTTCTTCTAGTATTAAGATGGAAACGCTTGAGGAAACTTGGAACATTATTTCAAGAGGCATGCAAGAAACACAACAAATTGAAGAGCAAAACAAACGTGAGCGTGAAGAAAGTCGCAAACGTATGGCTACATTAACTGAGAACATTAAAAAAGAATTACAAGGATAAAGTGAAACTTTAATCAGTGGGGTTTTGTTCATTCCCGCTGATTATTAGCCTTCACCGATCGGATGTTTACTGCCCGGTGAATAGTGGGATAAATGAAAAGGCAATGAGGAATAGTCCTCATTGCCTTTTAGTTTTTCTTCGCTAATTTAATGATTTCATTCACAACAAGCGGAATGATACTTAATAAGAGAACAAATCCCCAATCTCGCAGCGTTAATGCATGCACACCAAATATATTTGCAAGGGGCGGGATGGAGATGATACAAACTTGCATAAGAACACCGATAAGAAGGGAGAAGACTAAATATTTATTTGTAAAAATCCCAATTGAAAAAATCGATTTCGTTCTTGAACGTAAGTTAAATGAATGAACGAGCTGAGAAAAACTAAGAACGACAAATGCCATCGTTTGAGCGTGTAATAGAGCGTCCTCATCAATTCGCTCTGGGAAAAGAGGGAATAAATTTGTATCTCCAGTATAGAACTTTGCTCCGGCAATAAAGGCTATTAGCGTTAAAAGTCCAATGACAACCCCATTGAAAATAAGGAAAGGAACGCTACCACTAAATAAGCTTTCTTTCGCATGTCGCGGTTTTTCCTTCATCACATCAGGATCTTCAGGATCAACCCCAAGTGATAATGCGGGCAGCGTATCTGTAATTAAATTTACCCACAAAATGTGAATAGGTCGTAGTGGTGTTGCCCAGCCGAGTAAAATGGCTAAAAATAAAGTGATAATTTCTCCGAAGTTACAAGAGAGTAGGAAGAGAATTGATTTTTTTATGTTACGATAAATGTTTCTACCTTCCTCAACAGCTTTCACGATAGATGAGAAATTATCATCTGTTAATACGACATCCGCTGCCCCTTTTGCAACGTCTGTTCCTGTAATGCCCATCGCTACGCCAACATCTGCTTGTTTTAAAGATGGAGCGTCATTGACGCCATCACCAGTCATAGAAACGATATTGCCTTTTTCACGTAATGCTTTTACGATCTTTACTTTATGTTCTGGAGAGACTCTAGCGAATACATGTAAGTGATCAATTTTGCTTGCTAGTTCTGTATCTGAAATGTTATCTAATTCAGTTCCAATCATAATTTCAGATATTTCTTCAGCAATGCCAAGTTCTTTAGCAATTGCAAAGGCGGTATCTTTATGGTCACCAGTAATCATAACTGTGCGAATACCGGCTTTTTTACATTCTGTAATTGAATCTTTTACTTCAGTTCGCGGTGGATCGATCATACCGACAAGACCAATAAAGATGAGGTTTTCTTCGAGATGATCTATATCCACATCGTTTGAATTGTATTGTTTAAACGCGAATGAAAGTACTCTTAAAGCTTCTTGAGACATTGACCTAGCGGCTTCTAATATTTGATCTTTATCAGCATCTGTTAGAACCTCGATTTTACCGTTTTTAAATATGTGGGTACATCGAGGTAAGAGTTTGTCGATAGCACCTTTCGTCATGCTATAGTAGCTTTCATCATATGTATGCACGGTTGACATCATTTTACGATCTGAATCGAAAGGCAGCTCATTTACACGTTCATGTATTTTTTTCAAATGATCTTTTTGCATATTAAAGGTGCTGCCGGCAACGAGAAGAGCAATTTCAGTCGGGTCTCCCGTTTGTGATTCATTGTTGTAAGACGCATCGTTACATAGCACCATATTTTCTAACAATAGACGTTGCACATCATTATTTACATTTAAATTTTCTAATTGATCGTATGTGTTATCACTATAAAAGTGAGTAACGGTCATTTTATTTTGTGTTAACGTACCTGTTTTATCTGAACAAATAATTGTGACAGAACCGAGAGCTTCAACAGCTGGTAGTTTCCGAATGATAACATTTTGTTTAATCATACGCTGCACACCAATTGCAAGAACGATGGAAACGATAGCTGGCAAACCTTCTGGAATAGCTGCAACGGCTAAACTAATAGCAGTCATAAACATTTCTAGTGTATCTCGTCCTTGTAAAAAGCCGATGAGAAACATAACGATACAAATCACTACAGCAACAAAGCCTAAATACTTTCCGACTTGTGCTAAGCTTTTTTGAAGTGGTGTCATATCATCGTCTGCTTCATGCAACAGGGTAGCAATCTTACCAATTTGTGAGTTCATTCCAGTTTCAACAGCAACACCGACGCCTCTTCCATATGTTACAAGGGTAGACATGAAGGCCATGTTTTTTTGATCACCGAGTGGTACTTGTTCATCACTTTGCATGGAAGGGTGGTAGATTGCCTCTTTATCAACAGGGACAGATTCACCAGTTAGAGCAGATTCTTCAACTTTTAAATTTGCGGTTTCGATCAGGCGTAAATCGCATGGGATATATCGTCCGGCGTCGAGCATAACGATATCACCTGGAACGACGTGCTCAGATGGAATTTCTTTTAGTTCACCATCTCGCTTGACGATAGCTTTAGGTGTCGCCATCTTTTTCAATGCCTCTAAAGCTTGTTCTGCTTTCGATTCTTGGACGACACCGATAACAGCATTTAAAACTACAACGAGTGCAATAATACTTGCATCAGCCCATTCACCTACAAAGGCAGAAATAAGAGCAGCAATAATAAGGACATATACGAGGACGTCATTAATTTGGGCGAAAATACGCTGCAATAAAGTGCGTTTTTGTTTTGTAGCTAATTCATTAAAACCATATTGCTTTAAACGTCCATTTACAATTTCTTCTGTTAAACCGTGTTGTTCGTTTGTTTCTAAGTCGATTAATGTTTGGTCTTTCGTCTTACTGTACCAATTGCTCATAAGTAAGCACCTCCAGTAAAAACAGTTAGCAATGGTAGTGTTGCTATTATTTGTGAGTAGTATGTATGGAGAAAAAATCTAAGGTGAGGTTCTACTTCTATTGTACAATATTTTACAGTTGCTTGAGGGAAAGAGAAGAGTTGTCATGAATTTGTTGGAAATAAAAAAGAGCCTCATAAACGAGGCTCCTTTACTTTTTAATTAATGTACCTAATTCTTCTGTAATAGCTTGCATTTCACTAATGCTGAATGTTTCACGTTTCATAACATGCTCATAAATGTCACGTAAGTCTTCGTACATTTCTTCATTAAAACTAGCAGCTCTCATCGCTCCAGCATTAACCATACGTAATTTTTCTTTAATAGCTTCGACCATATATTCAACGTTTTCTTCTGACTTTACGGATAAATCCACCGAAGTGTCCCCCTTTAAAATAACATAAGGCTATCTTAACATTTTTTATCATTTTCGTTAATGAATCTTTTCAATCCTATTAAATTAGTAGGGATTTCCTTTATATTTAATAATTGGTTGTTTATACTATAAGTATATATAAAGAAATGCACCAAGAAAGGAAGAAACAAAAATATGGTTCAAGTATTGTTTGTTTGTCTTGGGAACATTTGCCGTTCTCCGATGGCAGAAGCGATTTTTCGAGATCTTGTCGTAAAAGAGGGACTCGAAGAGAAAATTGTCATTGATTCTGCAGGAACTGGAGATTGGCATGTTGGCCATCCGCCACATAAAGGAACACAAAAAATTTTAAAAGAAAATGCAGTCACTTTTGAAGGAATTAAAGCAAGGCAAGTAGAAAAAGAAGACTTAACAAAGTTTGATTATATTATTGCCATGGACAACAAGAATATAGCAGATTTAAAAAGTTTAGGTAAAACTGGAGGCTATATTGGTAGGCTGTCCGATTTTGTTCCAGACGGTGGCTGGACAGACGTTCCCGACCCTTACTATACAGGGAATTTCCAAGAAGTATATGACCTTGTAACAGAAGGGTGTGCAAAGCTATTAGCTTTCATTCGAAAAGAACAAGGAATATGAGGAAGCTTAGAAAGAAATACTTTCTAACATAAGAAATGAAAGGGTGAAGGAATATGGCAAAGAAAAATAATATTGCTCGAAACATTGCGATTGGTGTAGCTGCAGGTGTAGCTGTATCTATGTTGAAGAAAGAAAACCGTGAAAAAGTAAAAAATACTGCAGAAAAAGCAAAAACAAAGATGATTGAAATTGGTGAAAATGCAAAGATTAAAGAAAAAGTGCAAACTGTTACAGATAAAGGACGCGAACTTGCTGATTTAAATGTAGTGAAAGCAAAAGTAGCAGAAATTAAAAAATTGACGCCGTCTGTTGTAGAGACGTTAAAAGAAACGAAAGAAATTTTTAGTAAGAAAAAGGTTGAGCCAGCAGAGAAGCCAGAAACGATTGAAATTCAAGCCGTTTCTCCAAAAGTAGATGAACTGAAAGCAGAAGAAGAGCCGGTAGTTGCTGAAGATGGCGGTATGAAAGAAGCGCGTGAACTATTTATGAAAGACTCCAATGTAGAGGAAAAAAAAACTGAAGCGTACATTGAGTTGAAGCAAGATAAAGAAGAGAAGAAAAGCGTTTAACCATATATGAGAAAAATTTTAGAAAAGGTGAGAAGAAATCGTACTTATTCGTTTGGTAAAGATTTATATGACCGAACGATGCGCGATGATGTAGCGGGCTTGGCAGCACAGCTCGCTTATTTCTTCTTGCTTGCGATTTTTCCTGGGCTTGTTTTCTTAATTACGCTTCTTGGATTCATTGACCTTCAAACAGAAAGTGTGCTCAACTTATTAGAACCGTACGTACCCGAAGATGCAATGTCTTTAATTGAAGTAAACGTTGATAAAGTTGTAAATGAGCAAAATGGTGGTTTATTATCATTTGGTTTATTATCAATGCTATGGTTTGCTTCAAATGGTGTAAATGCGGTGATGAATGCTTTTAACCGTGCGTATGATGTAACAGAAACACGTTCTTTTATTAAAACGAGGGCGTTATCAATTGTATTTACATTAGCGATTATTTTTATGATTGTGTTTGCACTAATTGTTCCAGTGTTTGGACAAGTCATTGGGGCAGCTGTATTTAAAGCAATTGGTTTATCGGATAGTTTTTCTTACGTGTGGAGTATTACGCGTTTAGTAGCGAGTTTCTTCGTGTTATTTGCATTGTTTAGTTTTTTATATACATTTGCACCAGATCGAAAATTAAAAAGAAGAGAAGTCATTTCAGGAGCAACATTTGCTACTGTAGGATGGATTGTGGTATCGTACTCATTTGCTTATTATGTAGATAAGTTTGCGAATTACGCCAATACATATGGTGGTCTCGGTGGTATTATTATTTTAATGTTATGGTTTTACTTAACTGGATGGGTAATTTTACTTGGCGGTGAAATTAATGGTTTACTCCATCATTATAGGACGGGTGACAATAATTCCCGTAATGAAAAGTGAGCTCTTGTTCCATAATAATAGGGAACAGGGGGGATATTTCATGAGTAATAATAAAAAGAATCACAACAATAAAAATAACAATAAACAAAAGAGTAGTTCGCATCCAAAGCATAAGACGAGTGGTAGTGCAAACGGGCATAATAGCTACCATTAGAAAAAACGGGTCCTTTATGAGGGACCCGTTTTAATTGTTTCCTTTTAATAATCGTAAGCCATTTAAAATAACAAGAATCGTACTTCCCTCATGCCCGATAACACCGAATGGAAGAGCTAAAAATTGCATGAAGTTTGAACAAATGAGCATTGCAATTACAGCTAGTGAAAAGATTACGTTTTGCTTTACAATACGGTTCATTCGTTTTGATAAACGAATTGCTTGTGAAAGTCGAGATAACTCGTTCTTCATAAGTACAACGTCTGCCGTTTCTAAAGCTACGTCTGTTCCTTCTCCCATTGCTACACCAATGCTAGCAGTAGCGAGTGCAGGGGCATCATTTATACCATCTCCGACCATTGCTACTGTCCCGTATTTTTCTTTTAGCTTTTTAATCGTTTCCACTTTTGTTTCTGGTAAGCATGATGCGTAATATTCCTTTATATTACTTTCAGAGGCAATTGCTTTTGCTGTTTCTTCATTATCACCAGTAATCATAATTGCTTCGACACCGATACTTTGTAATTCGCGAATAGCAGCTATCGTTTCTGGGCGAAGCGTATCTTTTAAAGCGATAAGGCCAAGAATGCCATCCTTATCACTAATATAAACGACAGTTTTACCTTCTTTTTCAAGTGAGGCAGAAACACCATTATGAAATGTCTTTGTTTCTTCACCAATAAAATCAGCTTTACCTATTTTATAAGCTTTGCTTTCAAATATTCCTTTTAGCCCAAAACCAGTTACATCTTCAACATTTTCTGGTTTTTTTAATGTAATGTCATACGTATGTTGTGCATATTTCACAATAGATTCAGCTAAAGGATGTGTAGAGTGACTTTCAATTGCTGCTGTAATAGAAAGTACTTCTTTTTTTGTCATATTTTCTCGAACATATACATCTGTTACAGTAGGTTTTCCTTCTGTTAATGTTCCTGTTTTATCAAAAGCAATTGCTTTTACTGAAGCGAGACGCTCTAAATGTATGCCACCTTTAAAGAGAATTCCGTTTCTTGCGCCGTTAGAAATAGCAGATAACGTTGCTGGTGTAATGGCAGCAACGAGTGCACAAGGAGATGCGACTACAAGTAAGATCATAGCGCGATAAAACGTTTCATTCCAGCTCCAATCTAGTAAGAAATGAGGGACGAACATCATAAGCGCAACAACGAGTAGTACACCTTTTACATATGTTCCTTCAAACTTTTCGATAAATAGTTGTGATGGTGATTTTTCACTTTGTGCACTTTGAACGAGACGAATAATCTTTTGGAATAATGTTTGATCACTCGGCTTCGTAATTGTAACTTCGATAGCACCGCGTAAATTTACAGTACCAGCAAATACTTCATCACCATGTTTTTTTTCATTTGGAATAGGTTCACCAGTAATCGCTGCCTCATCGATATTTGTTTCACCGCTATGAATCGTACCGTCAGCAGGAACGCGCTCACCTGGCTTAATTAGAATAATGTCGTTAATTTGTAATCGTCCAACAGGAACACGTTCTTCAGTTCCATTTGAAATACGTAATGCTTCTTCCGGTTGTAAATCAAGAAGCGCTGAAATTTCTTTTTGACTTTTACTTAATGTATAAGATTCCATCGCACCGCTTAGTGCGAAGATAAAGATTAAAATGGCACCTTCTGCCCAGTAGCCAATAATTGCAGCACCGATAGCAGCAAAGAGCATAAGCATTTCGACATTTAGCTCTTTCTCCTCAATTGTATCTTCAATACCTTCTTTTGCTTTTGCATATCCACCAACTATATAAGCAAGGATATAGCAAGTAATGCCTACATTCATTACATCGTTCTTTGTGAATAACCAACCAGCTAAAATGAAAATACCAGATGCGATTGCAAATATAAGTTCATAATGTTTCTTTAATGTATCCCATAAAGAGGGATCAGAAATAGACTTTTGTACTTGTAATGTTTTTACTTCTGAGTTCATTACTACTCGCTCCTTCCAAATTCTTATTGAGAAAAATAATCAAAATCGAAACCCCTATAAAACGACGAAAGCTGCCATCCATAATGGATAGCAGCATTTCTGTTGAATCTGTTTTTAACAGTTATTATGTTGTAATTATTCTATAGTATAGCATATGTTTTCGTTAGATGATATGTTTTTGTTTGCATATAAACTGAAAACTTGTGTTTTCACACTTCCTTTGGTATATATGAATATTGTTCGTAAAAAAGATCGGAAAGGAAGACAACAAGTGAAGACAGAGAAATTTTTTACCCATCCGATTGGCGTATTTATTGCTGCAATAGTAGCAACTTTTTTATGGGGAAGCGCATTTCCTTTTATTAAATTAAGTTATGCTGAACTTGGAATTCAGCCACAAGAAGTTGGGGAGCAAATATTATTTGCTGGTTATCGTTTCTTCTTATCTGGGGTTATGCTTTTATTCTTCTTTAAAGCGTTAGGAAAAGATATGAGCTTCAAAAAAGGAACGGGGAAGCAGTTAGTACAAATTGGCTTATTTCAAACATTTCTTCAATATATATGTTTTTATATTGGAATGAGTTATAGTTCTGGCATTGAAGGAGCTATCATTTCAGGAACATCATCATTCTTTCAAATTTTACTTGCGCACTTCTTATATAAAGACGATGCGCTCAATATGAAAAAAATAATTGGAGTCTCTATCGGATTTTGTGGTGTCGTTTTAGTAAATGTACCGAGTGATGGTAGTTTGTCATTCCATTTCGGAATTGGTAGTTTATTACTTATGAGTGCAGCAATGTTGTACTCGTATGGGAATATATTGGCGAAAGAAGGTAGTAAAACATTAGATGTTGGCTATATGACAGCATACCAAATGATTTTTGGTTCTATCGGGCTATTATGTATAGGGGGTTTGCAAGTTGGAGTCATGCCATTTACATTTAGTGTACATGCAATACTTATGCTTATCTACTTATCTTTCTTATCCGCAGCAGGCTTTTGTATTTGGAATACAATTATGAAGTACAACAAAGTTGGAAAAGTATCAATGTACATGTTCTTTATACCCGTATTTGGTGTGTTATTATCGAGCATGATTTTAGGAGAAGCAATTCATTCATTTGTATTATTTGGTTTAGCATGTGTAGCCGTGGGAATTATCGTGGTGAATCGTACGCCAGCTAAGCAGAAAATGGAGCAAGAAAAACAAGTAGCATAAATAACAGAAAACCGATTACAATGGAAGAACAGTACTGTTCTTCTTTTTTTATGTAGAAAAAGGATAATAGACTAGGTATAACGAAAAAAGATACAAAAAGCATTTATTGGGGAGAACGTGTTATGAATCTACTTTACATGGTGTTAATTGCACAAATCATTCTTTTTTTAATTGGTGTAATTTATGCAATAGGACAGACAAAAAAGAAAAGAAATAATATGCCGTTACCTTTAGCGGTGCGTCTTATTCTTAGTTTTTCTTTAACAGCAAGTGCAATTTGGATATGGTTACAAGATCCATCAGTAGATTATAGTACGTGGGTTGCACTAGGTATGACGTTATCAACTGTAGGGGATTTATTTATGGCAGGTTTAATTCCAATTGGTCACAGGCTAATTGGAGGGATGATTACTTTCGCGCTTGCGCATTGTTTTTATGTAAAAGCATTTTTGCAAACAGGCATTTCATGGAATGGTTTTTGGATTGGTTTACTCGTATACGGACTCTTTCTCATTATAGGATGGTTCTTTTTTATTCGAAATGAGAAACAAGATAAATTGTTTACGATAGGGGCGCTAATTTACGGATTGTGGGTTGGAGGAATGGCTTGCTTTGCATTCGCCTTATACTATGAGAATACAGGAATATGGTGGATACCAGCTTTTGGTGGTTTACTATTTGTGATTTCTGATTTTATTATTGGCGTGACAGATATTGGAGGGCGCAAATTAAAGTATGAACCACTTTGGATTTGGTTTACATATGTAGCGGCTCAAATGTGTATTGTATATGTGGGAATATAAAAAGATACTCTTCGAATAGTGGATAGACTATTTGAAGAGTATCTTTTTTGTTACTATGCTACAATGTTTTTTTGTTGTAGAGCAGAAAGGCTGTATTCATCTGCTGCTTTATAACCTTGGGATAATAAATCATTGATGTAAAGCTTGTTGTAAATAAAGCAGAAGACTAAGTTAGAGAATCCGAATGTAAACATACTAGCGACTAAAATAATTAAAAACCATTTCCAGTCTCCACGGAATATAGCAGGGAAGAAACCAAAGAAAAATACAGTCCAACTAAAACCAATTTTTGCTTGTTTAATTTGACCGGTATTTTCATTTTTAAGCATAACTTTCATAGAAAAAGTCCTCCTAAGTAACTAAAAATATAATGATAAATGCAAGGTATAGTATATCAAAATAATACATTCTTGAATATTATTATTTGTATTTTTGTAATATTGTAATTTCGCAATTCAGAATCTTGTGGAAAATATACAGTTGAAGTCTTTATAATAAAAGTAAAAAAAACGATAAGATGGTGGAATGATGCAAAAGAAAAAACGTTTGCGTGAATTCTTTGGAACAATTGCAATTGCTTGTTTGCTCGTGCTTTTGGCGAAAATTTTCGTATTTTTTCCTACGACTGTAAAAGGGGCGTCTATGAAGCCAACGTTACAAGATGGGGATAAGGTGATTGTGAATAAGTTGGCAAAGAAATTTGAAAGTTATGGGAGAGAAGATATTATTGTTGTAAAGACAGATAATTTTTATGTGAAAAGGGTTATTGGTTTGCCTGACGATGTTATTGAGGTGAGAAATGATCAATTATATGTGAATCATGAAGTGATAGAGGAATCGTATTTGTATAGTAATAAAAAACAAGCTGAAAAAAAACTTATGAATTTAACGGAGGACTTTGGACCGATTACAGTTCCTAAAAATAAGATTTTTGTTATGGGAGATAATCGCTTAATAAGCAGAGATAGTAGAAATGGTTTAGGACTCATTGATAAAGCTGATGTATTAGGAGAATTAGCAGCAATTTATTATCCATTTGAACATATGAAAATAATGAATTAAAGTAAAAAACCAAGCAAATTTCAGTTTGCTTGGTTTTTTATGTTAAATCGTAGGAGACTCATTAAATTCATAGACGTCTTCATTGTTTTTGTGCGTACTTAAAACGAATTTGTGCTGTAATAGTTGCAGTTTAAAGAATGCTAACGGATCGTGATAAGTTTCTGGGTTGCTTCTTAACGTTGCTAATGTTTGCTCGTCTTCCTGTATTTCAAGTTGAGCGGCTTCTACATTTTGTTTCAGTATGCTAAGTGGATCTTTAAAGAACATCATGATATCTCGTTCTAATGCGCCTTCAAATACTTCAAATTGAAGGAAGAATTGTTTTGAAATCGTTTGAGCAATTTCCGTATAGTCTTCCGTTTCAATATATTGTTTATATTTGTTTGCAAGCATAGATTGATTTTTTTGCATGTTACCAAATAGTTTTCCTGCACTCTTTAAGAAAAATTGTGTCGGTGTAAAACGTAATAAAATATTGATATTCGATACTGTAATTCTATTGGTCATGCGTACAACATCTCGATGCCAATCATCTAGTAATTTGAAATCGCAAGGAAGTTTCATTCGTTCTTCTTTATATAATTTATTAAACGTTTCACTCATTTCATCTAAATAAGATTGAGCTTGAATAAATTCATTATGTGCTGTTTCAATCCACTCTTGAATAAACCCAGTAAATTTAGGGAGAAGCACTTGCTGTACATGTTTTTGAATTCGTTCGTTCATCGCAGTATTTAATTCTTCATGAACTAATTTGAAATCACTATCTTCTTGAACAAGGTCAGAGCAGCTCTGTAATAATTCAGGAATTTGAGAATGGATATCTCTTGTGATTTCTTCTTTCGTTAAAAGATAAGATTCTGTAATAGAACGAATTTTATCTTTTTCAAGAGCAGTAAGATTGTTAATAAATCCGTTTAGTTTTACTGAGATATGTTTATTCCAGCGTACTGATTTGACTAATGTATTTTCTAATTCCACACGTTCATTTACAAGGTATGCGATTGTCTTTTGAGTAAACCATATTAGTTTTTCGATACGTTCTTGTTCTATATCGCGTTCTGCTAGATTAGAAAGAATAGACTCTGTCACGTCCCCAAGTTGTTGGCTCCCCTCTTGTGAAGGAGAGTATGGGAAGAACTGTGCATTTGAGAAATGGACTTTCATCTTACTCATTAGTTTTTCATTCTTGTCCGCACTATTTGTGTGTAATACGAAATGAATTTGTAAGTTTGGTACTTGTTCACGTAAATAAAGTAATGTATCAAGCTCTTCACCATGTAACGGCGAAGCAGAATTTAATACGTAAATAAGGCTATCTGCCGCTTGTAAGTATTCAAAATATGAGCTGTTTTTATCCACTTGTCCTTGAACAGATGGTGTAACAAGAAATGCAAATTTATTCTTTCTCAAAAATCTACTTGGTAATTTAATTTCTATACATTTGTTCTCAAGTTCTGATTGTTCAGGTGTAGCCATTATTTGATGGAATTCATCAAAGTTCGGTATATTGTGCACATCTAACGCAGTGAATTCTGTTATTTCAGTTTGGCTATCATCTTTAAATAGAATAGGAGTTGTTATAGTTTCAGTTAAGATGTTCTCTCCTAATATTGAATTGACGAATGATAATTTATCATGGTCACTAGTTCCCGAAATTAGTAATTTTGTAACATTTAAATCACATAGTTCATGAACGAGTAACGTAAATTGATGACTTAAATCTACATCATTTTTTTCAGCCCATACAGCAATTGTTTCGAATAAATGAGAAACAGTTTCCATATTCACATTTGTTTCAGCTGTTGAATTAGAGAGTAGGGCTCCCGCACTTTTTACGAGTAATGACTCTAAAGTTGTAGGTGAAACTTCATTCCACGCTAACACTGCAGCAGAGACGAATAGGGCGTCTTTTGCTCTCGTTAAACTAAACCAATTTGTTAATAAGTCAGGTACAAGTCCTTGCATTTCATGCATGAAATGTTCACCAGTAATTAATTCAAAGTACGTATCTTGATAGCGTTCAACAATTTCATGCCAATCGTCATTGTTGTCTGTCTCAATATGTAAGAATAAATGATTGATTGTTTGAATCCAAGGTAGATGTGACTTTTCATTTTGATAGCTGTTCCAAAGAGCGATAACAAGTTCCTTAAATTGGACTTGATCAATTGCATATAAAGCTTTTAAAGATTCATAGAAATATTCTGGTTTGATTTGTTTCGTAAATCCTTGATTCACATAATTAATTAAAGTATCGAACCAGTGTAATGATTTTGTTCGAATTCCTTCTTGAACGGCAAGTTCGATGGCATTATTCCAATCTTCTTGTTTTTCATAGAACGAGCGAGCAATTGAAGTAATATTTGGATAGTCAGGTTGAAATGCAACAGCTTCACTAATCGTCTTAAATGCTAGACCTAAACGATCTTGTTCGATATAAAGAGAAAGAAGTTGTAAGGAAACTTCCATTGTAAGAGTTGTATCTTCCGTTTGGATAGATTGATACATTTCTTCTGCTTTTGGTAAGAATCCTAGTTCAAAATAAGCATCTGCAATATTTTTGGTTGCCCAAAGTGCAAGCTCGTTATTTACTTTCTCCCATTTAAATATCGCTGCTTCAAAGTCTTTATTTTGGTAATAAAATTCACCTTGAGCAAAGCGAATATTAGAAATGTTGGAGAATTCATTTGTAGATTCATTTATATATGCTTCACCGAGTACTTCTGATACTGGAGTAGAAGTTTCTTCTGTTAAAAATGTTTTATAGTAAACCTTTTGGATAAATTGATTTTCA
The DNA here is from genome assembly GCF_022662915.1 of Bacillus cereus group sp. BfR-BA-01453. Taxonomy (NCBI): domain Bacteria; kingdom Bacillati; phylum Bacillota; class Bacilli; order Caryophanales; family Bacillaceae; genus Bacillus; species Bacillus cereus group sp. BfR-BA-01453. The sequence continues at coordinate 60,354 of NZ_JAKUEN010000009.1, read as the reverse complement.
ATGGTCATGTTCGTTCCCCCTGTATAATTTAGAAAAATGATGTTGTATGTAAAGGGTGCATGTTCTTTTAATAGGTAGAAGTTGCATTATATCGACCAAACTGTGTTTTTGCTAGGTATATCATTTTTCCTGAGAGTTAAACCGTTGCGAAAAGTAACTTTCCTTTATTGTAACAAAAAAACAAGCATATGAATTTTTATTTTTTTATCATGGTATTTGTGGATAGTAAGATTAGTCCTTCAAGAGGAGATGGATATAAGAAAAGAAGGCGGGAGTCTAAGTCTAGCACATGATTGATGTCACTGATTAATAGTTCAATTTCTGCCTGCTAAAGGAATGGATAGAAGTAGAGTTCATTATAAAAACAATGTATAGTGAATATGTATACCATGTTTGTCTGAAAGATAGAAAGGGCACAATGTGGAATAACGATCGTGTATAGGATGTGTCTTCCGAATGGAACAACATATTGGCGAGTTAATCGCACATTATGGGTATTTTGGAATTATTATAGCTTTAGCTGGCGGGATTGTTGGATTACCGATACCAGACGAGTTTTTATTGACCTTCGTTGGTTATAACGTTTCAAAAGGCGTTATGTCAGGAACTGCTGCGTTTTTAAGTGGGATGGCTGGTGCGATGTTAGGCATTACATTAAGCTACATATTAGGTTTAAAACTTGGACTCCCTGTTTTAAAAAAATATGGACCGAAAATTAGAATTAAAGAACATCACATTGAAAAAACACATATTTTATTTGAAAAATATGGCCCATTTCTTTTAATAGTTGGTTATTTTATCCCAGGAGTACGTCATTTAACAGCGTATTTTGCTGGGATGTCGAATTTAACACTTTGGCGTTTTTGTTTGTACGCTTACGGTGGTGCACTTATTTGGATAAGTGTTTTTATTGGACTTGGCTGGAAGTTAGGAGAGAAGTGGCGTTTCGTTGAGTATAGTTTGCATCATTATGGAATATGGATTTTATCCATTTCAGTAGTTGTTACATGTGTCGTATGGTTTTACATAAAGAAAAAGAAAAACCGCGAGTAGCGGTTTTTTAGCTGAAAGCGATAAATAGTACACCAGCTGTAATAAAGACAACACCAATACCAGTCATAAAGTTTAATTTTTCGCCGAGTATAATCATAGCGAGAATGATAGAAAATACGACGCTTAATTTATCGACAGGAGCTACTTGTGAAACTTTTCCTGTTTTAAGGGCAAGAAAATAAAATAGCCATGACGAAGCACCTGCAATTCCGCTTAATGTGATAAAGAGAAGTGCTTTTTTATTTAGTAGTACGTCGCCAATATTTTGAAATTTACCTTGTATAATAATAACGCCTACCATAAATAATGCCATGATAATAGAACGAACCGTCGTAGCAACATTGGCATCGATTCCATCTAAACCAATCTTACCGAAAATAGATACAAGGGCAGCAGCAATTGCTGATAATAGTGCGAATAAGAGCCATGAACTCATAGTAAAATTCCTCCAATCTTACATTATTATACATGAAAATCATTCTCATGTATAAAGTGAATGGGGTTTTACCGCCTCGCAAAGAGCTGGATAGATAACGAAATAATCCCCACCTTATATTTTTCATAAGGTGGGGATTATTATACTACTCTGCAATTTCTTCATATAAAAAGTACGTTACATTATAAATATGTTCTACTTCATCGTCTGTCATAAACAATAATTCGTCACGCTCAATCCCTTTTTTCTTTTCGATAAACTCAATCATGTTTTTACGTTCTTCTCTTTTCATCAATTTTATTTCTCCTCTCAATCTGTTTTAATACAGTTTATTTAAGTTACTGCTATTATATAACAGAATCTTTAGAAAGTTCCACCTATTTTATTGTTTTTTTCAGAAGAACTTTTCGACAAAACAAGCCCACCTAAAGGGGGCTTGTTTTATCTTATAGTCGTAAAAACTCGGGCTCCGTCGTACCGGCACCATCGATGTAATAAATTGTATCGGGATTGATTTTAATTAGTACATAATTAGGGTCTTCAGGACCGAGTAACCAACGTTTTAAGCTATTATTCCAAAACTTGTTTTTTAATGTTGAGTCTTCCTCGATGGAGGCTAAGCCTTCCACTTCAATATAATCTTCATCTAATTTTTTTCCTTCACGACCAAGTAGTACATGTACATTTGGATTGTTTTCGATATCTGTTATCTTTTTTGATTGTCGATCTGTTGCAACATACAGTACAAAATCTTCGTGGAAAAACATCATAAAGGCGCTATGTGGTTTCTCATTTCGTACTGTAGATAATACACCGGTACGTTGACCTTGAATAATAGTTGCGATTTTTTCTTTTAAGTGCATAATTTTAACCCCTTTTCATAATTTATAATTCTGTCTGTTTCAACAAGGTAATTTAAATATCTTTCATACTGTTTTCTTCAATCCGATTTTTTAAACGTAATTGTGATGAAATCGGACAAGTTAGGAGAAGAATAATAATAATATCGAGGAGAAATACATACGATGGAAGGATGAAAAGCATGTTTAATAAAATATTTCTTATAGTGGCGCTTATAGGTGTACCATTGTCTGTACTTGGGAAAACACTTCATTGGCCTCAAACAATTATGTTTGCTGTGTATTGTATTACGATTATCGCATTAGCGGGTTTTATGGGGAGAGCGACAGAAAGTTTGGCAATTGTATCTGGTCCTAGAATAGGTGGATTATTAAATGCTACTTTCGGTAACGCTGTTGAACTAATCATTTCGATTTTTGCACTACAGGCAGGATTAATTGAAGTTGTGTTAGCTTCTTTAACAGGTTCTGTACTTGGAAATTTATTATTAGTAGGAGGGCTATCCTTCTTTGTGGGAGGGCTTAAATATAAAAGACAAAGTTTTAATGTATATGATGCAAGGCATAATTCGGCTTTATTAATCTTTGCTGTAGTAGTAGCATTTGTTATTCCAGAGATTTTTTCAATGAAAATGGACGCTGGAAAGACGTATCAATTAAGTATTGGTGTCTCGATTATTATGATTATTATGTACCTTGCTGCATTGCTATTTAAGTTAGTTACGCACCGTGGTGTATATCAGCATAAAAGTGATGAAGTCGCTCATGAGGAAGAACCAGAGTGGTCGAAAGGGAAAGCATTACTCATTTTAGCGATAGCAACAATTGCGGTAGCTTATGTGTCAGAGGCGCTCGTGCATACATTTGAGACAGTTGCAAAATCATTTGGTTGGTCAGAATTGTTTATAGGTGTTATTATCGTTGCGATTGTTGGAAATGCAGCAGAACATGCATCTGCAATTATTATGGCGTATAAAAATAAAGTAAATATTGCAGTTGAGATTGCGATAGGTTCTACATTACAAATTGCCATGTTTGTTGCTCCTGTATTAGTACTGCTTTCTATGTTTTTCACGCAAAGGATGCCTTTAGTATTTACAATACCAGAACTTGTTTCTATGATTACAGCTGTTTTCTTAACGATTGCGATTTCAAATGATGGAGATACGAACTGGTTTGAAGGCGGTACTTTATTAGCTGCGTATGTCATTATGGGAATTGGTTTTTATTTATTATGAAAAATAGGCATAACAATTGTGCTCAGAGAAAACAATAAACGAAGTAGTATATATACCTTTATGTAGGAAGGAGCCAGACAGGTGAAACGAGTATACAGCATATGTCTTTCAACTATGGTCTCGTTTATTTTATTATTTCCTAACAGTGGCTTTGCAAAGACAACAGTAGAAACAAAAATGCCTTCATCTGTTTTAAATATTTCTAAAGACAATACGTTTCCAAATGATGCGCAAGATTTACCGCGTTTACAGCCGAGTAAGTTTGCTCAAGAATTATTAAAAACAGCAAATATTAAAATTGAAAATCCGGACTTAATTCGAATGTTTAATGAAACAACAATTTCGAATGCGCCGCTTGCGGTAGGGTACCGAGCAAAGATTTATTTAGGGCAATGGGCTTTACATTATGAATCGATTGATACATCGGTTAATTGGGAATATAAACAAGTAAATCGCAATGTGTACGATAATCGCGGAGGAGATCGCCTATATCCACTACGCTATAAGCAAGAAACACAAAAGACGGTTGAAGGTGATTTAACAGCAGATATGAAAGATGCTGCAGATGTGAAAAAAATGATGCTTCTCAAAGCACTTGAAAAAGTACAATTGCCACTTTCATTTAAAACGACTATTGGTTATGGTACAGGGCATGAGCGTGTGTATAATATTAGTCCGAGTCAACTTGGATATTTATATGCTTATACACCAGCAGTAAATGAAAAAGGGAAAGTAACATTTGGAGAAGTATATCTCGTATTAAAAGGAAATCAAAAAAGGCTTGTTGTAAAAAATATTACTTCTCAAGGAATTGGAGCCGCTATCCCAATTCATGATCATTTATATTTTAAATTCATTTCTTCTTCTCATTCGCAATAAGATAAAAAACGTCAGCTTATAAGCTGACGTTTTTTTATAATGTAATATTTGCTGTTTTTGATAAGAAATCTTCGGTTGGATAGTAGCTGTTTTTTACAAGAACATTCGGTCCAAGACATTTTACTGCTGGACAGTGACAGCTTAATGATTTTGCTGTTTTTGAAGCGCTCCATTTTTCATACGCTTCTTGTAACGTATTTGTTTGAATGTTACCTAGAAGTGGAACATCACCAAAGTCCGTTACAATAATATTTCCATCAAAAATATTTACATTTAAACGAGAACGGCCATCGGGATCGTTACGAACAGTTACATTTTTGCTCTTTTGTAATTTTTTAAATGTGGCAATGTCTCGCTCATCATCGCTACAAGCATAGAAAGGTAAAGTTCCAAATAACATCCATACATTTTCATCGCGAATTTCTAGTAAATGCTCAATTGCATCACGAATTTCAGCTTTTGTTAAAATCTCTAGATTACTCGCGAAGTCACTTGGATACATTGGGTGAACCTCATGACGTTTACATCCCATTTCATCAACGATTTGACGATGAATATGCTCAATGTGTGGTAGAGTTCGTTTATTCAACATCGTTTCGGCTGATACGAGTACACCTGCATCTGATAGAGCTTTACTATTTGTGATCATACGTTCAAATAATTTTGCACGCTGTTCATACGTAGGTTTACGCTCCATCATTGCAAATCCGCCTTCAACGAAGTCGTCAATTGTTCCCCAGTTATGAGATATATGCAATACGTCTAAATAGGGAATAATTTGTTCGTAACGTGCTAAATCTATAGTTAAGTTTGAGTTGATTTGAGTGCGAACACCTCGTTCGTGGGCGTATTTTAAGAGTGGTGTTACATAGTTGTCGACGGATTTTTTTGAAAGCATAGGTTCTCCGCCAGTAATACTTAAAGAACGTAAATGAGGAATCTCATCTAATCGTTTTAATAAAAGATCCATCGGAAGCGGATTCGGGTCTTTCGGCTGTAACGTGTAACCAACAGCGCAATGCTCACAGCGCATATTGCATAACGTCGTTGTTGTAAACTCAACATTTGTTAATAGTAGTTTGCCGTACTCTTCAAGGTCCATATACGCTTCCCATGGATCGTAAGAAGGAGTAATCGGCTTCATTTTTTGTGATATCGTCATATGAAATACTCCTTTGACTATTGAAATAACAATTTGTCCATCCTCTATAATAGAAGAATATGTGCTTTTTATAAAGCGAAACTTTTTAGAGGAAAAAGAGAGAGGGCTTACATTATAGTGAATAACCGTGACAAAATTGATGAAATTACATACCCATTGTAATCATTTTTGCGGTATAATAAAAGCAACTCGAATTAAAAGGAGAGTGCCTTCATGGGAAAAGCAATTCAAGATAAAGATACACAATTAGTATATTTAAAAGAACGTTTAAATATGTTCATTGAAGTAATTGATACAATTGAACCTGAAGAAGTAGAATTAGAAGATGTAGATCGTCTTCTTGCAATGCTAGATGAATTAGAATTAAAATGTGAGCAATTTAAAAAAGACGAATAATATATTAAAAAGGCTGCCAATTCCAATTTGGTAGCCTTTTTCTGTGCGGATAATAGAAGGACGATAGAAAAAGAGGTATAATCAAGTTGTGAAAAATTTCATGTATGCTTGAATAGCGTGAAAGAAATAAAAAGCTGCAGAGCATAACAATGGAATTTTCAGCTCATAACGTTTTGGTAGCGTTCACAATTGAGGGGGAAGTAACAATGGAAAAGCTTCAAGAAAGCATGTATCAACTAATTGTTGAAACGTCAACGAACTTACCGAAAGATGTTCGTCGTGCGATTCAACAAGCGAAAGAGCGAGAAAATGCAGGGACTCGTTCTGCGATGGCACTTGGCACAATTACAAATAATATTAAAATGGCTGATGATAACATCTCACCAATTTGCCAAGATACAGGGATGCCAACGTTTAAAATTTATACACCAGTTGGTGTGAATCAATTAAAGTTGAAGGAAGCTATCTATAATGCGCTTGAGCGGGCGACAAAAGATGGTAAACTTCGTCCAAATTCTGTTGATTCTCTTTTTGGAGACAATAGTGGAAATAATTTAGGACCAGGTACACCGGTTATTAAGTTTGAACAATGGGAAAAAGATTATATTGATGCACGTTTAATCCTAAAGGGGGGTGGCTGTGAGAATAAAAATATTCAGTATAGCTTACCGTGTGAACTAGAAGGACTTGGACGAGCTGGCCGTGATTTAGAAGGGATTCGTAAATGCCTTCTTCATGCGGTATATCAAGCACAAGGTCAAGGATGTAGTGCAGGTGTAATTGGTGTTGGTATCGGGGGAGACCGCACATCAGGTTACGAATTAGCAAAAAATCAATTATTCCGTACATTAGATGATGTCAATCCAATCCCAGAATTACAACAACTTGAAGAATATGTATTAGAAAATGCGAATAAGCTTGGCATTGGTACGATGGGATTTGGCGGAGAAACAACTTTACTTGGCTGTAAAATTGGCGTGTATAACCGTCTGCCAGCTAGTTTCTACGTATCTGTGGCGTATAATTGCTGGGCATACCGTCGCCTTGGTGTAACAATCCATCCTGAAACAGGTGAAATTATGGATTGGTTATATCAAGAAGGTGAAGATACACTGGAGCAAGAAGTACAAGAAAAAACGGAGCAGCGTGAAATTGTATTACAAGCGCCAATTACAGAAGAGCAAATTCGTGAACTTCGCGTTGGTGATGTTGTAACAATTAATGGCATGATGTATACAGGTCGTGACGCAATTCATAAGCATTTAATGGATAACGATTGTCCAGTAGATTTAAATGGACAAATTATTTACCACTGTGGTCCAGTTGTTGTGAAAGATGACAATGACAATTGGCAAATTAAAGCGGCAGGTCCAACGACAAGTATTCGGGAAGAACCGTACCAAGGTGATATTATGAAGAAATTCGGTATTAGAGCTGTCATTGGAAAAGGCGGCATGGGTGCGAAAACATTAGCAGCTTTAGAAGAACACGGCGGTGTATATTTAAACGCAATTGGTGGTGCAGCGCAATATTATGCTGAATGTATTAAAGAAGTGAAAGATGTTGATTTCTTACAATTTGGTATTCCAGAGGCAATGTGGCATTTACGTATCGATGGATTTAAAGCAGTTGTAACAATGGATTCTCACGGTAATAGCTTACATGCAGATGTTGATAAAACATCACTTGAAAAATTAGCTAGCTTTAAAGAGCCAGTATTTAAGTAAACAAAAATGCATCTCGAACGATTCGAGATGCATTTTTTTGGTATATATAGAAAAACATGTTCAGCATGAAAGAATGCGTAGCAACAGAAACTACGAGTACGATTATATATGGAAAGGAGACTATTTATGAAACATAAATGGTTATATATCGGTCTCATTTTTTCAATTATGATGGCACTTGTTCCAGTTTCGGCATTAGCTTATACAAATACTCCACATAACTGGGGAATCCCGCGTCCTAAAAATGAAACAGTACCAGATGCAGGAAAGTTATATACAGATTTACTACAAAAAAATGGCGGGTTTTATTTAGGGGATACGAAGAAAAAAGATATTTATTTAACATTTGATAATGGTTATGAGAATGGATACACAGGGAAAATCTTAGACGTATTAAAAGAGAAAAAAGTACCAGCAACTTTCTTTGTAACGGGGCATTACATTAAAACACAAAAAGATTTATTGTTAAGAATGAAGAATGAAGGACACATTATTGGAAACCATTCTTGGAGTCATCCTGATTTCACAGCGGTAAATGATGAGAAACTTCGTGAAGAATTAACGAGTGTAACGGAAGAAATTAAAAAAGTAACTGGGCAAAAAGAAGTGAAATATGTACGTCCCCCGCGCGGCGTATTTAGTGAAAGAACGTTAGCTCTTACGAAAGAAATGGGCTACTATAATGTATTTTGGTCACTTGCATTTTTGGATTGGAAAGTAGATCAGCAAAGAGGATGGCAATATGCGCATAATAATGTTATGACGATGATTCATCCAGGATCTATTTTATTACTTCATGCAATATCAAAAGATAATGCAGAAGCACTTGCAAAAATCATTGATGATTTGCGCGAGAAAGGGTATCATTTTAAAAGTCTAGATGACTTAGTAAAAAGCAATCAACCGTAAGCATGTATGCTTGCGGTTTTCTCATGCTATAATGATGTGTAAAAAGGATGGGGAAACGTATGTGGAGCGAACATGTTACGTTAGAGTATCCGTATCATTTTGAAGAAGTATTAAAACGTTTATCTTTTGATCCTCTTAACGTCATTCAATTAGATGAGAAAGTTATTTATGTCCCGATTTGTATAGACGAGGAACAGATTGTTGTTCGTCTGCAAGGGATTGGTACTGTTCAAAATCCACAGTTTTGGATTTCTAGTCAGACAGGAGATTCAGAGAAAGTCATGAAACGAATGAGGGCCATTTTTCATTGGAATGAACCGTTTCAAGATATACAAAATCATTTTTTAAACACATCATTACGTCCACTATTTGAAACATATGCTTATACTCCAATTATTTTAGAATTTGATTATTTTGCTTGTCTTCTTCGCTGTATCATTCATCAACAAATAAATTTGAAATTTGCTACTGTGTTAACAGAACAGTTTGTGAAACGATATGGAACAGAGAAGAACGGTGTATTCTTTTTCCCCACTCCAGAAATAGTAGCAAATATTTCAATAGAGGAATTGAGAGAGCAGAAGTTTAGTCAGCGAAAAGCTGAATATATGGTAGGATTAGCAAAGTGTATTATAGGTGGTAAGTTAGATTTAACTAGAATAGAAAACGAAACAGAAGAAGGGGTTACAGCACAATTGTTACCAATTAGGGGGATTGGTGCATGGACAGTGCAAAACTTTTTAATGTTTGGGCTTGGACGGAAAAATATGTTTCCGAAAGCAGACATTGGGATTCAGCGTGCAGTACAAGGTGTATTTCAATTAGATGAGAAACCTGATGATGCATTTTTAGAAAAAGTGAAACAAGAGTGTGAACCATACTGCAGTTATGCAGCGTTATATTTATGGAAAAGTATAGAGTAGAGGTGTAATAATGATACAAAAGCAACATGAGAGTAAGTTGGAAGTTGGTCAAACGTTTCCTGTGACAATTAAACGTCTTGGGATTAACGGAGAAGGCGTTGGTTATTTTAAGAGACAAGTTGTTTTCATTCCCGGGGCATTACCAGGAGAAGAAGTTGTTGCTGAAACGACGAAAATTCAGCGTGGCTTCGCTGAAGCGAAAGTGAAAAAAGTTCGTAAAGCTTCACCACATCGTGTGAAAGCACCATGTCCGGTATACGAAGAGTGCGGCGGTTGCCAATTGCAACATTTAGATTATAAAGAACAATTAAATCAAAAGCGTGATATCGTTGTACAAGCATTTGAGAAGTATATGAAAAACAGTATGGAAGAGAAAATTCGTCCGACGCTTGGCATGGAAAATCCATGGCATTATCGTAATAAGAGTCAATTACAAGTGGGGCGTAAAGACGAAAAGGTTATTACAGGGCTGTATAAACAAAACTCACATCAGTTAATTGATATTGCTCATTGTATGATTCAACATAAAGCAACGAATGAAGCGACAAAAGTTGTAAGACGTATTTTAGAAAAATTAAATGTTTCTATTTACAATGAGAAAAAACAAAAAGGTTTAGTACGTACAATTGTGACACGTACTGCAGTTCAAACAGGGGAAGTACAAGTTACACTGATTACAACAAAAGAAGAGTTGCCAAATAAAGAACAATTTATTGCAGAAGTACAAAAACAGATGCCAGCTGTTAAATCGATTATGCAAAATGTAAACTGGCGTAAAACATCTGTTATTTTCGGTGATAAAACATTTAAATTAGCTGGAAAAGAAGTAATTCAAGAAACACTTGGTGATTTATCATTTGAACTATCAGCACGTGCATTCTTCCAGTTGAATCCAGAACAAACGGTTGTTTTATACAATGAAGCGAAAAAAGCGGCTGCTTTAACAGGAAATGAGAAAATTGTAGATGCGTATTGTGGTGTTGGTACAATCGGACTTTGGCTTGCAAATGATGCGGCGGAAGTACGTGGTATGGATGTAATTCCAGAAGCGATTGCAGATGCAAGAAAAAATGCGAAGCGTCACGGATTTACAAATACGAAATATGAAGCAGGTAAAGCAGAACAATGGTTACCGAAATGGGTAAAAGAAGGATGGCGCCCAGATGTAATTGTTGTCGATCCACCACGTACAGGTTGCGATGATAAATTACTGGAAACAATTTTAAAGGTGAAGCCGAAACAAGTTGTTTACGTATCTTGTAACCCTTCTTCATTAGCTCGTGATGTACAAGCGTTAATGAAGAGCTATGAAGTGGAATATGTACAACCGGTTGATATGTTCCCGCATACAGCTCATGTAGAAAATGTAGTGAAGCTTGTTAGAAAGTAAAGTGTATTTATATTCCCTCACGATATGAGGGAATATTTTCTATGAAGGAGAATAAAATGAACAATTATAAATTAACGATTCAGTACGATGGTGCACGTTTTAAAGGATGGCAACGTCTCGGTAATAACGATAATACGATTCAAGGAAAAATCGAAAGTGTCATTTCCGAAATGGTCGGAAAAGAAATTGAAATTATCGGTTGTAGTAGAACAGACGCTGGTGTACATGCTTTGAATCAAGTTGCTAACTTTCAAAGTGATGAGAAGTTAGTGGAACATAAAGTAAAAAAATATTTAAATCAATATTTGCCAAATGATATTAGCATTACAAATGTGGAAGAAGTACATGATCGATTCCATGCTCGTTACAATTCTAAAGCAAAAACATATCTGTATAAAATTTGGAATGAAGAGCATACGAACCCATTTATGCGTAAATACAGCATGCATGTGAATAAAAAATTAAATGTGAAAAGCATGAAAGAAGCTGCGAAACATTTAGTTGGTTCACATGACTTTACTGCCTTTTCAAATGCAAAATCAAAGAAAAAGTCTATGGTGCGAGAAGTATATACACTTGAAGTGATGGAAGAAGCAGGATTTGTACAAATTAGAGTAAGTGGTAACGGATTCCTTCATAACATGGTCCGAAAAATTGTTGGAGCATTAATTGAAGTTGGATTAGGACAATTAGATGCAGAAGCAATTCCACACATTTTAGAGGCGAAACAACGCAATCAAATTAATTGCCTTGCTGAGGCGAGTGGTTTGTATTTGGAGAATGTTGAGTTTTAATAGTAATAAAAAAATCGAGCTGTGTAGGCTCGATTTTTTTATGGTTTGGAGTTAAGAAGATCTTTCTTTCTTCATACGTATCTTCAAATTCCAAAAAGCAGCAAGCATAATAGCTGCAAAAGAGCCGCTAATTGTTGCTAGTAGTTTTGCATAAGGATAGGCGTTTATATCAACTAGTAACATCATACATACAATGGTAGGGAAGAAGGCTAAGTATTGTAATAACTTTAATTTGTTATCATTACTCATATATATCGTTCCTTTCTAGTATGTTATATGTTTATTATAGCATATTTTACCAAATGTTTATTTGTACATTAAAGCAGATTTATGCTGCATTAACAAGCAATAAAAGTCGAATTGGTGAGGGCTAGTAATCCACTCATCCAAGCTTCATTTCATATGTGTAAATGCAGTTTTTTAATTCGATATTGTAAGTTTTGCCTACTTAATCCTAAAAACTTTGCAGCTTGTGAAATATTACCGTGATACTCTTTCAGAATTTGAGTGATGTAGTTCTTTTCCATTGCTTCTATTGTGTGTTTTAACGTTTTAGGTCTATCAGTATCGTTATTAGTTAGGAAAGGTTGCGTATTGGATTCTTTTTTTATTTGTTCACGAAAGCGAGTAGGAAGATGAAACGCCGTAATAATATTTTCATCTTCAACCAAGTTCATTGAACCTTCAATGATATGTTCCAATTCTCGGACGTTTCCAGGCCAATCATATGCATACAAGAATTCTCTTACATGTATATCTACATCCGTTACAGCGAGTCCAAATTGAATGTTGTACTTTTCGATAAAGTGCTGAACAAGAGCGGAAATATCTTCTTTTCGTTCACGTAAAGGCGGGAGGCATAAAGTAACGACGCTTAATCGGTAATATAAGTCTTCCCGTAATCGATTATGTGTAATAGCTTCAAGGGGGTCTTCATTAATAGTTGCTATAATACGAATATCAATTTCTTTTTCTTGTGTGCCCCCGATTCTTCGTATTGTTTTTTCTTGTATAGCTCGCAGTAACTTCGCTTGAAGTGCTGGACTTAATGAGTTGATCTCATCTAATAACAAAGTTCCTCCGTTTGCTTCTTCAAATAAACCAGCTTTATCGATTGCTCCTGTAAATGCCCCCCGGTTCGTACCAAATAATAAACTTTCCATTAACGTATCAGGTATAGCGGCACAGTTTTGTGAAATAAATGGTTTGCCTGAACGCTGACTTTCATTATGGATACTTTGTGCAAATAGTTCTTTTCCAGTTCCTGTTTCTCCTACGAGAAGTATGGAGGAGGATGTACGAATTACCCTTTTTCCTTCCGCAATGGTTGATTGAATGGCTTCAGAATCACCAATTATGTGATCAAAGGTAAATTTAGTGTTTTGTTTTCGGGAAGAGTCCATTTTTATTGTTTGCTTTAAGTGATTCATCTCTTTTGAAATTTCAATAGCGCCTTTAATTTTTCCATTTTCTATTATAGGGAAAGTATCGTTAATCGTCGTAATTTCTTGCCCTTTATTGTTAAAGTACGTTTGTTTTATATTTTTGTTTGTTTTTCCTAATTTTAATGCTTCTATAAGAGTACTATTTTTATTTTCTTCAAATGCGAATACTTCTAAAGGACTTTTATATAGCACATCTGAGCGCTCCATTGATTCAATTTCCATCATTTTACGGTTATAGATAATCGTTTTACCTTCCTCATTAATAATATGAATCCCGATATCGAGTTCATTGAGCAAAGTTTCATATAGCATATTCATTTCAATGATCTGTTTCAAATTAATTTCTTCTGTACGCATAGATTATCTTCTCCTCATTTCACCCTATGAAGACTGACTTTTTATAATTTTATTAAAATTCTTATAAAATCGCAAAATTTTTTTGCGATTTTCCTTTTAAAACTTCTTACACGGTAGAAAAAATTTGCGGTTATGAAGATTTTTTTGTGAGGAACCCTCATTTTAAATAGGAATTTAAGATTGGTACGCATTTTGCATAAAGAATAGTTGAAATTTTTAAAGGAGGGATATGCAACGTTTCAGTACCAATTAATAAGAAGGAGGAGTGTATAAAGTGAAGACGGTTATAGAAGGCGTGTATAGTCCTTGTTACGGGAAAGTTGAGAAGTTATTTGTTACGGAAAGTTCTTACGTATACGAATGGGAGAAATTAGCGTTAATTGAAACAATAGATAAACAGAAAGTAGAAATTAAGGTAGGAATCAGTGGATATATCGATTCATTAGAAGTAGTAGAAGGACAAGCTATCGCTGATAAAAAGTTATTAATAACAGTGAGGGATGATCTTTTAATAACAGGTAGTGATTAATACTATGTATTTTGCTCTTTTCAATAATTATTTTTCGTATAAAAAATTTTAAAAACGCTTACATGAAATGGGTTTCCAAAGGGAAAAGGGGGGATTTTTATGATGGATCAAAACCAAGGATTAAAAAGGGAATTGAAAAGCAGACACATATTTATGATTGCACTTGGAGGAGTTATTGGTACCGGACTTTTTTTAGGATCGGGGTATACAATTCATGAAGCTGGGCCTGGAGGAGCGATTGTAGCTTATCTTGTTGGAGGATTTGTTATGTATTTAACGATGCTCTGTCTCGGAGAATTAGCTGTTGCGATGCCTGACGCAGGATCTTATCAAACGTATGCGACGAAGCATATTTCCCCTGCAGCGGGTTATGTAGTCGGATGGATGTCGTGGCTAAACTGGTCGGCTACAATAGGTATTGAATTAATTGCAGTTAGTATTTTAATGAAACGATGGTTTCCTGATGTACCGTCTTGGATTTGGTGCGTAGTGTTTGCGGCATTACTTTTTGCTATTAATGCGTTATCTTCAAGAAGTTTTGCAGAAGTTGAATTTTGGTTTGCAAGTATTAAAGTCATTACAATCATTGCATTTATTATTTTGGGCGGAGCAGCAATGTTTGGTTTTCTAGATATGAAAGGAAATGAACCAGCACCAATGTTTTCTAGCTTTACTGATTATGGTGGGTTGTTTCCAAATGGATTATCCGCTATTTTAATTACGATGATTGCTGTTAATTTTTCCTTCCAAGGAACAGAGCTAGTTGGTATTGCAGCTGGAGAGAGTGAAAATCCAGAGAAAACGATCCCGAAGGCAATTAATAATACAGTTTGGCGTATACTTGTGTTCTTTGTATTATCTATTTTCATTCTTGCAGGATTATTCCCATGGCAACAAGCAGGAGTGATAGAAAGTCCATTCGTAGTTGTATTTGATAAAATTGGTATTCCTTATGCAGCCGATATTATCAATTTCGTTATTATTACAGCGGTTCTATCCGTTGCGAATTCAGGATTATATGCAACTTCTCGTATGCTATGGTCTATGTCTAATCAAGGAATGATTAGTCCGATTTTCGGTAAGTTATCTAAAAATGGTGTTCCTATTTATGCATTGATTGTAAGTACAATTGTAGGTTGCCTTTCATTACTATCAGGTATTTATGCGGAAGATACAGTTTATTTATGGCTACTTTCTATTGCTGGGTTCGGAGCGATATTAGTTTGGGCATCTATTGCTCTATCTAACTTATTAGCTAGAAGGGCGTATATAAAGCAGGGCGGGGATGTGAAAGACTTGAAATTTAAAACACCGCTGTATCCATTCGTTCCACTGCTTGCGTTAGTATTAAATATAACAGTAATTGTAGGTATGGCCTTTATTCCAGAACAAAGAATGGCATTGTATTGTGGTATTCCCTTTATGATTGTTTGTTTACTGTTTTACCGTGCGACAAGAAATAAGGGGGGTAACTTAGAGCATATTGAAAAGACAAAGACAACAGAAATAGAAAGTTTATAATAGTGATTAATTTGGAGACTGTAAAATTGTAAACAGTCTCTTTTTTTGTGAAAATAAAGCTGGAAACATACTACGTATGCAAAGGGGAATTAGCGATGAATGAAGAAGTTGCACAGCTATTAGAACAGATTGATCTACGAAAAAATGAGTTACTAGAGCTTACAAAAACATTAATTCGTTTTGAAACACCAGCACCGCCGGCGAGAAATACAAATGAGGCGCAAGAATTTGTTGCACAGTTTTTAAGAAAACGAAATTTTAGTGTTGATAAATGGGATGTATATCCGAATGACCCGAACGTTGTTGGGGTGAAAAAAGGAATAGAAAGTGACACATATAAAAGTCTTATTATTAATGGGCATATGGATGTAGCGGAAATATCAGCAGATGAGGCGTGGGAAACGAATCCGTTTGAGCCATTTATAAAAGATGGTTGGTTAGTTGGACGTGGTGCAGCAGATATGAAAGGGGGACTGGCTGGGGCACTATTTGCTATTCAGCTTTTACAAGAAGCAGGCATTGAATTACCTGGAGATGTAATCTTTCAATCCGTAATTGGGGAAGAAGTTGGAGAGGCGGGAACACTTCAATGCTGTAAAAGGGGATATGAAGCTGATTTTGCAGTCGTAGTGGATACGAGTGATTTACATATGCAAGGACAGGGGGGCGTAATTACTGGATGGATTACTGTGAAAAGCCCCCAAACGTTTCATGATGCAACACGTAGGCAAATGATCCATGCAGGGGGTCGTTTATTCGGAGCGAGCGCGATTGAAAAAATGATGAAAATTGTGCAAAGTTTACAAGAATTAGAGCGTCATTGGGCAGTCATGAAAACATATGAAGGCTATCCATCTGGAACAACAACAATTAATCCAGCTGTTATTGAAGGCGGAAGACATGCAGCATTTATTGCGGATGAGTGCCGGTTATGGATAACAGTACACTTTTATCCGAATGAAACACATGAACAAATAATAAAAGAAATTGAAGAGTATATTGGGAAAGTGGCAGCTGCCGATCCATGGCTAAGTGAAAATCCACCACAATTTAAGTGGGGCGGAGAATCAATGATTGTGGATCGTGGCGAAATTTTTCCTTCTTTAGAAATAGATAGTGAACATGCAGCTGTAAAAACGCTTAGCTCAGTACACGAATCAATTCTTTCTAAAAATGCAATTTTAGATATGTCTGCAACGGTAACGGATGGTGGTTGGTTTAGTGAATTTCATATTCCGGCCGTTATTTACGGACCAGGTACATTAGAGGAAGCTCATTCAATAAATGAGAAAGTAGAAATAGAACAGTTAATTGAATTTACAAAAGTAATAACAGCATTTATATACGAATGGTGTCATACGAAAAAAATAGATTAGTATGTTGAAATCGTACAGGTATGTATACTTGTACGATTTTTTAGTGAACTATTTCAGAGTTGGATAGAAACAACTGAAATAGTTCTTTATTTTTCTATGTCTTTCGTTTTAGCTCAATTAATTTCTCTTTCGCTAATTCAACAGCAATTGCATCATCTAAATAACCAATTGGAAAGAGATAGTCGGGAATAATATCTGTCGATAAAATGAAATACAGTAATGCGCCGCCAAGAACTGCACGCTCTTCTTTTGAAATCGTTTCATTGCAAAATTGTTGATACATATCCGTTAATTGTTCAATGAAAGGACCAGCGCTATCAATTTGTTCTAACTTGCTTGCAAAACTTTCATGAATACGTTTTTCACCCTCTGTTGTTTGCGCATATCGTTCATAGTTTTCAAGTTCTTGTTTTACGCGGGTTGTTGTGTAGTCGAAATCGAATAAGTTAGAGGATTGCAGCGTTTGCTGAATTGTATCAAGAGATGTGTACATATCCGTCTTTTCTTTATTAATGTGAGGAGAATCCGGATACATTTCATCAAATAACAATTGGGGTGGAACTTGCAGACATTCTGCGAATTTTTGTAGGTGTTTTTGTTTTGGCGGTTGTTTACCATTCATAATTCTTGAGATTGTTGCGGGATCAATATTTGTAAGCATTCCGAGTTGACGCATAGATAAGGCACGTTCTTTTAAAAGTTTTTTTATTAATCTACTAAGCCGCTCATTTGGATTTTCTTTAGGCATAGCGAAGGCACTCCTTTTTATTGTTGAAAAAATGTTGAGTATTTATTACATGTATATGAAACAGACAGGCACAGTTGCTCAACATTTTCATAAGATGCATTGAAAAGTGAGAAAAAGGGGTGGCTATTTATGAGTACGGCAGGTCTATTTTCAATTTTTTTAATTGGGATTGCTTCTAATTTAGATAATGCAGGTGTTGGGATTGCATATGGCATTCGTAAAATTAGAATTTCGTGGTTCAACAATTTTATTATCGCATTTTTTGGTTTTTTATTTACTTTATTAGCTGGATTTTTTGGGAACTGGATTGCGTTATTTATTTCAGAGTTTACAGCAAACTTGATTGGAGCAATCGTTTTAGCGATAATCGGTGTGTTTATTTTGTGCCAGCCTTTCTTGGGGCAAAGAAATACCGTAGGCTCTAAAGATGGTAATGTACTTATGGGAATTTTACGTGATCCAGAAAAAGCAGATTTTGATGGTTCTAAAACAATTAGTTTTTCAGAAGCAATTGTTTTAGGGATTGCGTTGTCTATTAATAATATTGCAGGTGGATTTGATGCTGGAGTAACAAACTTGAACCTTTGGCTTACAGCAACTATTTCTGGGGTGTTTAGTTTTATTTGCATAAGTGGCTTTGCGTATGTAGGAAAACGATATTTAGCAGAATACTTAGGGAAATGGGCTACGGTTATTGCGGGTGTGTTATTAATTCTTATCGGGATAGATCAGTTGTTGTAAGGAGAGTAGAAAACAAGGTTCGAGTATTTCCTTGGAAATACAGCAAGGGATTGCATATATCGACGTACTTTTCTCCATACTAATACGGATTTCTTTTAAGAAAGGGGGATTTGTATGGGACGCGGGAAAGCATTTGATCATAAGAAAAAAGGGCATGATCACCAACCACCTAAAGGTGCGTTCATTCATAAAGATGTAAATGAACATACTTTGGAAGAGGAAGAGCTACCAGTAAATATTGAAGCGTATAAAAATAGTTTGAAAAAACATTAAAAGCACCTACATAGGTGCTTTTTTTAACGTATATCTTCAATTAATTGTTCTGATTCTTCATGCATACTGTACTCACTTAATACTTGGATACAAAGCCACTTTAATTCTTCAATCGTATGTTCAAGTTCTTCAGGAAGCACATGATGAATGTCTTCAAGTCCCATTCCGAAATGAATAAGTTCAAGTACTTGATCATCGATGTTCCGATCCATTAATAGTTCAAGTACTTCTAAATTGAATATGTATCGGTGAGCTTCATCGAGTGAAACAACTTTTAGCTTTAAGCTTTCTACAATACTCAATATAAAAAGAAGAATTGTTTTTTCAAGAACAGGCTGTTTTCCCATTTGAAATATTAGTTTCATCTTTCACACCTCCACATATAGCGCTAGGTTGTACTATATTATTCAGGAGGGGGGAGCAAATATGCATGATATAGAGAAACTTTCAGTACGGTTTCTGTACGGTCATGGATAGCTGATAAAGTTAAGATTTTTATGAAATGAAAAAATCCTGCTAGTATAGCAGGATAGTTCTGAATTAAAAAATGCTCCAACCTTCTTGAGCAGAAAGAAGTTCAAGAATTTTAAAACCAGCGATACTATTTCCGTTTGCATCTAAAGCTGGTCCGAAAATACCAATTCCCATTTCGCCTTTTACACAGCCGAAAATGCCACCAGCTACACCACTTTTTGCGGGGATACCAACACGAATCGCAAATTCACCAGACTCGTTATACATACCGCATGTAACCATAAATGTTTTACAAATCTTTGTAATATGCTTAGGGATAATTTGTTTTTCCTTATATGGATCATATCCATCCATTGCAAAAATTAAACCGATACGTGCTAAATCGATACAGTTTACCTCAACTGCACATTGACGAGTGTATAAATCCATCAGTTCTTCGATATCACAATCAATAATTCCGTTTTGTTTCATATAGTAACAAAGTGAACGATTTAAGTAAGCTGTCTCTAATTCTGAATTCGCAACTTTAGAAGAATAATTAATAGTAGGATTATCTGTTATTTCACGTACGAAATGAAGAATGCGCTCCATTTTTTCTTCATTATCTTTACCTGCTAACATGCTTGTAATGGCTAGTGCCCCTGCATTAATCATTGGATTAAGTGGTTTAGAAGGACTTGTCGTTTCTAATTTAATAATAGAATTAAATGGATCACCGGTTGGTTCCATTCCAACTTTAGAAAATACATATTCTTCACCACGATCTAAAAGGGCAAGTGCAAGTGTAATTACTTTTGAAATACTTTGAAGAGTGAATAGTGTTTGTGAGTTGCCAGCATGGATGTATTCTGTTTCTTTATGAAAAATGGCAATCCCTAAATCATCTGGATTGGCATTTCCTAGTTCGGGGATATAAGTAGCAAGCTTTCCTTTTTTCGTATATGGTTTTACTTGTTCTAACAACTGTTGTAAGTTGTTTGTCTCAATGCACTGCATAGTACCAACGCTCCTATTTTGAATTAACTAAGTTTACTTTTCCCGATATGCTCGGAAATAAATAATAACATGAAAAAGTGGAATGATAAAACGAAAGTTGCATGTTCTATAGTGGGTCTTTCGTTTCGCGTATTTTGTAGTGAAAAAGGAGAAATTTCCTTTTATATAACAGTTTGGAAATAGGAGATTTATCCATAAAAAATTCAAAAATAAAAACTACACATCTATACAACTATATGTTATTATGGTTATGTAAATAGAAAGCGTTTTCTAAGGCGTACTTATAATGATAACGATTTCATAAATTTGATAGGGGGAATTAAAATGTTGCAGTTTTTACAACGTATTGGTAAAGCGTTAATGCTTCCAATTGCCGTACTACCAGCAGCAGGATTATTGCTTCGTTTAGGACAAGAAGACGTATTTAACATTCCTGTTATGGCACAGGCCGGTGCAGCAATTTTTGATAATTTAGCACTTATTTTTGCAATTGGTGTTGCAATCGGTTTGTCTGTTGACGGTAGTGGAGCAGCTGGACTTGCCGGAGCAATCGGATATCTTGTTTTACAAAATACAACGAATGCTCTAAGTAAGACGTATTCAGCAGCAGAGTTAAATGATAAATTAAAAAGTGTTCAAGATTTAGTCGGTTCAGTAGATCCAACTAAATTAGCAGATACAATGACAAAGGTTTCAAAAGCAGCGGCGTTAACGCCGAAAATTAATATGGCCATACTCGGTGGTATTATTGCAGGGGTTGTTGCTGGGTTACTATACAACAAATTCCATAAGATTAAGCTACCAGAATGGTTAGGATTCTTTGCAGGAAAACGTTTTGTACCAATCATTACTTCAATCGTGATGCTTCTTTTAGGATTAGTATTCGGTCAAATTTGGCCAACGATTCAAAGTGGTATTGATGCAGTAGCACACGGTATCGTGAACTTAGGTTCAATTGGTGCTGGTTTATTCGGATTATTAAACCGTTTATTAATTCCAATCGGTTTACACCACGTAATGAACACATACTTCTGGTTCGTACTTGGTGACTTTACAAATGCAGCTGGCGATATCGTTCATGGTGATATTGCACGCTTCTTTGCAAAAGATCCATCAGCAGGTATGTTCATGACTGGTTTCTTCCCAATTATGATGTTCGGTTTACCAGCAGCATGTTTCGCAATGATTGCAGCTGCTAAACCAGAAAAACGTAAAATGGTTACAGGTATGTTAGGTGGTCTAGCATTAACTTCATTCTTAACTGGTATTACAGAGCCAATTGAATTCTCATTCATGTTCTTATCACCAGTATTATATGGTATTCATGCTGTATTAACAGGTCTGTCTCTATTCATTACAACAACACTTGGCATTCACGATGGTTTCTCATTTAGTGCTGGGGCAATCGATTACTTCTTAAACTTCGGTATTGCAACAAAACCATTGTTACTAGCAGGAATTGGTTTAATTTACGCAGCAATTTACTTTGTAGTATTCTACTTCTTAATTAAGAAGTTCGACCTAAAAACTCCTGGTCGTGAAGATGAAGAGGAAGTAGCTGAAGGCGAAGAAGCTCCAGTTGCAGGTTCAATTGGTGAAACTTACGTAGCAGCTTTAGGTGGAAAAGAAAACTTAACAGTTATTGATAACTGTGCAACACGTCTACGCTTACAAGTGAAAGATGCTGGTCAAGTAAACGAAGCAGCATTAAAACGTGCTGGTGCAAAAGGTGTTATGAAATTAAGTAACACGAGTGTCCAAGTTATTGTAGGTACAAATGTTGAATCTGTTGCCGATGATATGAAAAAACACGTATAAATAATGAGATAAGAGGATATCCGAAAAGATTGATGACATCAATTTTTTTAGAGGATATCCTCTTTTTTTGTTAACAATTTAACAGCAATCTTACTTTTGTAAATTTTCTTTTTCTTTTTTATACATATAGGTTGGTAATATGTGCAGTGCGTGATAAAGTAGGGATGACATAGAATGGCGTATCCATAATCTACTAAAAAAAATCTTTAGTAGAGGGAGTAAATTATTGTTGAGTAAGGGGAAAAAAGCAATCATGGATCAGGAAAAAAATAATGCGAATGGGAAAGCACGTCGGCCGATTGTATACATAAAAAGAACAATCATTATCGTCTTACTATTTTCAGTTGTATATTTCATGTATACAAAAATTGTTGCGCATAATAAGAAAGAAGAAACTTTAAAAGCAGCAGCAGAAATGAAGAAACAAGAAGAGCTAAAAAAGAAAGAAGAAAAAAAGAAGCAAGAAGCACAAAAACAAAAAGAGCAGGAAGAACAAGTGAAGCAAGCACAAGCTGCAGAACAGCCTGCTGAGGGACCACCTCAAGAAGTTAATGAAAACGCTCAATTAGATCAATATTTACAAAATACAGGATTTAGCGGGACAGCGGTTATTGTGAAGAACGGAAAAGTTCTTTTGAATAAAGGATACGGTATGGCGAATAAAGAGAAACAAGTACCGAATAATTCAGAGACAACTTTTTATATTGGTTCTATTTCAAAGGCATTTGTAGCGACTGCTATTATGCAATTAAAAGATCAAAATAAATTAAACGTAGAGGATACGATTGCAAAGTATATTCCAGATTTCCCTCAAGGTAATGGGATTCAGTTAAAACATTTACTAACACATACATCAGGAATTCCAGAGTATGAACAGGGAACAGAGGATATTTCGCATGAAGAACTGATAAAACGAATAGGAAACCAAAAGCGTGTTGGGGGTCCAGGAGAGAAATGGAAGTATTCCGATTCTAACTATTCGATACTCGCCTATATTGCTGAGAAGGTAAGCGGACAACCGTTAGAAGAGTATATTAAACAACATATTTTTGCTACTGCTGGTATGAAACATTCTGGTTTTGGTAGAGAGCTAGAACAAACAAGATTTCCATCGACAGGTTATAAAATAGTAAATAACAATATGACAACACCTAATATTCCAAGTATGTCACAACTTTATGGTTGTGGTGATATATATACAAGTGCCCATGATTTATATTTATTTAATGAAGCGCTCTTCTCTGGAAAGTTGATTTCAAAAGAAAGCTACGATCAAATGTTTACAGGTGGAAAAAAAGATTACGGGTTTGGATGGTACGTAGACCCGGGAAGTTATTCGAATCACGGTGTAATGCCAGGCTGGAACTGTTTAAATGGATTTAGTAAAAATGGTAGTGTGTATGTTGTTTTATTATCTAACATTCAAAACAATATTAAATCGTTTGGTAAAGTGAATAATGACATTTATACGATGTTACGAAATATTGAAGTGTAAGAGACTATCTTTTTAGGTAGTCTTTTTTTTATGTGATTAGAACATATTGTTTCGTTGAAAAATGTATGTCTTACCTATCACAAAAAGAGTCTGCTTTGTATACATTAAGATGTATGGATATGTTTTTATACTTTAAAAATAATAGGAGGAGAAGTGTATGTGTCTGTTCGGTAAGTATTGGAAAAAGTTATCGAGATTGTTTAATAGGCAATTAGATTACTTTTTAGATAATAAGTTATTACCTGCTGTGGAAAGACTTTTATTTTCACAAAACTTCGCGAGATTTATTCAAAGAAACTCTAAGCAAGCTACGGAAGAAGTTATTGAATCAAGTAGATTTCAATCTATTATTTGTAACATTTTAAAAGAATGTAATACATCACCTTTTAAAGAAATTGCAGAACAGTATTTGGGTAAAAACGTAGAAATTACTGTGACAGTCGGACAGTTAACAGGTGTGATTGTAGCAGTTGGTGATGATTTCTTAACACTGCAAGAAGGAATAGGAACAGAAGTTTTATTACCATTTACAAGTATTATATCAATTAAAGAAGCGTAAGAAAGGAGAGTTATATATGTTATTTACTGATGAATTACGTAACCATGTTGGTGAACTAGTGCAAGTTGTGACAGCTGTAGAAATCATTGCGGGCGTTCTTTTATCTGTGACGGATGGGGCAGTAATTATTCGTACTTCTCCTTCTTATGGACCACCAGAAGATGTAGCTGTACGTATTCCTATTATTGCTTATATTCGCTTGGAAGGGTAAGAGTGATACAAGTATGAGAGTGTCAGTTGTGATTCCAGTGCATAATGAAGCAAGTACTTTATCAAAAGTTTTAGTAGAAGTAAGGAAGTTGGAACCATATGAAATTATCATAGTAGATAATGGATCGACAGATGGTACGAAAGAAATAGCGCTACAGCATAATTGTCGTGTGATTTATTATAGATATTCTCTTGGTAATGATGTGGGACGGGCAATTGGCGCTAGAGAAGCAAAAGGTGAAATTGTCTTATTTTTAGACGGTGATATCGTCATGAAAAGTGAAGAATTATATCCTTTTATTAAAGGAATACAACAAGGACATCAAATTGTTTTGAATAACTTAACATGGTCTGTTTATTTAAAAGTACGACCGCATTATACGACGGTTGGAAAATATATGTTAAATCGTTATTTGAACAAGAAAGAATTTGTTGTAGGGTCTTTAATTGCGATACCACATGCAATCAGTCGTGAAGTGATTGAAAAACTAGGGTGGTGGAATTTAGCGGACCCAGCACTATTTCAAGCGATGGCGATGTCTAGAGGAGTAGATATTTCTGATATGGCTTCAGTTGATGTCATTTACACAAATAAAGTTCGTCCTGTCCATACGGGCACATCACCTGGCTCTCCTTATCCGAAAGCGACTAGTCGTATTATGGGTGATCATTTGCGAGCTTTACAATACGTAATCGAAACATACGGTAATCGCGGTGGTTTTTCTGAGGGCAATAAAGATAGGGAGTTTGTAGGAAAGTATAAACCAGTTTTATTGCAAAAGAAAAAAGCGAAATATAGTGCCATTATCCCAGTATCAGAAGAGAAAACAACTATAAGGTCTGTTATACAGGAAGTGAAAAAAGCGGGTGTAGATGAAATTATAGTTGTTGCGAATGGAGCTGCCGTAAAGACCATTAAACAAGTAAAGCTAGAGAATGTTATTGTTGTTGAGTTGGAGGAAACGCTTGGGCATAATGTAGCACGGGCGATAGGGGCCATGTATGCTACGGCAGATATTTGTTTATTTGTTGATAGTGATTTTGTTATTCCAGCAACAAATTTAATTCTATTTTTGCGCGCTATTGAAGATGGAAGTGATGTGGCATTAAATGATTTACAGTGTTTATTAGATATGTTTCATCCAGCAGATCCAATTAGCATGGGAAAATATTTTGTGAATTTGATAGCGAAGCGACCAGATTTATGGAATAACTCATTAACAGCAGTACCACACGCTATGCATAAAAAAGTAATAGAGAAAATTGGTTATGATTCTCTTGTGATTCCTCCATTAGCTCAGATAAAAGCTATTTTAGAAGGATTCTCTATTACAGCAGTAGAGTTAGTAGATGTTATAAAAACAAATCGAGTACGTCCAGAGCAACACGAATTTGTAAATGGGCGTATTTCAGCATTTGATCGTATTTTCGGTGATCAAATTGAGGCGATTGCGTATTTATTACAATGTACGGACGAACGCGGTGGCTTTACGGATGGAGATAGAGATAGAGATATCATTCAACAATTGAGAAGGGAAGAAGAGAATACAAATGAATAGTAGTAAAGTAGCTATTATTGGCTTAGGGTATGTTGGCCTTCCTTTAGCAGTCCATTTTGCAGAGAGAGGGCATACAGTACTTGGGTTAGATAAAGATATTAGAAAAATAGAATCAATTATAAAAGGAGAAAGTTATATTCCGGACGTTTCTTCTAAAGAGTTACAAAGTTTATTGATGAAAAAAAAATTAATAGTGAACACACCGGATCAAGGCATTGCTGATTTTCAAAATAGTGATTATGTTATTGTTACTGTCCCGACTCCAATTAATGAACAAAGAGAACCAGACTTAAGTGCCCTCATTTCAGCCTCACATTATATACAACAAAACCTTCAAAAAGGACAAACCTTCATTTTTGAAAGCTCCACATATCCAGGTACACTCGAGGAAGTTATCATTCCTATTATTTCTCAAACAGGGAAAAAGGTAGGAGAAGATTTCTATATCGGATATTCCCCTGAGAGAATTGATCCGGCTAATAGTCACTATTCTGTTCAAACGATTCCAAAAGTTATTAGTGGACAAACAGAAAAGTGTAAACAAAAAGTTCAGGAGTTGTATAGCACTACATTTGATGTAGTTGTTCCAGTTAGTTCTCCGAAAGTAGCGGAAATGTGTAAGTTATTTGAAAATATTCAGCGCCTAGTCAATATTTCCTTAGTAAATGAGTTAAACACACTATGTGAAAGTTTAGGAATTGATTTTTATGAGGCGCTTGAAGCGGCATCTACAAAACCGTTTGGA
The DNA here is from genome assembly GCF_022662915.1 of Bacillus cereus group sp. BfR-BA-01453. NCBI lineage: Bacteria > Bacillati > Bacillota > Bacilli > Caryophanales > Bacillaceae > Bacillus > Bacillus cereus group sp. BfR-BA-01453. The sequence continues at coordinate 33,741 of NZ_JAKUEN010000009.1, read as the reverse complement.
TTTACTCCATATTGGCCAGGACCAGGAATAGGAGGACATTGTATTCCAGTAGATCCTTTATATTTCCAATGGAGAATAAAAAGAAATGGGGAAATTAGTCAATTAATTGAGGCTGCACATGTGATTAATGAAGAAATGCCAGAGAAAATAGTCAGGAAAGTAAAAGGTATAGTGCAATCACCTGCATCAGTTTTAATTGTAGGAGTTGCGTATAAGAAAGATGTAAATGATTTGAGAGAATCACCTGCTTTACCAATTATTGAATTGTTAATAAAAGAAGGATATGAAATCGAATATCACGATCCATATATTTCTTCTGCAAAGTTTGGAGATAAGGTGTATCAATCTGTTTCTTTGGATGAACAAGTCGTTAAACAAGCGAATTGTATTTTAATTTTAACAGACCACTCTAATATCGATTGGAAGGTTTTTAAAGGGATAAAGCAAGTCGTAGATACACGTGGAATTATAAAGAAGGTGAGTGTATGAGTAAGAAATGTTTAATTACAGGTGGAGCAGGATTTATTGGATCGCATTTAGCTGAAGAGCTGGTGAAAAGAGGTTATGATGTCACTATCGTTGATAACTTCTATAAAGGGAGAAATAAATATCATGATGAGTTAATGAAAGAAATTCGGGTTATTCCAATAAGTGTTTTAGATAAAAATTCTATTTATGAATTAGTAAATCAACATGATGTAGTGTTTCATTTAGCAGCAATTTTAGGTGTGAAAACGACAATGGAAAAGAGTATAGAGCTTATTGAAACGAATTTTGATGGAACGAGAAACATTTTACAAGCAGCGCTAAAAGGAAAGAAGAAAGTAGTTTTTGCGTCTACTTCAGAAGTATATGGTAAGGCAAAGCCACCCTTCTCTGAAGAGGGAGATCGATTATACGGGGCAACTTCTAAAATACGTTGGAGTTATGCAGTGTGTAAAACATTAGAAGAAACATTATGTTTAGGATACGCATTAGAAGGTTTACCGGTAACGATTGTTCGTTATTTTAATATTTATGGTCCAAGAGCGAAAGATGGTCTGTATGCAGGGGTAATCCCGCGATTTATTAGTGCGGCTTTGCAAGGAGAAGACATTCTCGTATATGGAGATGGAGAGCAGACACGTTGTTTTACGTATGTAAGTGATGCGGTAGAGGCAACGATTCGGGCAATGGATGAGAAGGTAAATGGTGAGATTATTAATATAGGTTCTGAGAATGAAAAGAGTATAAAAGAAGTAGCAGAAGTAATTAAAAAACTAACGAAATCTTCTTCGAAAATTGTTCAAGTTCCTTTCGAAGAGGTATACCCACATGGCTTTGAGGAAATTCCAAATAGAAGACCGGATGTTGCGAAATTAAGAGAACTTGTTCAGTTTCAAGCAGAAGTAACGTGGGAAGAAGGATTGAAAGAAACTATTAAGTGGTTCCGTGAAGAAAATAATGGCTAAGTCACTATCGGTCATTATACCTGTATGTAATGAAGCTGAAACGATTTCAGATGTTATCCAATCGGCAAAAGGATTAAATCCAATAGAGATTATTGTAGTAGCAAACGGTTGTAACGATGGTACAGAAGAGGTTGCTGAGCATTTAGGATGTAAAGTACTGCGGTATACAGAAAAGCTTGGAAATGATGTTGGACGTGCAGCTGGTGCCAAAGAAGCTATAGGTGATGTACTACTATTTATAGATGGCGATTTTGCTATTCAAACTTCAAAATTACAGTTATTTCTTAATCCGATTTTATACAATCAGGCAGATGTAGTTTTAAATAATTTGGACGCATTATTTTTAAAAAGGCAAAAACCTAATTCTATTACAGTATGGCGCCAAATATTAAATGCAATATTAGAGCGTGAAGAGTTAAAAATTGATTCTTTATTAGCTGTACCTCATGCGTTGACGAAAGAAGTTGTTCAAAGTATTGGATATGAATGTTTTGTTAATCCTATTCTCGCTCATTTACGTCTAGTTCAAAGCAAATGGAGAATTAGTCGACATTGTGCAATTGACGTTATTACGCCAAATAAATTTCGGCCGACCGAGCATGCTGCGTATGGCGCAGGTCTTTCTCATTCTGAAAAACGGATGATAGGTGACCATATAGAAGCTGTAGCGGAGCGAATAGTAGGTAGCGATGAGCGCGGAGGGTATTATGATGGAAATAGGAAAAGAGATAGTGTCTATCATACTTTAGATTTTGAAGATTTTTATCAAGGATGGGGCGTTACATCTAATTTGTATAAGGGAAAGCAATTATCGGTCATTATTCCTGTACAAGATGAAGAGAAAACAATTGGAAACGTTATAGAAGAACTTCGCAAAATTGAACCTTTTGAAATTATCGTTGTTGTAAATGGTTCGTCCGATCAAACAGCAACGATTGCAAAAGAAAAGGGAGCAACGACAATCGTATATAAAGAAGCACTCGGAAATGATGTGGGGCGCTCACTTGGAACGTATTTTGCAAAAGGAGAAATTGTGTTATTTATAGACGGCGATTTTGTTATTCCAGCGAGTGAGTTATATCCTTTTGCGAAAGCTATTGCAGATGGAACAGATGTTGCATTAAATGATTTAAATCATTATTTAGATTTAAGAGTACCGCTTCATCTTGTAACTGCATTTAAATATGCATTAAATTTAGCTTGTGATAGAAAAGATCTAGGCGTAGGCTCTCTTATCGCTGTACCGAATGCGTTTAGTCGTAAGTGTTTGAAAGAAATTGGATATAGATCTTTACTGGCACCGTGTGTAGCCCAAGTGAAAGCTATTCTTTCAGGATTTGAAGTTGCATGTGTAAGTCGTGTTGAGGTCGATAAGATGAACCGTATTCGTCCCAGTGAACATTTTGCTAAAATAGGTCATCCACCAGCTGTACTTCGAATTATTGGTGATCATATAGAAGGGTTAGAGCAATTAATTGGATTAACAGGCAGTCGTGGTGGATTCCATGATGGAAATAGAAAAAGAGATATTTTATAAGTAACAAAAAAGTGTACAACATATGTACACTTTTTTGTTCTGTTATAAAAAACTATAACAGATTAGGAGATAAGAGTATTACAGCTCTACAATGGGTATTGTTTTTATATTACAAAATAGGACTCGTATATAAGAATACCAAAAAAATACAATTAAGGAAAGGGTTAATTTTAAAGACTTTCAAATGAAGTTAACACTATGTATATAGTAGTTTGCTCAATATTTCACAAACATGTCACAACTATTTCGTTCACTTTCGTAAAAAAGTAGTATTCTAAGTGTGTAAGCTGTTATATAAAAAATCTTAGTCCTGTACTAATCAAAAATGGAGGAGATTAGGATGACTCAAGTATTAGAAAATGTTAAAAACGCATGGGAAAACTTTAAAGGTGAAAAATGGAAAGCAGAGATTGATGTTCGCGATTTCATTTTAAATAATGTAAACGTTTACGAGGGAGACGAATCTTTCTTAGCGGGAGCAACTGAAGCAACGAAACAACTTTGGGATCAAGTAATGGATTTAACAACGAAAGAACGTGAAAACGGTGGCGTTCTTGATATGGATACAAAAATTGTTTCTTCTATTACATCACATGAACCAGGATATTTAAATAAAGAGACTGAAAAAGTAGTCGGTTTCCAAACTGATAAACCATTTAAACGTTCTTTACAACCATATGGTGGTATTCGTATGGCGGAACAAGCTTGTGAATCTTATGGATACGAAATGGATAAAGAGCTTAGTCGTATTTTCAGAGATTGGAGAAAAACTCATAACCAAGGTGTATTTGATGCTTATACACCAGAAATGAGAGCTGCTCGTAAATCAGGTGTTATTACGGGTCTTCCAGATGCATACGGACGTGGACGTATTATCGGTGACTACCGCCGCGTAGCATTATATGGAGTAGATCATTTAATTGAAGCGAAGAAAACAGATTTAAATTTAACTGGTGGTGTAATGAGTGAAGATACAATGCGTTTACGCGAAGAGTTATCTGAGCAAATACGTGCACTTCAAGAGTTAAAACAAATGGCTGCTTCTCATGGCTTTGATATTTCTAAGCCAGCAACAACTGCTCAAGAAGCATTCCAATGGTTATACTTTGCATATCTTGCAGCAATTAAAGAGCAAAACGGAGCTGCAATGAGTCTTGGACGTACTTCTACATTCTTAGATATTTATATTGAAAGAGATTTAGCAAATGGTACTTTAACAGAAGAAGACGTACAAGAAATTGTGGATCACTTCATTATGAAATTACGTCTTGTGAAATTTGCAAGAACACCTGATTATAATGAGTTATTCTCTGGTGACCCAACTTGGGTAACTGAGTCTATCGGTGGTATGGCATTGGATGGTCGTCCATTAGTAACAAAGAACTCATTCCGTTTCTTGCATACATTAGATAATTTAGGACCAGCTCCAGAACCAAACTTAACAGTTCTTTGGTCTAAACAATTACCACAGAACTTTAAAAACTACTGTGCGAAAATGTCTATTAAAACATCAGCAATTCAATATGAAAATGATGACATTATGCGTGCTGACTATGGCGATGACTACGGAATTGCTTGTTGTGTATCTGCAATGAGAATTGGTAAACAAATGCAGTTCTTCGGTGCACGTGCAAACTTAGCAAAAGCATTGCTATATGCGATTAACGGTGGTAAAGATGAAAAATCTAAAGCACAAGTTGGTCCTGAGTACGCACCGATTACTTCTGAAGTATTAGATTATGAAGAAGTTATGCATAAGTTTGATATGACAATGGAATGGTTAGCGGGTCTATATTTAAACACATTAAATGTTATTCACTACATGCACGATAAATATAGCTATGAACGTATTGAAATGGCACTTCACGATACAAATGTTCTTCGTACAATGGCAACAGGTATCGCGGGTCTATCTGTAGTAGCAGACTCTTTAAGTGCAATTAAATACGCAAAAGTAAAACCAATTCGCGATGAAAACGGAATTGCAGTTGACTTTGAAATTGAAGGAGATTTCCCTAAATACGGTAACAATGATGACCGTGTAGATGAAATTGCTGTAAATCTTGTGAAAACATTTATGAATAAACTTCGTAAACACAAAACATATAGAAATTCTGTTCATACAATGTCAATCTTAACAATCACATCTAACGTTGTATACGGTAAGAAAACTGGTAACACTCCAGATGGTCGCCGTACTGGAGAACCATTTGCACCAGGTGCGAACCCGATGCATGGACGTGATACAAAAGGTGCGTTAGCTTCATTATTATCTGTAGCTAAATTACCATATGAAGATGCACAAGATGGCATTTCTAATACATTCTCTATTATTCCAAAAGCACTTGGTAAAGAGGATGAAGTACAAGTACGTAACTTAGTATCAATGCTTGATGGTTATGCAGTAAAAGAAGGACATCACTTAAATATTAACGTATTTAACCGTGAAACATTAATGGATGCAATGGAACATCCTGAGAAATATCCACAATTAACAATTCGCGTATCTGGTTACGCTGTAAACTTTATTAAATTAACTCGTGAACAACAAATCGATGTAATTAACCGTACAATGCATGAAAGCATGTAAATGAAAAAAGTATCCCTCTGCATTTTATAAATAGCAGAGGGAGGCTGTTTCAATAAAGGAGGAAGTAACATGGTAAAAGGAAGAATTCATTCTGTAGAGTCTTGTGGTACTGTTGATGGCCCAGGAATTCGTTATGTCATATTTACACAAGGGTGTTTATTACGTTGTCAATATTGTCATAATGCTGATACGTGGGAGATCGGTAAAGGAAAAGAAATAACAGTCGAAGAAGTAATGCAGGATGTGACATGTTACCTTCCTTTTATTGAAGCTTCCGGAGGCGGTATAACAGTTAGTGGTGGGGAACCATTATTACAACTAGATTTCTTAATTGAATTATTTAAGAAATGTAAGGAAATTGGCATTCATACAACAATTGACTCTTCGGGTGGTTGTTATTCTGAAGAACCAGAATTCCAAAATAAGCTAGATATTTTAATGGAGTACACAGATTTAGTTTTATTGGATTTAAAACATATTGATTCAAAGAAACATCGTAAATTAACAGGAAAACCAAATGAACATATTTTACAATTTGCTCGTTATTTATCGGATAAAAATAAACCGATTTGGGTACGACACGTATTAGTTCCTGGTGTTACTGATAATGAAGAGGATCTACAAAAGTTATCTAGCTTTATTCAAAGTCTGTCTAATGTTCAAAAAGTTGAAGTGTTACCATATCATAAGCTTGGTGTATATAAATGGGAGGCACTTGGACATAAGTATCCACTTGCGAATGTAGAACCACCTACTGAAAAAAATGTAGAAGAAGCAAGACATATTTTACAAGCAGTCTAATCCAAATATTGGATTAGGCTTTTTGCTTTCTTTACAATAAAACCTAGAGTATATATAGAGAAAAGAGTATACTAAAAATAGAATATCCATATTTTTGTAAGGAATAAGTAGAGAAATTTACATAATTGTAAAGGGAAATCAAAATAGTAAAAAGAATTAAGAAGTAAAAGAGTGAGTATCATGGAATAGAGAACATTTGTAAGTTATTGCGAAAGCTCTTATAGGAAAGTATAATGTAAAGATATGAGCACAGATAGGATTAAGGGGTCAATCTTATATGCTTTGCATATCCACGACAGGTACATAGCTGAAAGAGAAATATTAGAGTCTGTTTATGTAATTTTTAAGGAAAATGTTTTTCCTATTGTCGTATATGCAATATGGAGAAACAATAAGCTAGGAGTGGATTTGTTTGATAAAAAACCCCAAGGTTTTAATATTAACTGCACATTACGGAAACGGTCATGTGCAAGTAGCGAAAACATTAGAGCAAACATTTCGCCAAAAAGGGATTAAAGATGTAATTGTATGCGATTTGTTCGGAGAATCACATCCGGTTATAACCGATATTACAAAATATTTATATTTAAAAAGTTATACAATAGGAAAAGAATTGTACCGCTTGTTTTATTATGGCGTAGAAAAAATTTATGATAAAAAAATAGCATCTTGGTATGCTAATTTTGGAAGAAAACGTTTGAAATTACTTTTACAAGCGGAGAAACCGGATATTGTTATTAATACTTTTCCGATTATAGCTGTACCAGAATTAAAAAAGCAAACAGGTATTTCAATTCCTGTGTATAACGTATTAACGGATTTTTGTGTGCACAAAATATGGATTCATCGGGAAGTAGATCGTTATTTTGTAGCAACTGATCACGTAAAAAAAGTTATGGTTGATATTGGTGTGCCTGCGGAGCAAATTGTTGAAACTGGAATTCCGATTCGTAGTAGTTTTGAGTTAAAGATCAATTCAGATATTATATATAATAAATATCAGTTATGTAAGAATAAAAAGATTTTACTAATTGTAGCAGGTGCTCATGGAGTATTAGGAAGTGTAAAAGAACTATGCCAATCATTTATGTCAGTACCTGATTTACAAGTAGTTGTCGTTTGTGGGAAAAATGAAGCGTTAAAACAGGATTTGGTAGGATTACAGGAAAAAAATCCTGATGCATTAAAAGTATTTGGTTATGTAGAAAATATTGATGAACTATTCCGTGTTACTTCTTGTATGATTACAAAGCCAGGCGGTATTACGTTAAGTGAAGCGGCAGCATTGCAAGTACCTGTCATTTTATATAAGCCTGTTCCAGGACAAGAAAATGAAAATGCGATGTACTTTGAAAGAAAAGGGGCTGCAGTTGTCATTCGTGATGATAGTGAGGTTTTTGCAAAAACAGAGGCGTTATTACAAGATGATATGAGGCTTCTTCAAATGAAAGAAGCGATGAAAAGTATTTATCGTCCAGAGCCAGCTGATCATATTGTGGATACAATTTTGGCAGAAAACCATGTAGAACCGAATCATATACCTATTAAATCACCTGCTCTTGCACAATCATTTACTTAATATGAAACCCTCTTTTGTATGTTTAAAGAGGGTTCTTTATTATTTTCGAAGATAAAGACTTATCCACATGAAGAGTGCGCTTTCATTAAACAGTAAAGTCGGAATATTAACAACTATATCCACATTATCCACAATTTTTAGAAAAATATCCACAATTCTAACATTTGATGTACGTTACAATATATAAACTTTTGAAAGATTTATTCAATTTATTCACAATTCTATAAATTATGTGGATAACGTTATCCACATAAAAAAGGTTCCTTATTTATAAGGAACCTTTTTTACTCTATCACGTAGAAAAAATATGTAATGAGAATGAATAATTAGGGGGGAGAACTTCTAATTATTCATTCTCACTTTAAATACTTTTCGAACGATAACCCGCTGCGCGATCTGCTTTACGAAATTCTCGTTGGTAGAGAACTTCTTGTGTACTAGATAATGCGTTTTTTGTTTTGTCACGTTTCTTTTTATCCATTACAAATCACCTCGTGTCCTAAAGTCACTATTTATCGTTTCCAAAGACATGGGGTGATATACGTATAGGTCAAAATGTTAATGGTTAATTATTATTTCTGAAAATTTAGATTATGCTTCTTTTAAGTGATGAGAATCTTGGAACGTTGTATCTCGCATTGTAGCAAGTGTATATTGATCTTTTGGAATTTCATATAAGTTATATACTTCTTCATTTGCGTTAATTTCATCATAAACGGCTTTTCTTGTTTCGTTTGCTAGATTTACATATTGTAATTTTTCTGCAGCTTTAATAGAACGAATATTTATTTTGCGAATACGCATAAAGATCGTTTCAATATCTAACTCGTAGAAAAGTTCGCTAAAAAATGAATCTTTTGCCAATTTATTGTAGCCTTTTCCGTGATAAGGTTTGCCAAGCCATGTTCCAAGGAATCCGGCTTTTTCTTGCACATCAAATAAAGTAATTGTTCCGATAGGGTTACCCCATTCATCTAAAATTGTGCGTGAAATTAATTCCCCACGCTCTTCAGCTTCAATCGTTTGTTTCGTTAAAAATAAATATTCCTCATAAGAATAAGCCTTTTGACGCACAAAAGGGAAGACAGCTGGATCCACCATTAACTCGTATAGAACGTGGCTGTCGTGTAAGTCGCGTTTTTTCAACATACTAACTCCTCCTCACACGAGGGTAGCATGACGAAAAAACACCCCACCCTCGAAATTTTTATATCAATCTTTAAAAAATTTCGGGGTGGGAATCGAACCCACTAGAACCAGTTTCTAACGCTGGTGGCGCACCATTTGCCTTCCCCATTCATCAATTTGAAAATGATAATCACGACACAAATTGATTATGGTTTCATTCAGTTTATAATCGTATAATACTTTATCTAGTCAAAAAAATAAACTAGTTTTTTTTATTTTTTTTGTAAATTATTTTTCCATCAATCATAGTTAGTACAGGCTTGGCTAAATAATGGAAAGGATGATGGGTCCAGAGCACAAGATCAGCGTCTTTTCCAGCCTCAATACTTCCAATTCTATCCTCTAAACGTAAATTTCGCGCTGGAAATATAGTGATTCCTTCTAGTGCAGTTTTTTCGTCTAATCCTTCCCTTACTGCGACAGCAGCACAAATATTTAAATATTGAATGGGTGTATAGGGGTGATCTGTTGTGATGGAAACTTCCACTCCATTTTTTGATAATATATGGTAAGTATCCCATGTTTTATTTTTTAGTTCGATTTTAGAACGGCGTGTAAGCGTGGGGCCAACTGAAACCTTCAAATTGTGTTTTGAAAGTTCTTCAACAATAAAGTGTCCTTCTGTACAATGTTCAATACGTAAATCAAGATTGAACTCTGTTGCAAAGCGTAGAGCAGAACTAATATCATCTGCTCTGTGAGCGTGGATACGTACGGGTATTTCACGGCGTAATGCTTTTAAGATAGGAAGCATTCGAAAATCAGCTTCATGCCCGTAGTGCTGTGCTTCATAGAATGATTCCCGAAGTAATCCCATAATTCCCATACGCGTAATGGACTCTTTTGTGCCATTACTATGGACCTTTTTAGGATTTTCTCCAAAGGCAATCTTTAAACCAGCAGGTTCTTGGATAATCATATGATCAATACAAGTTCCAGCTGTTTTTATTACACAAGTCGTACCACCGATAATGTTTTGACTTCCTGGCATAACGTGAACAGTTGTAATTCCATTTTGTACCGCATCTTGAAATGCAATATCCAAAGGGTGGATTCCATCTAAAGAACGGATATGTGGTGTTGAAACTTCAGACGTTTCATTTGCATCATTGCCAGCCCAACCAGTACCTTCATCATAGAGACCAAGATGGGTATGGACATCAATAAATCCAGGTAAGAGATGAAGAGCACGTGCGTCTATAACTGTCATCTCTTGAGTAGGTTGAATGGAAGGCTTGACCTCAGCAATTTTTTCTCCTATAACGAGTACATCCCCTTGAAATTTTTGGGATGTAATAGGATAGACAATGGCTTGTTTGAGCAATATTTTCATAGGTACCTCATTTCTGTTACTTTATAATGTTAATGGAATGTAAGGGAAAGTAACTGAAAGATTATTTGTGTAATAATGCTCCGGATGCTAGAAAATAAAAGTTTTGAAAGGGCCCTCTGTAAAACTGTGTTTTAGAAGTACTACATTGTATGCGAAAGTATATTTTGTAATGCATGGTCTATTGCCGGAAATGTATATTCATACCCATGCTCAATTGCTTTACTAGGTAATACATGTTGCCCTTCTAGTACAAGTATGCTCATCTCACCAAGTAAAATGCGAAGCATAAATGAAGGGACAGGTAACCAATGAGGTTTTTTCATTATAGCTGCAATGGTTTCTCCGAATTCCTTCATTCTTATAGGGCGGGGAGCTGTAATGTTAAGCGGTCCATCAATTTCTTTTTTGTGTATGATGAAATCAATCAGGCGAACGACATCGTCTATATGAATCCATGATAACCATTGATTTCCAGAGCCAATTGTACCGCCGATATAGAATTGATAGGGGAGTAGCATTTTTGGAAGAGCTCCTCCATCTGCACTTAATACGACTCCAAATCTTGCGTAGATTGTTCGTATTCCGAGAGCGCGTGCTTTGGATGCTTCTTGTTCCCATGAATATACTGTATGTGCTAAAAAGTCATCTCCAGGAGGCTCATGCTGTTCTGTAAAAGACTCGGTTTCAGACGTTCCATAGTATCCAATAGCGCTTGCGTTAATAAATGTGTGCGGTTTTATGGTGAGTGTCTGCAATTGTTTAATGAGTCCTTTTGTCGTTTGAATTCTACTGTTTACAATGGCTTTCTTTTGTTTCTTTGTCCATCTACTATTAATAGACTCTCCAGCTAGATTAATAACTACATCAATAGAAGAGAGAGGGAAGGTTTGTAAATCTGGTGTCCATTGTACGTATTGAAGGTTAGGATCGGAAGTTTCAGTCGTTTTGTTTCGAGTCAGAATGTAAACCGTATATCCTTTTTGAATAAAAAAAGTAGAAAGGTATTTACCGATAAAGCCGGTACCACCAGAAATTGCGATTCTCACAATTATTTCCTCCTCATTATATATATTCTTGAAAAGCAAAAACGTTCCTCGACTATGTTAAAATAATAGAGAGGTGAGAGTATGGCTGTCATTACAAAAATAGAAGTCCAAAAACGATCGAAAGAACGATTTAATATTTATATTGATAAAGGTCAAGGTGAAGAGTACGGATTTAGTGTGAATGAAGTAATCTTAATAAAACACGGATTACAAAAGGGCTTAGAAATTGATGAAATAGCGTTAGGAAATATTTTGTACAATGAAGAGGTACAAAAAGCATATTTACAAGCAATCTCCTATTTATCCTATCAAATGAGAACGAAACTAGAAATAGAAGATTTTTTGCGAAAAAAAGAAGTGGGACAGGCCATCATCTCTGAAGTCGTTTCGAAATTATTACATGACCGATATATTAATGATAAAGAGTACGCTGTTTTATATACAAGAACGCAAAGCAATGTGAATCGAAAAGGTCCCACTGTTATTAAAAGAGAGTTGTTAAATAAAGGTGTTCAGGATCTAATTATTACGCATAGTTTACAAGAATATCCGAAGGAAAAGCAAATTGAGAATGCTTTAATTCTTATAGAAAAGAAGAAGAAATCTTATCAAAAGCATTCCTTTTTACAAATGAAGCTAAAGTTAGACGAAATGCTTGTTCGTAAAGGATATTCTAGAGATGTGATTCAAATTTGTTTGGAAGAATTGAAAGACGAAAAAGATGACGAAAAGCAACAAGAAGCGTTACACTATCATGGGAATAAATATTATGAGAAATATAAGAAGCATGATGGATGGACATTCGAAAATAAGATGAAACAAGCGTTATATCGCAAAGGATTCTCTATCGATGAAATAGAGGTATTTTTGCAAATGAAACGCGAAGAGGGATGAGGAGAATAAGATGAATATGCCAAAGCGCTACAGTGAAATGACACCATATGAGCTAAGGGAAGAAATTGGGCTTTTGAAAGAGCAAGCGATAAAAGCTGAGCAACTTGGAATTGTAAATGAGTTCGATGTATTAATGCGAAAGATAGCAATGGCTCGCGCTTATATGACTGACATAAACAAATTCCATATCGGTGAGACATATGAATTAGTAGAAGAACCTGGTATATTATTTGAAATTACGTATTTCAATGGGGTATTTGCTTGGGGACATAAGCAAAATGATAATGAAGAGATTGGAATACCGATTTCTTTATTGCAAGAAAAATAAAAACCAGAGAGCGAATATCTCTCTGGTTTTCATCTTTGGTAGGCGTTACAGGAGATAGGAGATTCTAAAATTGGCGTTTTTTACATTCATTCGCCAATATAATGAGAGACTGGGTTTGTTGCGTCTGTCCGTTAACTTGCGCTTTTGCATGTTTCGGACGAGTCCACGTATGGTTAAATAATTCAGAACGACTATCTAAGCGATCACGGTAGCTCATCTTTATCACCTCGTGTAGGAAGTTAAGTTACTTTGTTACTACTCTTCCTGCTGATTTGCAGCACGCATACGTTCTTGTGGGTGCGTGTTAATTGTGCCGTTAGGTCGTTTCGAAGCGAAGCGTGATTTCGCTTTCGGTTGACCGTCGATTTTGCTGTTGTTTTTTGACTCAGACCAAAATTCGGCTTGTTTACCCATTGCGAACGCCCTCCTCATCATCAGTTGATACCTCTTGAAGAAGTATCAATTATAGAATGTGCAAAATAGAAGAAACTATCCTTTAGAAATGAAGGGATAATTAGGTAAAGGAGACTAGAACATGAATGATATTTATGAAGCATTAACGAAAGAACTATTAGACAAAAATGACAAGCTTTCTTACGCACAAGCGCGTGCTTGGGTTGAATTACTGTGGGAAGATTTTCAAACGACTTATGCGAAATCAGGTCGTTATCAAGGAGAAGAAATGACTGAACAAGTTGTGCGATCATGGATTAATAATCATGGAGGACGCCTTCATGAAATGCGTACAAATAATCCGAAATATAGCCATTTAATCAATCAAGAAGATCATTTGAAACATTAAAAAAAGCGACTGAAGTCGCTTTTTTTAATGTGGAAGTAACTCCAGTTTTTTTCGAAGTTTTTCTTCACTAAAAATCCATCCTGTATAGGAACTAATAATATTTAAATTATGATCGAGTTGAACGATTGCAACGAATGGATAATAGTCTTTACTGCGATATCGCAAATCAATGAATCGAACTTCATAATAATGATCATAATCGAAAATGTCCCAGCGATATACAGGGGAGAAAGATAAAAATGCTGAGATGTTTTCATCTTGTTTAGCTGCGCGCATAATAGCATTATCTGGGAACGGTACCCGATTGAACTTATCATATACCATGATGTTACCACGATGCCATCTAGCAACGTAGTAATAATTGGTTGTAACGATTGCTAAATGATAATGATAAAATCGATAAGAAGGAGAAATAATTATCTTCTCAACATGTTTGAAACGTTTTTGTACAACGCTTCTTATATTTCTATGCATCATAATCCGTCCGATATAGTAAACAATCATCAATATATACGCTGCTAAGGCAGTATACCCTTTATGGGAACCTACGAGCATACAAGCAATTGCGAGTATATGGATGAAGAAAATGACGGTATCGAATGTATTAATGATACCTAGTGCTACCCATTTTTTTGTGAAGGGTCGTAATGCCTGTGTACCGTAGGCATTGAAAATATCTACAAAGACATGAAGAAAGACGGCAATAAATGACCAAAGTAGTAGATGCAAATATGGAGCGTCTGAAAAGAAGGCGAAAGAGATGCCACTTATAAGGAATGACCAAAGAATCACTGCAGGAATGGAATGAGTAATCCCGCGATGATTTCTTATATATTTAGCGTTATTACGCAATTTTAAAACTGTATCGATATCAGGAATATTGGAACCAGCAATTGTAGCGAGCATAACTGCTTGTGGCCCAATATCACTTTGTGCTATGGCTGGATCTAACGTGGCCAAGCTGCCTAGAGTAACGCCCATAACAAGGTGAGTGGCTGTGTCCATAGAAATCCACCTCCGTTTTTTATTAATGTAACTCTTTTTATTCGATACCTCAAGTCCTTTGCCTTCTATTTCCTATGTCATCTTACTTAAATTTTTTCCTAAAATCTTTATAATAGTACTTATATGCAAAAAAATGAGGGGGATCAAGTTTGACACTTGAAATATTAAATAATTTTAACATAGAGCAGTTTCAAAATGATTTAATTGGTTGGTTTGAAAAAGAGCAACGCGACTTACCGTGGCGTAAAAATAAAGATCCATACCGTGTTTGGGTTTCGGAAATTATGTTGCAGCAAACTAGAGTGGAAGCTGTAAAACCATATTACGCGAATTTTATGGGGAAGTTTCCTACTCTAGAAGCTTTGGCAAATGCTGATGATGAAGAAGTGTTAAAAGCATGGGAAGGTTTAGGTTATTATTCTAGAGCAAGAAATTTACATGCGGCCGTAAAAGAAGTAAAAGAAGTATATGGCGGGATAGTACCAAGTGATGTAAAGAAAATTGAAAAATTAAAAGGGGTCGGCCCCTATACAAAAGGTGCTATTTTAAGTATTGCCTATGGTATACCAGAGCCGGCAGTCGATGGAAATGTAATGCGTGTATTGTCTCGCATTTTATCAGTATGGGATGACATTGCAAAACCAAAAACGAGAAAAGTGTTTGAAGAGATTGTGCGTGAAATTATTTCGGCAGAAAATCCATCTTATTTTAATCAAGGTTTGATGGAATTAGGAGCACTGATTTGTATTCCTAAAAATCCAGCATGCTTACTTTGTCCTGTACGTGAGCATTGCAGGGGATATGCTGAAGGTGTTCAAAAGGAATTACCAGTCAAAAGTAAAGCAAAGGCCCCTACGATGGTACCGATTGTTGCAGGAGTACTTCAAACGGAAGATGGTCGTTACGTCATTAATAAACGTCCAAGTACCGGTTTATTAGCTAATATGTGGGAGTTTCCGAATATTGAACTTGGCGAAGGGATTCGTAATCAGAAGGAACAGCTTATAGATTATATGAAAGAAAAATTTGAGCTTTCGATTTCTATTGAAGAATACGCAATGAATGTACAACATACGTTTACACATCGTACTTGGGATATATTCGTATTTTACGGAAAAGTAACTGGTGATATTGTTGAAACAGATACATTGAAATTTGTATCGAAAGAAGCATTTGAGCAGTTACCTTTCTCTAAATCGCATCGTACGATTTATGAGAGTTGTGTTGAGAAAATTACAATGCAATAAACAAAAAAAGTGTTCCCAGGTTGGGAACACTTTTTTAATCGTAAGAAATTTTCGTCCCATGAGTCCAACTAGCATCACCTTTTTGTAAGCCGCCTCTTGATTCAATTTCTATTACAATTTCTTTGTAAATACTTTGACCTTCTGCGTTTAAATAAGGCAAAATCTGTTGTAATGAATGATGAAAATAAGCTAATTCATCTTCTTTCCATTCATTTTTTGAAACCATCGTTAGTTCAGTCATATCGCGTCCTATATACATATTTCCACCTCCATTTTCTATAGTTTGAATGAGTGACAAGAGATATATACGGAGATTAAAAAAAGAAAATCACGGATAGCTTCTAAGTGAATTGGTTACATTATTGGTTGTGGAGGTGAGAAAGATGAGTAAAAAACAACAAGGTTATAACAAGGCAACTTCTGGTGCTAGCATTCAAAGTACAAATGCTAGTTATGGTACAGAGTTTTCAACTGAAACAGATGTGCAAGCAGTAAAACAAGCAAACGCGCAATCAGAAGCAAAGAAAGCACAAGCTTCTGGTGCACAAAGTGCAAACGCTAGTTATGGTACTGAATTTGCAACTGAAACAGACGTGCATGCTGTGAAAAAACAAAATGCACAATCAGCTGCAAAACAATCACAATCTTCTAGTTCAAATCAGTAATGAAAGAAAAACACTTCTCTAATTCGAGAGAAGTGTTTTCTTTGTGCTTTGGTCATGGGAATGAAAATAAAACGAACGACATAACTTCTAATAAGTCAACAAATGTAGTCAAAGGAGAAGGAAGTTAAAGATTAGAAATATGTAATGAGGAATAATAAATGATAAATAAGTCCAAAAGGGGGTAAGTAATGAACGATTTTGATAAGTTGGTAGGAGAGCAATTGGAAACGATGGATGAGTTGTTGAAGTTACAAGCTCACCTAGAGAAGTATCAGCAAATTGAAATGAGCGAAAAGGATACGTGCGATAAAAAGGAATTACATTTTATCCGCCAAGAAATATATAGAACAGAATTAGCGCTCAAGCTATTACATGAGAAATTTGAAGAGCAAACAAATAGTGTGATTCAATCTTTTGAAACTGAAAAAATGATTTCAAATTTAGGATAAGATATATCGTTACCTTTAGGTGAAAGGTCCTTCTTTACATGGAAATGAGGAAGGACTTTTTTTATCCCACTTTAATGGGCAGTAAGACCCCCATCTCAAAATTCAGCGAAAGCAAAGGCGTTAGGTGGGGGCAGGCTGACCATAAAAGTCCGATTGGTGAGGGCTGATTAAAGTTTCACTTTATTCTCCTTTCCTCGTTTGGCCCCGTTCCCTAAGAAAGACTATAGATATGGTATTCAGTGTGAAATATAGAGTCTTATCGCTTTAGTTTTAAAATTTCGACAAAAAAGTTATAATAGAAAAAAAGTGAATGCAGTTCAAAGGGCATTTGCAGTTGAAGGAAGGGAGCATATATGGGATTTCCCAAAGAAGGAGAAAAAGTACAAATACATAGTTATAAACATAATGGCTCCATTCATAGAATGTGGGAAGAGACAACGATTTTAAAAGGGACACAAAGTCTTGTGATCGGAGCAAATGATCGTACAGTAGTGACAGAATCAGATGGCCGAACATGGATTACTCGTGAACCAGCAATTTGTTATTTTCATGCAAACTACTGGTTTAATGTGATTGGAATGTTAAGGGAAGAGGGCGTATATTATTATTGTAATTTAAGCTCACCTTTTGCATATGATTCTGAAGCGTTAAAGTATATTGATTATGATTTAGATATTAAAGTGTATCCAGATATGACATATACACTTTTAGATGAAGATGAATATGAAAAACATAGTCAAATTATGCAATATCCACCTGTAATTGATACGATTTTAAAACGAAATGTAGCACAACTAACACAATGGATTCATCAAAGAAAAGGGCCATTCGCACCAGACTTTGTAGATATGTGGTATGAGAGATATTTAATGTACAGAAATTAAAACAAACCTGCAGGGGATTTCCCCGCAGGTTTGTCCTATTAGAGGGGGGATTATGTGCAAGGTATAAAAAGATATTTGCAATTTGTTAAACCATATCGATGGCTTATTGCTATTACGATTATGATTGGTCTAGTTAAATTCGGCATCCCGCTCATTATGCCGTGGTTATTAAAGTATATTATTGATGATGTCATTCAGGGCGGAGGGTCACTTCAAGATAAGACGTCCCAACTAGTAACAGCGATTGGGATTGCTTTTTTTATTTTTGCAGTGTTAAGACCACCGATTGAATATTATCGTCAATATTTTGCGCAGCGTATCGCAAATACAATACTATATGATTTGCGAAAACATATTTTTGGTCATTTACAAAAGTTGAGTTTACGTTATTATTCGAATACAAAAACAGGGGAGATTATTTCGCGTGTCATTCATGATGTAGAACAAACGAAGGATTTTGTAATTACTGGTTTGATGAATGTTTGGTTAGACACGGCAACAATTGCTATCGCTATTATTGTTATGTTTTCTATGAATATAAAATTGACATTTGTTGCGCTATTAATTTTACCTATTTATGTAGTGGCAGTGAAATATTTTTTCGGGCGTCTTCGAAAATTGACGAAAGAGCGTTCACAAGCGTTAGCAACGATGCAAGGGTATTTACATGAACGTATTCAAGGGATGCAAGTGACACGTAGCTTTGCATTAGAAGAGTATGAAGGGAAGCAATTTGAAAAAAGAAATAATGAATTTTTGACGAAAGCTTTAACACATACGAGTTGGACGGCGAGAACATTTTCGGCAGTAAATACGTTAACAGATTTAGGGCCGTTACTCGTGATCGGTTTTGCGGCGTATGAAGTGATTCAGGGGCAGTTAACCTTAGGAACTATGGTTGCCTTTGTTGGATATATGGATAGTTTGTATAGTCCACTTCGCCGCCTTGTTAATTCCTCTACGACATTAACACAGTCTTTCGCATCGATGGATCGGGTGTTTGAACTGTTAGACGAAAAATACGATATTGTGAATGTACAAGGTGCGGTACAAACGAAAAAATTAAATGGTGAAGTGATATTTGATAATGTATCTTTTCGTTACAACTCGGATGAAAAAGAGGTATTACATAACCTTTCGTTAACTATATTGCCAGGAGAGAAGGTAGCACTTGTAGGAGCGAGTGGGGGAGGGAAGTCATCTCTTGCTAGTTTAATCCCGCGTTTCTATGATGTTTCTTCAGGCGCAGTTTATGTAGATGGGATAGATGTTAGAAAGTATGATATGAGAAATTTACGTAGTCATATTGGAATTGTACTGCAAGATAATTTGTTATTTAGCGATACAATCGGGGCAAATATTTTATATGGGAATCCGAAAGCTACAGAGGAAGAAGTAATTGCAGCTGCCAAAGCTGCGCAAATTCATGATTTTATTATTGAGTTACCTGATGGTTATGATACTGTCGTCGGGGAACGCGGTGTGAAGTTATCTGGTGGGCAAAGGCAACGTGTAGCGATTGCACGCGTGTTTTTAAAGAATCCATCGTTACTTATATTAGATGAAGCGACTTCCGCTTTGGATTTAGAAAATGAACGATATATTCAAGAGGCGCTTCAAACGTTAGCTGCTGATCGAACGACGATCATAATTGCACATCGATTGGCGACGATTACGCATGTGGATACGATTATTTACATTGAAGATGGTGAAATTAAAGAAACAGGATCTCATGAAGAATTAATGAAAAAAAGAGGATATTACCACAATTTATATCAACTTCAACATATAACAGAAACAGCTCCTTTAGCGTAAAAGGAGCTGTTTTTTATTCGTCTTCTTTTTTATCATCGATTTTGAGTTCTGCTTCTGGTTTATGGTATGTGTAGAAGCTATCCACAAGTAAATCTAAATGCTCTACTTCTTCACTATAGTTAATAATAGCAGAAATAAGAGGGAAGAGATGTAGCCATGTTTTATATGCCTCTTCATCATCCTTGTTTTGATATTCCATAAAGATATCAATTAATTCCTGTTTACCTGTTTCAACTTCATCAAGCATTTCAACAGATTGTTGTTTTTTTGCTTTACCAATAAATTTTAATAAAACTTGTTCATGATAATGTGTTAATGAATCAAGTTCGTTCTGAATAGATTCCTGGAATTCTTCTGGCATATAGCGCAGTTCGTTTTCAGTACGATGTAATGATTTTAACGTACTTAAAGCACGACTTGTCGTCGCTAACATTTGTCTGAATAAAACAAGCTTACGAATTTTTGCGAACTTTACTTTTTTCGTATAGCTTCTTTCTTCTTTATACAGCAAATAGTAATGGTTTAGTTTGATCATTTTTTCTTTCATACGATCAATATCAGTTTTTAATGTTGTAAAATCAGAAGCTTGCCTGCTATTCATTCGAATCCATTTTACAATTTCTTCTGTATTATCAACGATGCGATGATATAACTTTGTTTCGTATTTTGGCGGCATAAACACTAAATTTACAAGTGAAGCCGCAATAATTCCAACCATAATCGTCGCAAATCGAAGTAAGGCAAAACTAAAGAAATCTTCACCTTGATACTCCATAATAGCGATAACTGTTACTAAAGCAATTGATATTGTGTTTTCTAATCGTAATTGCAATGTAAGAGCAATTACTAATATACATGTTAATCCAATAATAAAAGGATTATGTCCAAAAGCAGTAGCGAATGCGATAGCGAATACCGCACCAATGACGTTTGCTTGAATTTGTTCAAGTGCAGTTAAATACGAACGGTATACAGATGGTTGAACAGCGAAGATAGCTGAAATTCCCGCAAATACTGGACTCGGTAAGTTAAGTAAAATACAAGCAAATAAAGCTAATGTGATGGCAATACCCGTTTTTAAAATGCGAGCACCAAGTTTCATACCCTTAATAAGATCCTTTCTCTTGTCATAATGAATGTACAACATGATACTATACATTCATTACAATATGTTAGCAAGTGATATTTTAGTGACGTTAATAAGAAATTAAGATTCATTTTATACTTTTTCCTAATTCTTTTTAAACATCAATTTTTAGTAAAAAAACCTGCTGAATTTCAGCAGGTTTCAAATTGTTACTATAGATTACTATGAGAAGTGTACTTCGTCAATTTTTTTCTTGAAGATGAAAATTAGGCATATCACTCTGTTGAGATAGATGGATCAGCCTGCTCTTTTTTCGGGATGATTTCAAAAAACTGTTGCTGCATATCATCGAATAACGGTGTCAATAAAGCAACTTCCTCGTATTGCTCATGTTCATTTAATACACGGATATAATCTAGTAATAACTCGGTCACATCTTGCACACCATTTTTACTAAGTGGTTGTAATGTAACATTTGCTCCTTTTGCGATTCTTCTTTTTAAGGCCTGTTCTGTTAAACCTAAGCTTGAATCATGGCGTAAATAAACAACACCGCCAGTCATACCAGCGCAAATCCATGGACCAGGATCTCCTAAAACAAGCGCGCGCCCATTTGTCATATATTCAAAAGCGAAACCTTTAATATTAGAGTATGCTCCTATATTCCCTTGTTCTTTTTCGCGGAGTGGCTTTATCATGCGTCCGCCAATTATCATGTCTGCTCCAGAGAGGCGAATGCCAGCGCGAGCATCAGCGTTACCTTGAACGTATAGCGCCCCTTTTTGTGCACCGTATCCAAAACCTTTTCCGACAGAACCGTTATAATATAGACCGTCTTTTCCTTTTGCTTTCGTTATATAAATACCACCACCAAAGGAGGTTTTACCAATACCATCTTGTGCGCCGCCGTTTACGTGTATAAATAAGTTCTCACTATTGTAAGCACCTAATCCATTTCCAGGAATCGAGCCATTCGTATACTTTAATGTAAGTGGTTCAAGCTTCGTGTCTTCATATAATTTACTACGAACGCGATAGCAAGATTCTAGACCGCCCATAACGCGTTGCTCTACGCCAACCCCTACTAATTCTTTCGAATGAGGGGAATGAACTGTTTCAAATTGTTTTTCTGGTACGTCTTCTGTTTTTGTGATAGATGGATGTTCTATCGTTTGTAGTAAATTACATAAGTCTAATAAATTTTCGCCTCGAACTTGTTCTAATAAATCGGAACGTCCGACAATTTCTTGTAAATTTGTATAGCCGAGATTTCCTGTTAATCGTTTTAGTTCTTTGCCAAAAGTAGTGAATAAATGTAATAATCCAGCCACGGCGCTTTCTAATTCACGCGGGACGAAGCGGCGTAATCCGTGTTCTTTCGCCTGAGCTTCAGATTCAATTTGTGTTGCAATTCCAACGTGACAAGTATCTAGATGACATCCGCGGCAAGTTGTACAACCAATTGCAATCATGGATAATGTACCAAATCCAATGCGGTTTGCCCCAAGAAGCATGATTTTTAAGGCATCATTCACACTTCGAATACCACCGTCAGCCCAAATTTCTACTTTATGTCTCATATTTGCTTCTAATAAAGCATTGTGAGCGGCTTTCACACCAATTTCTACAGGAAGCCCTACATGTTGCAATGCATGAATACGTGCGGCACCTGTACCACCATCAAATCCGCTAATGTTAATAAAATCAGCACCAGCTTTTGCGATACCGACAGCAATTGTTCCAATGTTAGGGACGACAGGAACTTTTACAGCTACTTTCGCAAGTTGATTGGCCGTTTTAATTTCTGTAATCATTTGAGCTAAATCTTCAATGGAATAAATATCATGGTTGTTAGAAGGTGAAATTAAATCTGAGCCAATTGTAGCGTTACGTGCTTCAGCGATTTTGGCTGTTACTTTTGAACCTGGCAAATGTCCACCTTCACCAGGCTTGGCACCTTGCCCAATTTTTATTTCAATTAAGTTTGATGAATTGAGTAGTTCGGCGTTTACGCCAAATCGTCCGGACGCGATTTGTTGTCCACGTGTATGTGGATATTTTCCAATCATATCTTTAATTTCGCCGCCTTCACCGTTCAAACTAATCATATTTAGCTGATCGGCTGCTTCTGCATATGCACGAAAGGCAATTTCATTTTGAGAACCGAATGACATAGAACTAATAATAAATGGTAAATCATGATTTTGAATACTGATGGACACTTCTTCAGCCGGAACGACATGTTTTGTTTCTTTCGTTTGAACAAGATGTCTAATTGCGATTGGGTTATTTTCTTCTAATTCACTTAATTTTTCACGGTAATCATCATAAGAGTTTCCCTTTGCGACATCACCGATTGCTTTCCAAATTCGCGGGAATATATGAAAAGATTTTCGCATTCTAACTTTAGGATTGTTATAATCATCTGCTCGCATTTGTGCATCTTCAGCAAGTGACTCAAGCGAGAAAGCTAAATTATTTGAACCGAAGAAATTTGTAATTTGTAATATGTTTGCGATTTCTTCATGTAATCCGATAGAAGAATAGAGGCGACCGTAACCGCGTAATTCATGAATTCCGATTGTTGAAATGACTTTCTCTAGCCCTTTATTAAGTGCATGATATAAATTCGTAATAGGTGTTTTCGTCCCATCATTTACGGTTGCAAATAATAAATATGGATTAATACTATCTGCTCCTAATCCATACAGTGTGACAATATCGTGTAAGGAGCGAAGGGCACCAGAACGTATAACGAGAGAGCAGTTTCGGCGTAATTTATTTTCGCTTAATATTTGATGTACTTTAGCGGTAACTAAATGCGGATCAATCCATAATCGTCCATTTAGGTGAGCATCAGCATCGTCTATTAATAATAGGGAAGCTCCATCGTTCACAGCTGTTATCGCTTCAGAACTAATTCGATTTAAGGCGCATTGTAAAGTTTCTGCCTGACTGAATGTAGCAGAGATTGTAGCGATAGAGCTATGAGTATTGAATAGCTGTATAAGTTGTTCGTACGTAATTGTGTGTAATTCTTCTGCAATAGATTGTGCTACGCTTCCTTCTAAAATGATTGGGGAAAGCATCTCAACTACAAATGGCTGTTTAGCACCAGCCAATAAACTTGGACGTTCGCCAAGTATCGTTCGTGTGGAGAAGTGTTCAACTTCTCGGTCACGATCGATTGCTGGATTTGTAACAACAGCTACACTCTCCTTAATGAAGTCAGCGATATTTCGTCTATCAGTATCGAGTGCAGCGAGTGGTGAGTCATGCCCAAGTGAGCGAATTGGCTCAACGCCTTTTGTTGCCATCTGTTCAAGAAGTTGAATATGTTCACGATCCCATCCGAAAGCAACGTATTGCTTCGTTTCAACTTGCATAGAATCACATAATCCTTGGATTTCTTTCGTTTCAGGGGTAGATAAGTTTAAATGATAATCTTTAGTATCCACTCGTTTTTTAAAACGGTCATATACTTGAGCTTGGTATTTGTCATATTCATAAAGAACAAGCTCATCTTGTTCATTCCACTTTAGTCCGACTTTTTCTCCAGGAGCGAGTGGTTTCGGTTCTGCTACATATTCAGTTGGAGATACAACTCCAGGTTCAGAAGAGAAAATATAAGAACTCTCTGTCTCTACTTTCCAAACTGGTCGTAGTCCGAGGGAATCGACGCTGAAAACAGCTTCATCTTTATAGCGTGAAATAATGCCAGCTGGACCTTGTGCAAAATGGCCCCATGCTTCACGTATATACGTATATAAATCTTGTAAATGCGGTTCATAAAGTTTAATTTCATTAATGATTGGTGGGAATAGTATATCCATTGCTTCAAATAAACTGTAGTCGTATTGAACAAGTAGAGTTTCTAAGGTGCGGTTTAAATCTTGGGAGTCGCTACCCCCAGCAGTAAGTGGAACATGAATCATGTCAGCTTGATCGCGTAACTTGGCAATTGTGTTAATTTCACCATTATGTCCGAGAATGCTAAATGGTTGTACACGAAAAAAATTAGATAATGTATTTGTAGAATAGCGATTATGTCCAAGTGTCATAGTTGAAGCGATCAGCGGGTGTTGTAAATCATTGTAATAGGCCACAAGCGTATCACCAGCACCGAGAACTTTATATACAACATGATCACGACTTAAGGAAGCAACATGAATCGCTTCGTTTTCCTCTATTTTTATCGTTACTGAAAATAATGTTTGCTCAATATTTTTAACTTCATTTTCAGCGATAAGAGCAACTTGCCAAAATAAAGGTTCTTCTTGTTTACCAAGTGGACCGAGTGCATCGGAGTTTATTGCATCGTCACTTTCAAAAAGAATTGCAAAGTTTTCGTTGCTTAGTTGGGTACGAATATGATTTTTTAAATTAACTACATTTGCGTTTTTGTTTAGAAAAAAATGTCCAACGATAAAGTGGGGATGATCCACGATCGTTGGATTATATCCGCTACTTTTTAGTTTTTCACTCCAAAGTGCTTTTGGTACATCAATGTGAATACCGATTCCATCGCCTTCACCATTAATGAAACCAGCTCTATGATTCATTTTAACGAGAGATTGTATGCAAAGATCAATGTTTTCTTTTGTAGGAATTTTTCGTTTCTCCATAACGGAAACGATTCCACACGCATCATGTTCTGCATTTTTATAACCTCGAAATAAAGACGGTGTCCATGTATTTGTTTTATTGAGCATCCGTCAATCCCCCCTCTTATTGAAGTTTGAATAATCTTACTATTTAAGGCGTGAGCAGCCTTGCATACAAAGATAGTAAGGATATAAAAGAAAATTAAACAGATAATTATGAATAATTATACTATTAATGAGGAATTTATGAAATAGAAAAAAGGAAAAAAGAAAGGTGTGCTTTCTTTTTTCCTTTTAATGGCGGGATTATTTATTGTTTGCTAAAGCAGCAAATGCTCTACCTACAGCTTCAATTGTATATTCAATATCTTCTTTTGTATGTTCTGTCGTTAAGAACCATGCCTCGTATTTAGAAGGTGCTAAGTTAATTCCTTCTTGCAGCATAAGCTTGAAGAATTTACCGAACATTTCTCCGTTTGTATCTTGTGCTGCATCGTAATCTTCAATTGTATTTGTTGTGAAGTATACAGTTAAAGCACCTTTTAGGCGGTTTAATGTAATATCGATATTATGTTTTTCAGCCTGCTCTAAAATTCCTTTTTCAAGCATTGCACCAAGTTCATCTAATTTTTCATAAAGCCCTTCTTGTTGAAGAACTTCTAGACAAGCAATACCAGATGCCATAGAAGCAGGATTTCCTGCCATTGTACCAGCTTGATATGCAGGTCCAAGAGGGGCAACTTGTTCCATAATTTCTTTCTTACCACCGTAAGCACCGATTGGAAGTCCGCCGCCAATAACTTTACCAAGCGCTGTTAAGTCTGGTGTTACGCCAAGTAAGTCTTGAGCACCACCGTACATGAAGCGGAAAGCAGTAATAACTTCATCGTAAATTACTAGTGCACCAGCTTCGTGAACAAGTTCATTCACTTTCTCAAGGAAGCCAGGTTTTGGCTCTACAATACCGAAGTTTCCAACGATTGGTTCTACAAGAATAGCTGCTACTTCATGTCCCCATTTATCTAATGCTTCTTTTAAAGTTTCTACATTATTAAATGGAACGGTAATAACTTCTTGAGCGATACTTTGTGGTACACCCGCTGAGTCAGGAGTTCCTAGTGTAGAAGGGCCAGATCCAGCTGCTACAAGTACTAAATCAGAATGACCGTGGTAACAACCAGCGAATTTCATAATTTTTGTGCGGCCTGTGTAAGCGCGAGCGACACGAATTGTTGTCATTACAGCTTCAGTACCAGAGTTTACGAAGCGGACTTTATCTAATGCAGGCATTGCTTCTTTTAACATTTTTGCAAATTTTACTTCTAGCGCTGTTGGAGTTCCGTAAAGTACACCATTTTCAGCAGCTGTTGTAATTGCTTTTGTAATGTGCGGGTGAGCATGTCCAGTAATAATAGGACCGTATGCTGCTAAATAATCGATATATTTATTTCCGTCTACATCCCAGAAATAAGCACCTTTTCCACGTTCCATAGCAACAGGAGCGCCGCCACCAACTGCTTTAAAAGAACGAGAAGGACTATTAACACCGCCAACGATATGTTCTAAAGCTTCTTTATGTAATGCTTCTGATTTTGTGAATTTCACTACCATTCATCTCCTTACAAAAATCTATGTATTATTCTAACATGTTTTTCGAAAAGACGTATTGTTTGTGATAGAGAAGGCAGTTGGGTAAACTATTCGTTGTGACATTTAGGAAGGGGGTCCGGTTATGAAATCGGTAATTGAGGTACAAGGGTTACGTAAAGAATTTACAGCCTATTCAAGTCGTCCAGGTTTAAAGGGTGCATTTCGCGATTTATTAAATCGTAATTATAAAATAGTACCAGCAGTAAATGATGTATCTTTTACTGTGAAACAAGGTGAAATGGTTGGATATATCGGTGAGAATGGTGCTGGTAAATCAACGACAATTAAAATGCTTACGGGGATTTTGACTCCGACATCAGGAGACATTTTAGTAAACGGGATGAACCCGCATAAGCAGAGGGAAGAATTTGTAAGAACGATTGGTGTTGTTTTCGGACAACGCTCACAGCTTTGGTGGGATATTGCGGTACAAGAATCGTTTCGTTTATTAAAAAAAGTGTACGGTGTATCAGACGCTCAGTATAAAGAACATATGGAGCACGTGATCGAAACGTTAGATATTGGTCCTTTATTAGATAAGCCAGTTCGAAAGCTATCTTTAGGTCAAAGAATGCGTTGTGAATTAGCGGCAGCATTAATTCATAATCCGCCGTTATTATTTTTAGATGAACCAACAATTGGGTTAGATGTACTTGTGAAATTGAAAATACGTGAATTTTTAAAAGAAATGAATGAACGTTATAAAACAACGATTTTATTAACAACTCATGATATTACTGATATTGAAGCTTTATGTGAGCGCGTTATCATGCTGGATGAAGGCAATATTATGTATGACGGTTCTTTACATAATCTTCGTACGCAGTGGGGAGCAGAGAAAGAAATACATTTTCAGTTTGTCGCACCAGTTTCTTATCAGGATTTATCAATGGTTATGCCAGATAGTCATGTCGTTTGGTCGAAAGCGAAAGAGGAAAACGCGTGGATTGCCAAAATACCGAATGAAGAAGTTATTATTTCAATGCTTATTTCTAAAGTGGTACAAGCCTTTCAAATTAAAGATTTAAAAATTAACGAAGTGTCTACAGAGGAAATTATTCGTAACATTTATGAGGAAGGTATTAAACATGGGTAAGTACATTGAAATGATTCGAATTCGCTTTTTAATGATGCTTGCGTATCGTACAAACTACTATAGCGGGATTTTAATTTATACAATTAATATCGGCGCATATTATTTTTTGTGGCAAGCAATTTATAGCGGAAAAGAGAATATTGAAAGTTTATCTATTTCGCAAATGACTACGTATATCGCAATTGCCTGGATGGCACGTGCTTTTTATTTTAATAATATAGACAGGGAAATTGCGATGGAGATTCAAGAGGGACGTGTAGCGGTAGAACTGATACGTCCATATAACTATTTAGGGATGAAAGTGATGCAAGGTCTTGGTGAAGGAATATTTCGCTTTGCCTTCTTTTCAATTCCGGGTATGGTCATCGTTACCTTATTATTTTCATTGCAAATTACAACGAACTTTCAAACGTGGTTATATTTCTTCTTATCTTTAATATTTAGTTTTATTATTAATACACAAATTAATTTAATGACGGGAATGCTCACATTCTTCTTATTTAATAATAGCGGAATTATGTATGCAAAACGTGTTGTTATTGATTTGTTTTCAGGTCTATTATTACCAATTAGTTTTTATCCGTTATGGGCCCAAAAGACAATGATGTTTTTACCGTTTCAGGCTATTAGTTATATTCCGAGTATGATTTTCTCAGAAGGTATACAAGGAAGTAAATTGTATGAGGCATTATTATTCCAAGTAATTTGGGCCATTGTACTTATTATTCCGATTGTACTTATGTGGAGAACGGCGAGAAAACGTCTAATTGTACAAGGGGGATGATGAGATGATATATATAAAACTATTTTTGCAATATGCAAGCCAATATATAAAAACAAAATTGGAGTATCGGGGCGATTTTATCGTTGGATTACTTTCTGATTTATCACTACAGGCTGTTAATTTAATCTTTATTCTCGTTGTGTTTGGGCATACACAAGCATTAAAAGGATGGAGTAGAGAAGAAGTAATCTTTATTTATGGTTTCTTTTTAGTGCCATTTGCCATTTTCTCAGCTTTCTTTAACATATGGGACTTTAATGATCGTTACATTATTAAAGGAGAAATGGATCGCATATTAACGAGACCGATTCATAGTTTATTTCAAATTATATTAGAAAGAATGGAGCTTGAATCTTTAATTGGAGCGATTACAGGGATGATTGTAATGGGCTACGCAGCAGTGGAGTTGCAATTATCTTTTTACTGGTACGATATCTTCTTATTCTTGTTGATGGTAGGAGGGGGCGCACTTGTATACGGAGGGATATTTGTTACGCTTGCAAGTCTTGGTTTTTGGTCGGACGCGAAAAGTTCGATTATGCCGCTAATGTATAACATAGGGAATTATGGCCGCTATCCTGTTAATATTTATAACCGTGTGATTCGCTTCATTTTAACGTTTGTCCTACCATTTGCGTTTGTTGGAGTGTATCCAGCAGCATACTTCTTAAGAAAGACAGAGTGGAATAGCTATGCATTTGCAACACCATTTGTTGGTGTTATCTGTTTTACGATTGCAATCACTCTTTGGAATCAAGGGGTAAAAAGGTACCGTGGTGCAGGGAATTAATTATAAAAGCTTGTTTGTTTCTAAGGGATAAATCTAATGGCTGTCTCATACATATAAAATGAGGTGGAGGACATGTTATGGGGATTTATTCTATTAATTGCAGCAATTGCTATTTTGAGGAGTGTCCAATTATTATGGAGTTCCTATTCGGATTCAACGCGTTTTTTTTCGCTGTATAATTTAGCTACATTATTTTTGATTTATACAACAGTATTGATTGCATTTGGATTAAGTTACGTTGTATTAGAGGAAATGGGTTTTGCAGTTTTGAAAGAGGATGGAGAAAGCTTAAACGCTCACTCTTTTCAACTGGTTGAAATTTGTTTATATTTTAGCGCAGTTACTTTATTGTCTGTTGGATATGGTGACATATCTCCGATTGGAATTGGGCGGTGGATTGCAATTGGAGAAGCGCTAATTGGATATACATTACCGTTTGCTTTCGTGATGAGGTCTGTAATAGACAATGAAAAATAAGATGGCATTTGTTATAGTAAAAGAAAAGAATAGGAGTGATAACAATGGTTACAGTAGGAGAAATGGCACCGGAATTTACATTAGAGGGAAGTAACGGGGAACAAGTTCGCTTAGCTGATTTTCGTGGGAAAAATGTAGTTCTATATTTTTATCCGAAAGATATGACTCCAGGGTGTACAACTGAAGCGTGTGATTTTCGAGATGCATATGGATTATTTCAAGAGAAAGATACAGTTATTCTTGGTGTAAGTCCTGATTCAGCGAACAGACATCTGAAATTTATTGAGAAGCATGAACTTCCATTTGTACTTTTAGTAGATGAAGATCATAAGGTAGCGGAATTGTACGATGTTTGGAAGTTGAAAAAGAACTTTGGAAAAGAGTACATGGGAATTGAGCGCTCTACATTCCTTATTAATAAAGACGGTGAGCTTGTAAAAGAGTGGCGTAAAGTGAAAGTGAAGGGACATATTGAAGATGTTCTTTCTTATATAAAGTAAATCCATTGTGGAGATAAAATATATAGAAGTAAGGCGAGTGTCTATACATATTTTATTGTCTTACATAAAGTGAAGTGTAGGGCATACCTCCTCAGATGATAGTATTCCAAGTGCGATTATGTCGCACTTTTTTTCTATTGTAAATGCATAAAAAATAGGGAAAGATACATAAGAATAAGGCCATATACAAAAATAAACCACATACTTATAGTAGAAATATTGACGATTTATAAGAAAAGGAGTACACTCTTTATAAGAATTATAAAATAATAATCCGTATAGAATCGGGGTGCATGACGGTGGTCAAAGAAGAATTAAAAGAAGCGCTAGAAATGCTGAAAAATACGGGTGTACGCATTACTCCACAGCGTCATGCTATTTTAGAGTACCTTGTGGAATCTATGACGCACCCAACAGCGGATGAAATTTATAAAGCATTAGAAGGTAAGTTTCCAAATATGAGTGTTGCAACTGTCTATAATAACTTGCGTGTATTTAAAGAGGTTGGACTTGTAAAGGAATTAACTTATGGAGACGCTTCAAGTAGATTTGATTATGTTACAAGTCAACATTATCATGTAATTTGTGAAAAATGTGGTAAGATTGTTGATTTTCCTTATGGAGGTTTGGAACAGCTTGAAGAGGAAGCTGCGAAAACGACAGGCTTCGTTATTAATAGTCATCGCTTAGAAATTTATGGCGTTTGTCCAGAGTGTCATAAGGCGTAATATATAATAAAGAAAGAGGTTGACGGCTTTACGTCAACCTCTTTCTTTATTATATATGGGAATTACGTTAGGTTCAGAATGATTTAAAATGTTCAGTGGAGGATTTAATTAAGGATAAATACAAAAGGTGATTTCTTAACCAAGAAATCACCTTTTAATGTTTAGCTCAGTAAGGATACACTTTCCTTACTGTACTCATATGTGCCTATGATTTATAGCTCTTCTTATTATATTTTTCATCAAATTCTTTTCCTTCTAGATTTCGATCCATTGTTAAAGGTTGGTTGCAATGCATACATGCGTCGACACGACCGAGCATTTTTGTAGGTTTATCGCAGCTTGGACAAATAATTTGTACAGTTTTAGTAGATAACATACCAATCCAAAAGTAAACGACTGTACTAGCGATAACAGCTAAAAAGCCAACCATCATAAATGTTGTCATAATAATAATATTCTCACGGAAAAAGACTCCTAAGTATGCAATGAAGAGGCCGATAAATACTAAACTTAATGCAAAGGTCCGGATTTTATTGATTTTGTTTGAATACTTAATGCTCATTCTCACCACGCTCCTATAATAATAATATAACATAAAATTTAGAATTTTCTATCGCTCAGAAATATGGTAAAGTGATAAGATATGAAATGCAGAAGGTAGGGAGATTATAATGATTTTTGAAACATGTTTTTAAACTTTTAACGGGATGTGAAATTTTTTTATAAAAAGTATTGACCATGTATGTACTGCATGATATATTAATAACCGTCGCTGATGCGGAAACGCAGAAAACGATAAAAAAGAAATTAAAAAACTTAGTTGACATCGAAAAACGAAGATGTTAACATAAGGAAGTCGCAAATGAGCGACTAAGTAGTTCTTTGAAAACTGAACGAAACAAACAACGTGAAACGTCAATTTTTATTTTAGATGCTAGACAAACTAACTTTATTGGAGAGTTTGATCCTGGCTCAGGATGAACGCTGGCGGCGTGCCTAATACATGCAAGTCGAGCGAATGGATTAAGAGCTTGCTCTTATGAAGTTAGCGGCGGACGGGTGAGTAACACGTGGGTAACCTGCCCATAAGACTGGGATAACTCCGGGAAACCGGGGCTAATACCGGATAACATTTTGAACCGCATGGTTCGAAATTGAAAGGCGGCTTCGGCTGTCACTTATGGATGGACCCGCGTCGCATTAGCTAGTTGGTGAGGTAACGGCTCACCAAGGCAACGATGCGTAGCCGACCTGAGAGGGTGATCGGCCACACTGGGACTGAGACACGGCCCAGACTCCTACGGGAGGCAGCAGTAGGGAATCTTCCGCAATGGACGAAAGTCTGACGGAGCAACGCCGCGTGAGTGATGAAGGCTTTCGGGTCGTAAAACTCTGTTGTTAGGGAAGAACAAGTGCTAGTTGAATAAGCTGGCACCTTGACGGTACCTAACCAGAAAGCCACGGCTAACTACGTGCCAGCAGCCGCGGTAATACGTAGGTGGCAAGCGTTATCCGGAATTATTGGGCGTAAAGCGCGCGCAGGTGGTTTCTTAAGTCTGATGTGAAAGCCCACGGCTCAACCGTGGAGGGTCATTGGAAACTGGGAGACTTGAGTGCAGAAGAGGAAAGTGGAATTCCATGTGTAGCGGTGAAATGCGTAGAGATATGGAGGAACACCAGTGGCGAAGGCGACTTTCTGGTCTGTAACTGACACTGAGGCGCGAAAGCGTGGGGAGCAAACAGGATTAGATACCCTGGTAGTCCACGCCGTAAACGATGAGTGCTAAGTGTTAGAGGGTTTCCGCCCTTTAGTGCTGAAGTTAACGCATTAAGCACTCCGCCTGGGGAGTACGGCCGCAAGGCTGAAACTCAAAGGAATTGACGGGGGCCCGCACAAGCGGTGGAGCATGTGGTTTAATTCGAAGCAACGCGAAGAACCTTACCAGGTCTTGACATCCTCTGACAACCCTAGAGATAGGGCTTCTCCTTCGGGAGCAGAGTGACAGGTGGTGCATGGTTGTCGTCAGCTCGTGTCGTGAGATGTTGGGTTAAGTCCCGCAACGAGCGCAACCCTTGATCTTAGTTGCCATCATTTAGTTGGGCACTCTAAGGTGACTGCCGGTGACAAACCGGAGGAAGGTGGGGATGACGTCAAATCATCATGCCCCTTATGACCTGGGCTACACACGTGCTACAATGGACGGTACAAAGAGCTGCAAGACCGCGAGGTGGAGCTAATCTCATAAAACCGTTCTCAGTTCGGATTGTAGGCTGCAACTCGCCTACATGAAGCTGGAATCGCTAGTAATCGCGGATCAGCATGCCGCGGTGAATACGTTCCCGGGCCTTGTACACACCGCCCGTCACACCACGAGAGTTTGTAACACCCGAAGTCGGTGGGGTAACCTTTT